>USRX01000007.1 GCA_900557275.1 uncultured Roseburia sp.
CTTCGGTAATAGAGCCAACTTCTGCTACCTTCAAAATATATTTTAATTGTTGAACCCTCATTTCTTTATCCTTTTTATTCTTACAAATTCTGATTTGATAGTCTCTTGAACAAGGCTGCCATATGAGTAATTTTACCATATATTCATCCATAAGGTATCTAAAATTTTCACGATTGATTTATCACACATCTAAACAATCTTCTGCATCCACCCATGCCTGCATATCGCCTGCCAAAGCCAACCGAGCATACTCTATAGGGTTGTCAATGGCAAGGGCATTCAATGCATACTGTGAATTAGGTGGGGTTTTCAATCCGTCCTCTGCTTTTCTTGTATCGGAACGCTTTGGTCACGAAAACGTGTCTACAACACAGGATATATACTCCCATCTGTTCCCTTCAAAACAGAGCGAGGTATCTGACAAACTTGAACGGCTTTATCAGAAAGATTATAAATAATAGTACCATTTTAGTACCACAGCAAAGAAAAAAAGACGGAAAACCCTGTATTTACAAGGCTTTCCGTCTTTTTCTATGCGGATAACAGGACTTGAACCTGCACGGTCTCCCACCAGAACCTAAATCTGGCGCGTCTGCCAATTCCGCCATATCCGCAAAAACAAGATTTATCTTATCATTTCAGATAAATCTTGTCAACAAATTTACTCATCCCAGAGTACAACTTCTCCCTGTTCTTCCGACTTTCTCAGGTCAATCAGCCGCTGGTTCTCGGAACCACGGAATTTCAGGGAAATATTTTTCTGTTCCAATACAAATTCTCCGTCTACCAGAACATCAATCAGGGACAACATCTCATCTGTAACTTCGCATCTTGCTCTGCCGCTTCCTGTCTCTTTTCCAGTCAGTTCATCCCAGAGATAACCACTGTAACACCAGATGTCTTTTTTCGGACAGGCTTCTCTTACTTTTTTCAGGAATGGAACCAGAACTCTCTGATTTTCCGGTTCAAAAGGTTCACCGCCAAGCAGTGTCAGTCCACGGATATAATCTGGATTCAGACAATCCAACAATTCCTGTTCCACGGATTCATCAAACAGCTTTCCAAAGGAAAAATTCCATGTCTCTGGCTGAAAGCATCCCATACAATGGTGGGTGCAGCCGGAGACGAACAAAGTTACCCTCACTCCCGGTCCATCAGCAATATCACATTTTTTAATTACACTATAGTTCATACTATACCCCTTTATAAATACTCTCAATATCTTCCTTATATCATGAACAAAAACGGTTCATGGCCGGCATTCGCCGTTCGTCAATCATACGAGTATGTTGACTCTCTTGCGCTCATTATATCATACATTATCTGTCAAATGATATATTTTCTGTTTTATCTTGCGCTCTGCCAGTTTTAATACCGCATTGGCTCCCAGCACCAGTGCGACGGACAGCACCGTTCCCCATACAATCTTTACCGCATTCTGTGTCCGCATGCCATCAAACAGGATGGATCCCAGCCCGCCGGCTCCGATGGTCGCCCCAATGGTTGCGATTCCGATTGTTGAAATGATTGCGATATGAATTCCCGCTGCCATAGCATCTAACGCCAGCGGCAGCCGTACTTTCGTAAAAATCTGCCATTTTGTCATTCCCATTCCTTCTGCCGCTTCCAAAACCGCCGGTTCCATACCGCACAATCCCTGGGTAAAACTTCTTACCAGTATATATTGATTATAAATGACCAGCACCAGAATCGCCGTCTTCATGCCAAGCCCGGTTACCGGTATTAATAGCGCAAATAATGCCAGACTGGGAATGGCATAGACCATGCTCCATGCCCGGATAATCCACTCCGTCAGTTTTTTCCGTTCCATGATCAGCAACGAAATGACCAGTGCCAATGCGACAGAGATCAACAATGTAATTCCCACCATTTCCAGATGCTGTAATAATGCACGGATCAGTTTGTCATAATGTCTGGATGTGTATATAATAAATCTGCTCATTGAAAAAAGCTCAATCCTTCCATGACTGATTTTAAAAGGGACTCTACATAGTCATTGGCCGGATGTTGTAAAATATTCTGCGGTGTATCAAACTGCTGTATCTTTCCCTGATTCATAATCAGGATACGAGTGCCCAGTTTTAACGCTTCCGTCACATCATGAGTAACGAACAGGCAGGTCAACCCGCCTTTTTTATGAATCTCCGAAAGCTCATCCTGCAGCTTTGTCCGGTTAATGGCATCAATGGCTCCAAACGGCTCGTCCAGAAGCATGATGGATGGATGCGCTGCCAGAGCACGGGCAAGTCCGACACGCTGCTGCTGTCCTCCGGACAACTGCGATGGGTATCTCTTTCGATAGGTCGCCGGTTCCAGATTGACCAGTGTCAGAAGCTCTGTGACACGCTCTGAGATTTTCTCTGCCTCCCATCCAAGGATTTCCGGAACGACTGCAATATTTTTTTCGACCGTCATATGCGGAAACAATCCGACCTGCTGGATCACATAACCAATCTTTCTGCGCAGATTGACCGCATCCGTCTGCATGATATCTTCCCCAAACACCCGGATTGTTCCTGATGTTGGTTCGTACAGCCGATTTACCATTTTCATTAATGTGGTTTTACCACAACCGGAAGTACCCAATATCGTGATCAGCTCGCCCTCTTTTACCTGAAAACTTACATGATCCACTGCATTTTCCTCTGCGCCGGGAAATCTTTTTACTACATCGCAAAACTCTACGGCTACTCCCATTCTTTTTCCCTCTTTTCCACAGATAATGCATCCGTTGGACAGACCGTTGCACACAGTCCACATCCCACACAGGTATGGTTTCTTGTATCTGCCACGATTTTTTCTCCGTCACTGCCCAAGACAGAAAATCTGCATCGGCCGATGCATGCTTTACAGTTCACGCACTTCTCACTATCTACCTGAACCTGATAAGTGACCGCCGGCCAGACTCCCACACTATCCCTTGACTGCGCTGCCCGGAACAGATAACAGCAATCCGTGCAGCAGCTGCAGATACCGCCGGAATTAACTGTATGGATCAGCCCCTGTCTATCAGCCCGGCGAACCACTTCCTTCACCTCTTCTTTTGTGATCGGTTTCAAAAGTCCACGTTTCACAAAGGAATTCGGCGCCGTCCGATAAGTAATGCAGGTATTGACCGGATTGTCACAGTTCTGAATCAGCCTGCGGCAGTCACAATCTGCCAGATATGGCGTATCCTCTCTCCTGTCGATCCAGTCCAGCACCTCATCCAGCGGAAGTACCTCATCATCTGTAGGATGCTCTGCATCCAGACTGTTGATCCAGTCCAGATATGCACCAAAATACCATTCGTCCAGTCGTTCCTTCTGTTCTCGGGAAAGCCTGTCATAAGCCTCCACCTCATCTGTGGCAAAAATATCCAGTCTTCCGTAAAACGTTCCGGTACAAAAATCTTCGCCATCCGCCGTCCGGTTCAACACACCTCTGCGAAACAATTCTCTGACGACAGACTCTGCTTCCTTCGCGTTTTCCGTAAAATCATTTTGGGTCAGCATATTTTGCAATTCACTATTGCTGTAGCTTCCCGATTTATCCAGCAGAAGCAGGATCTCCTGCTCCTGTGGTGTCAGAATCTGATCTATGATCTCCACACCGATCTCCGGGATTTCGAAAATACGGATCAGCTCTTTCCGTCTTTTATTCACACAATTTTCTGTCTTCTTCTCTTCCAATCTGTTTCCTCAAATTAATTTGTTTTAATATTCCTTCTTTTAAATTTTAACTTTGCAACACAAAAAACAGATATTTCTCCCTTCTATACAAATCTGATTACTTCCATATAAAATATCTGTTAATCATTTATCCTGATATATTGAAAATTTATTCGTAATTGGCAAACTGTAAAAACATCAACGTTTCTCTATACACACCAAACATAAAATATCAAAAATCCACTTTCCAGAATTTCTTTTATTTTATATTTTCCTCATAAAAATCCTCTGCCACATCGTCATACTCTTCTTTATCAATATCTACTTTTGCATTCAGCTCAGTCATCGTCGCCGTATCCAGTTTTGCACTGATTGCATTGATGATCTCTGCCACTTCCGGATACTGGTCAATGATCTCCTGGCGAACAACCGGAATAATATTATATGGCGGCCAGAGCTGCTTATCATCTTCCAGAAGCACAAATTCATCACTGCTCAGCTGTGCATCGGTAGTATAACCCGGAACACAATCCACTTCATCGCTGCTCATAACCTGATATTTTAAAGCATTATCAAAACTGTTTGTGCTTTTAAAATCAAATTTGCCATAGACACGTTCCAGCCCGATCATGCCGTCCTCACGTTCCATAAAATCAGAAGTACTTCCAAAACGGATATCAGAAGCATGCTGTTGCAGGTCTGAAATTGTCTTGATGCCGTATTTTTCTGCTACATCAGCACGAATTGCAAGACCATTTCCATCACTTGCCTGACACATATTGAGAACATTCAGGTTATATTTCTGTGCATACATATCTTTCACGGTTGTGTATACTTCCTCCGGATCTGTCTGCATCGGCTGTTCCAGAATCGTCATCAACGCAACACCTGTGTATTCCGGATACAGATCGATCTCGCCCTCGCACAGAGACTCATGAATGACCGCATTGGACACCTCGAACTGTCTATCCACTTTATAGCCTGCGTCTTCCAGAGCCAGCGCATACAGTTCACTTAAGATCAGGTTCTCGGTAAAACCTTTGGAACCAACAATGATCGTTCCTTTATCAGAACCTTTTTTACTGCTGTTGGATTCTGCCTCCTGACTGCTGCTTCCATTGTTTTTAGTTCCTTTTCCCTGACAGCCGGTCATTCCTACCAGTCCTGTCACGGATACTGCAGCAAGAAGCAGCGCTAACATTTTCTTTTTCATTTGAAAATCCTCCATTTTTTATCTAACCATACTTTCGAATAATCTGTTAAAAAGATTCCGAAAATACATTTTACCTTCAAACAGCTCGCAACATAATTGCATTTTTTCCTTCATAAAACAACGGCACTATAAACACTTACTACCGAAACGAATATTTCCTCTCTATTTTTCCAAGGATCAGATTACACACCAGCGTAAGCGCCGCCACAGAACCACCGCCGATGACCAGATATTCCGTCTTCATCAGACTGATGCCGTTATAGATCAGCACGCCCAGACCACCACTGCCAATATATGCCGCCAGTGCCGCGCTGGCAATGACTTCCGATGCCGCCATTTTAATGCCTCCCATTATATAAGGAAAGGCAAGGGGAAACTGCACCTGATAAAATGCTCTTTTCTCATCCATTCCCATGGCTGCCGCCACTTCCATCATAAAAGACGGCACTTTTGAAAATCCAAGGGTTGTCTGTATCAGCACTGGCGGCACCGCCAGTACCACAAGAGCTGTAAGCGCCGGTTTAACACCGATTCCCATAATCGGGATCAATATTACAAGGATTGCCAAACTGGGAATGATCCTCAATGTACTGAAAAATGTATTGATAAACTTTTTGATCTTTGGCTGTTTCAGGCACAAAAGGCCGCAGGGAACGCCAATCGCCACAGCGATGACTACCGCAAAGGCGCTGATATATATATGCTGCCAGAACAACAGCAGATAATCCTGCCAGTGCCCGGTAAAATAATCAATATAAACCTGCAAATTCTCTACTCTCCTTTGTATTTGTCCAGTTTAACACGAATTTTATATTTTGCAAAGGGCATGATTTGTATACCTTTTTCCCTTGATTTCCACAAATTTGGTATTATTTGCAAATTTTTTTATAAATCGCGCATGATTTTCTTATAATTTACCTATTTTTAATATTTATTTAACATTTTAAAGACAAACAGAAAAAATACTGGTATGATAGAACTGTATGTGAGCTATATCTTTTTAACAACGGAGGAAAAAACATATGTCTATAGTGGAAGTTTTTTCGTTGCTGGGAGGCGTAGGCCTCTTTCTTTTTGGTATGACAATTATGTCTTCCGGACTTAAAAATGCCTGTGGAGACAATCTCCAGGTTATTTTGGAGCACGCAACGAAAAATAAGATAGTCGCCGTTCTGGTTGGTCTCGGCATGACAATGCTTGTACAGAGTTCATCTGCCACCGATGTCATGGTAATCGGTTTCGTCAACTCAGGTCTGATGAAGCTTACCCAGGCGATCGGCGTTATCATGGGTGCCAATATCGGTACCACGATCACAGCACAGATCACAGCATTCAATCTGAGTGCTTTCACGCCACTGTTGCTCTTTGGCGGTGCTGTCATGTATCTATTTATCAAACAGAATTTAATCAAGCATGTCGGATCTGTCATCATGGGATTTGGTATGCTGTTCCAGGGAATTACCATGATGAAAACTGCCATCCAGCCACTGTCCCAGAGTGAGGGATTTACCACCTTCCTCGGAACATTAAGTAACCCGGCGCTGGCTGTATTGTTCGGTATCGCCTTTACTGCCCTGCTGCAGAGTTCTTCTTCTGCAACGGTTATTTTTCAGGCATTTGCCGTACAGGGAATCTTATCCTACAACGTAGCTGTATATCTTGTAATTGGTGCAGCAATCGGTTCCGTAACTCCGAACCTTCTGGCTGGACTGACTGCTAACAGAAATGGTAAACGTTCTGCTTTACTGAACCTACTGTTTAACTTGTTCCGTGCCGGAATCCTGATTGCGCTGATCAACATCTTCCCAATAATCCTGACATTGATCCAGAACCTGTCTCCTGGGGATGTCGGTCGTCAGATCGCCAATACACATACCATTTTTGCAATTGCAGCTGTTCTGATTGAACTTCCATTTGCAAATAAACTTGTAAAATTAACAGAGATTATCATTCCGATCCGCCCGGAGGAGAATCAGCAGATCAAAGACCGCTCTCTTGCTTACATGACACAGCTTACCAAAGTACCGGCAAGCGTTGCTTTGAGCCAGACCCACAGAGAGATCTGTCGCATGGGACGTATCGCTGCTGATAATGTAAAACGCGGATTAGACTGTTTCTTTGATTACAGTTCTGCCAAAGCAGAATCTGTACGTTCCCATGAAGAAAGCGTCAATATCCTGAACCACTCCATCGCTGAAGCTATGGTTCAGCTGCGTTCTCTGGATCTCTCCCCGGAAAATATGCGAAGGGTATCTATGATGACCATTGCTGTTACCGATATCGAACGACTCTCCGACCATGCTGAAAATATGGTGGAATATGTGGAACAGATGAATACAAAAAAAGCAGAAATGACCGATGTTGCCACACGGGAATTAAAGGATATGGCAGATGATACTGTCAAAGCCGTGTATCTGGCACTGGAAATCTTCGAGACCGAGGATTACAGCAAACTGGACGACATTGAACTTCTGGAGCAGCATGTGGATGACCATGAGAAGTCACTGATCAATAATCATGTAGAACGAATCATGAATTCCTTCTGCAACCCACTCAGCGGTGTTATCTTCTCGGATATGGTAACTGATCTGGAGCGCTGTTCCGATCATGCCATCAACCTTGCTTATGCATTAAAAGAGCGTCCTGCAGAGCTGGATCAGCCACATTATGACATTTAATAGTTATCTTTCATAAAATCTATCCATGAAAATTTCCATACAAAAATCCCAGTACAGACATTTTCCAATATCTGTACTGGGATTTTATCTTTCATATAGTCTGTCCATCCGATTTTACTTTATGACGGAAGCAGATTCTGCATACTCTTCAGTCCGATCAGCAATGTTGATGTATTGTGGAACAATGCAGATGTTGTCGGCTGTATAATGCCGCACACACCGAGTACGATCAGCGCGGTGTTAAATCCTACGATAAAACGATAATTTCCATGGATGCGCTTCATCAAATGATCACTCAGATTCTTCAGAATCAAGATCTCATTGAGATCTTCTGCGCTGATAGTAATATCAGCGATCTCTCTTGCAATCTCAGCGCCATCACTGATGGCAATACCTACATCTGCTGCTGACAATGCAGGGGAATCATTGATGCCATCACCAATCATAATAACTTTTCTTCCTGCCTGACGTTCTGCATCCACGAAGTTTGCCTTATCCTCCGGAAGTACTTCTGAATAATACTCATCAACGCCTACCCTTGCAGCAATCGCTTTTGCAGTTCTGTCACTGTCGCCGGTCATCATGACCACTTTTCCGATACCAGCCTGTTTCAACGCTTTTACTACGTCTGCGGCTTCTTTACGAAGCGGATCTTCTACACATATAACAGCGGCAAGCTGATTTTCAATGGCCAGATACAGATGTGAGCACTCTTCCGGAAGCTGGTTGAATTTCTCTTCCATACCATCCGGGATTGCACAGTTCTCATCTTCAAATACAAAGTGATAACTTCCGATAATCGCACGTTTTCCTTCTACGGTTGTAGAAATGCCGTGTGCTACGATATATTCTACTTTTGTATGCATTTCCTCGTGTTTCAGGCCTTTTTCCTTTGCTGCATTTACAACAGCCTTGGCCATTGAATGAGGGAAATGTTCTTCCAGACAAGCTGCCACACGAAGCATATCATCGGCACTGCGGTCAATGAACGGAACAACATCCACAACTGTCGGTTTTGCCTCGGTCAGTGTACCTGTCTTATCAAATACGATCGTATCTGCTTCTGCAATTGCTTCCAGGAACCTTCCGCCCTTTACTGTAATCTGGTAAGTACTTGCCTCACGGATCGCAGATAATACAGAGATTGGCATAGCTAGTTTCATCGCACAGGAGAAATCAACCATAAGCACGGAAAGCGCTTTGGTTACATTTCTCGTAAACAACCATGTCAGGCCTGTTCCCAGTAATGTATACGGTACCAGACGGTCTGCAAGGTGCTCTGCCTTGCTTTCCAGTGCAGATTTGAACTGCTCAGATTCTTCGATCATCTTCACGATCTTCTCATATCTGCTGGAGCCGGAGGACTGTTTTACAAGAATTGTAATCTCACCCTCTTCTACAACAGTACCCGCATATACAGCACTCTCTTCTGCTTTCCTTACCGGTACAGATTCACCTGTAAGACTTGCCTGATTTACCATCGCCTCGCCAGAAGATACGATACCATCAAACGGAATCATGTTGCCCATTGTAACAACAATCTGATCGCCATCTTTTACTTCTGAAACCGGAACCTGAATATTCTGCCCGTCACTTACAACCCATACTTTGCTTACATTCAAGGCCATTGTCCTTGCAAGATCATCTACTGATTTTTTATGGGTCCACTCTTCCAGAATCTCTCCAATGCCAAGCAGGAACATTACAGATCCTGCGGTATTAAAGTCTCCGCGGAAGACAGATACGCCAATGGATGTAGCATCCAGTACAGATACGTCAAGCTTGCCTTTACACAACGTCTTAATACCCTTCCAGATATATTTTACCGCTGAAACCGTGGTCAGCACTGCCCGTATCGGAGCCGGCACAAAAAGTTTCTTGGTATAACGCCATACCACTTTCATTACCAGCTTTTCCTGATAATACGCATTCATTTCTCTTCCGGAATTAGAAAGCACTTCAGCTGGAACATCTACGTTCTCATACCGAAATGCGCTCAGTGCAGCAATCAGCGTTTCCCGGGACTCCGTATAACTGATCACTGCGTCCGCTGTACGTTCATAGACCTTTGCCTGTTTTACACCATCCAGACAATCCAGAAAATACTGGAGCGTATCTGCCTGTTCAAAAGTCATACGCTCCTGCATAAAATGAATACGAATACGTCCCGGAATATCATGCTTAATAGAAAAACGCATAGTTATCCTTCCTGACTTTTATTCATTTGTTTTTATAATATTTTAATATTAATAACCATTTCGCTGCCCTCGGCTGGCGACATAAATAGCTTTAAAAATATATTTTCATGCTATCTTCCTGCCATTTAACGAAAGTAATATCAATATTATTTAGAAAACCTGTTATCTTATAAAATCGACTTACTCTTCTGTTGCTTCCTCAACAGTCTCTTCTGCAGTATCTTCTACAACTTCTGCTGCTTTTGCTGCTCTCTCTTCATTAATATGTTTTGCTTCTGCAAGGATATCACCAGCGTTTTCCTGAACAGTATTAACACCTTTCATAATGCAGTCTTTTGCTCTCAGAGCTGCTGCTGTACATCCTGTGTAAACTTTCTTCGCATCTTTGCTGGACAGAAGTTTGATACCTGCAGTACCTGCTAAAAATCCTGCTGCTACCAGACCCACTTTACCTGCTGCTGCTCTGTTAAAGTTAAATTTTCTTGTTGCCATAATAATATTCCTCCTTATTATCAATATTTATTTTTGTATAATGATTATTTCCCTGCATAACATACTATTCTGCCATGCTGGTAACAAAGATTATATACCTTTTTTTTTAACAATTCTATAAAAATCTCTTAATTGATATTTTTTATCGCAACTGATATTTTTTATCAACTAACCTGAGTAATCATACACAAACTGAAGTAAATCTGCCTTAATATATAAGATATACAAGTTTTTTAACTGGCATCATATCTGTTTAACCTTTGTTACATCAATATCATTTTTTTAAGAAAGGATATTTCCGTGAAAATGAAAAAATGGCAGCCATCGTTCAGCTGCCATTTTAAGGAGAAGGTATTTTTTACTATGGGGTGTAGCAAAAAACTATATAATGTATTGGGGGTTTTTACAGTTGTTATTATATGCGATATCAACAGAAAAGTGTGTACAAAGTTGCATAAAATTTTGTTGTATTTATTATGCATATTTTACACTTTGTTTTTCTATATGATTTTTTATAGAAAAAATGTGCACAATTTATATTTTTATCTTTATCAATTTCTTATATGATACCGTTCTCATTTGTCGAAATCTTCTGTTTATTTGTCCTTTTCTGTATATATTTCAGTTTTTATAGCTATATTTTTTATTTCATAAATGGGGTATTTCATCACAGCAGTCAGATTTCTGTCCACCGGCTTTCTATAATTATATATGCTGTCCAATACCTACTGAAGAATTTTTATCGTTTCTGTCACGGGGCAATCCGGTACCTGCGTATTGGCTATAATATTCTGGGTCCATGTGCCAAATCTATAATCCCACTGACCGGTTATAAGTTTCTGCTCCGAATAATGTCTTTCATTAAAGGAGATATTTCCTATAATAGTATCTACGTCCAGAGCATCTGCAGCCGCACACAGTTTGCGGATATCCAGAGACCCTGCACTTTTCAGAACCTGATACAGAATTTCCACATTTGCGTAATCATATCCAGCCAATGCCGGCGCATAATCATCCTTTGTTAATTCTATCCATGCCATACCGATCTCTTTACAATTCTGACCACTGATAGAAGAATAATATGGATGCTCTACTGTCCACCACACTTCTGAACAAAGTCCGTCAGCCACTCCATCCATACCTATCGCATTTACATCTTCCTCAAAAAGCGCTGCTTTTGCTATGGTACATACCTTTGGCAGATACTCAGACTTTTTCATCTGTGAGTAAAAGATTCGCAGATCATGGCTGATCATAACGCCTGCCAGACCATCACAATTTTCTGCCTCAAGTTTTCTGATCAGTTCTTTGTAATCATTGGAACCTGCTTCATAGGCACCCGGATCGTATACCTGATATCCGTTTTTCTGTGCAAATTCTGTCATAGCCTCTGCCATCGTCTGTCCCTCCAGATCATCAGCGTGCAGCAGACCGATCTTGCCACCGGAAATCCCGGCAAGATCCCAGGCATCCTTAAAGCAGAGCAGCTCATTTTCCGTACTGAACCCGGCATGATAACAATAGTTATAATCATGGACCGCCCATGCCTCATCCGGTGTATCTACAGACAGACACATGATCCCTTCCTTCTCACAGGTCTCCGCCACCGGGACGGTCGTCTGAGCAGTATGAGATGTCAGCATAATATCCACGTTTTCATTTTCTATCAGATTTTTTGCCGCAGCTCCAGCCTGCTCTTCTTTTGACTGAGAATCAGCCACTACAAGAGAAAGTTTTTTATTCGTTCCGTCAATCTCTATACCGCCCTTTTCATTGATCTGTTCAATGGCATAACGGGTCATTTCTTCTGTTCCGTATCCAAATGCTGCCAATTCTCCGCTTTGTGGAATGACAATACCAACTCTGACTGTATCCTTATCAGATTTTTTATCTGCAACTGAGCTTTCCTGTCCTGTTCTGCAGGCGGTCAGGCTTCCTGCTATTACCATCGTTATCGCAAGGCATACTGCTTTTCGAACCCATTTTTTCACTTTTCATAAACCTCCATGATACCTTTCTCCCCAGCTTCCTGCATTGATATATTACAACACATGATCCGTAAATCAGAATATATCAGCATATGCAGCTATATTCATAGCCTTTGTTTCAATGTTTTTCATCATTTTGTGGCATTGCTGACTAATTACATATAAATATATCATATTACAAATACATTAATAATCCTGTTTTCTGCGTTATTTATGCATACCATATATAAATCCTTTTACTATGAAATTAAACAGCCCATATTCTACTTTATCACTCTGATGAGAAAGATATTTTGACAATGTAAAAAAAGGATTTCCACATATATGGAAATCCTTTTTCAGGGGATTTTGTTTTTCTTTTAAGGTTTTAGAACAACTTTATGATTAAGATTAAGGTTCTCGTATTTTATTTGTTTGTTACTTTAACAGTCTCAACTGCTCCGATAACTTCTTCGCCTTTTGCTTCCTGCTCAGCGATCCAGTCTCTGTTGTATTTATGATCTTTTACAAAAAGAACGATAAGCAGTACGTTTACAAGAGCAAGGCAGGCATCAATGATGTAAGCGTAACGAACATTTCCACCTGTCATGTTCATAACTGCGCCATTGATGGCAAATGTAAGAGCTGTGATGATACCCTGGATTGGGAACAGTACAGAGTTTACTTTGTCAAATCCCTGACGACCGAATACGGAAGCCGGAAGAGATGTTGTAAAGTTTGCGCTTCCTCCAATACCGATACCGATCATTACGATAGAAATCCAGAAACCAGCCATTGTGTTTGTAAAGTTAAAGAGTAATGCACATGCATACCAGCATCCGAAAAGGATCATGGCTTTCTTTGTGCCAAGTTTCTGATCCAGTACACCGATCATGAAAGATCCTGCTACACCTACCACTGCGCATACAGACATGATTGTTGCTGCTACCGTCATTGAAAAACCGAATCCGTTTGTTGTACGGTTAATCATCTGAGACATTGTTCCTACAGAACAGATCTGGAAAATACCGGTTACGATCGCTACAATCCATACCTGATCACATTTTAACAGTTTGCCAATCGTCCAGCCACCGTCTTTTTCACCTGCTGCAGAATCATCTACAGTATCATAAAATTCATCATATACTTCTTTGGAAACATTGTCCGGATAATAATTGCGTTCAAATGGCGTATTGCGGACAAAGAGAATACCTACAATACCAAGTGCAATACATCCGATGGAGATCGGGTAACATGCATGTGTTACACCAAATTTTCCTACGAGGAAAAGGATCAGTGGTACATAGATTGCAGTTGCAAGGTTATGACCCATTGTGGTATATCCCATTACGATACCTTTTTTCTTCGGGAACCAGTTTGCAACCAGAACACCACCGCAAAGATAACCGGCAGACATAATCGTTCCACATGTGATAGCCATCATGATAGTATAAACGGTTGTATTCGGAGCATTTAAAACACCGATGTAAGTGATACCTGCGATAATGCAGTTGATACCTGACATATATCTGGCACCAATCTTACGGTTGATCACGCCGATAACGATAAACAGGATAACGCCTAAAATACCTGCAATAGAGTTACATGTTGAAATGGTACCTGCCATCTTGGCGCTTCCCAGCATGTTCTGAGCGATATTACCTGCAATGTTATTGCTTCCGTCATTGATCATTCCTACATAAAACCAGAACATCAACAACATGTAGATAATATGGAACCAGCCCTGGGCTCCAAAGGCAACTACCGAGTTTCGATTGTCTTTCTTCATCTTCGATTTTCCTCCCTATTCCAAACCTGTGAAACTACATCCGCATCTGTCTCAACCCTTAAAAGACATTTGCTGTTTCAAACTGTATGGTTATTATACAGAAAATAAAAATGAAAAATATTAAGGAAATTTCGGAAAATATTAAATATATTTCGGTCTTATTTTTCATATTTTCAACATGCACAAATTCTGTTTTCTATTTTTGTGAAATATTACTACATGGTAACCAGATACCGTTCTGTAACCAGTCATCTGGCAATAGGTTATTTATGCTTATTGCAAAATTGCAATTCTTCTTTTATCAGTTTTCTATCCTTATGCCTTCTAAGAAGTGTATATACATCCCGGCTATTTTTCCAGAAATTTCAAATACTGTGGCGCTGTCTCAATAAATTCCCGCTTCGTAATGGCGCCCCCAAGCAATTTCTGTGTCAGGTTCCGCCAGTTATCGCCATCCTCCTTGTCCAGCACCGCATACCACAGTGGCGTATATTTTTTCGCCTGATCGAGCATCGTATGGAACTGTGTAACTGGAAGCGGGCTGTCCTTCGGCACAGTAAGACCACTGTCTTTGACCATATCAAAATAATCATACTGCGTTACATTTTTCTCATTTACCTGCTGAGCAAATTCAAGACAAAGTTCCGCCGCTTCTTTTTCATACTGCGTCTTGGAACTGATGCAAAGCCCCGGCGTCAGCGTATGATTGATATCCACCATATAAGTCGCATAGGTATCATCATACTCCGAATTGCAGCTTGGAAACTGTTCCATGGAAAAGGCATCTTTCCCCATTTCATCCATTAAATGATACATGATGGTAGACTGATGCGGAAACAGCACTGCTTTTCCATCTGCAAAATTCTGCACCGCTTCCACTTCTCCAGTTTCCAGAAAATTATCGGGAAATGCTCCCATATCAGCCAGCTGCATCAGTTTATCTGCCGCATCTGTAAATACCGGATCTGAAAAATCAATCTCGCCCGATGCCAGTTTATCCTGCGCATAAGGATCGATACGGTTGGTAATCACCGTGTAGAGCAGTTCTCCCAGCCAGCTATCTTTATCGCCCAGTTCAATAGCAGCATACTCTGTTCCATGGGCAGCATTGTACTGGTTGACCTGATCCACCAGCGCCGTCAGCTCATCCCATGTTTTCGGCACCGTCAGCCCCATCTCCTTCAATAGATCCTGATTGCAGTAAGTTACAGCATAGGCTTCCACCAAACAGGGGATAATATAGTTATGTCCATTCCGATAAGGCACAACATAGGAATCTTTAAACTGAACCTCTGCCTGTTCCAGATAATCCTCCACCGGCACACATGCCCCCGCATCAAACAGGAAGTCCGGATAACTGCCACCCCATACGGCAAAAATGTCCGGCAGTTCCTTACAGACAAGGGCAATTTTTAATTTATCTTTGATCTGCTCTGTAGAATAAGTTTTGACTTCTACCTGATAGCCAAGCTTTGCAGCAAGTCCCTTCCACAGATCGATATAATAGGTTCCCGGTGTGTTTTCATCAAAAAAGATCCATACAGAAAGAGTCGGCTTCTCTGTGCTGACAGTCTCAGGCTTTGTTGTATTCTCTTTTCCGGTTCTGCTGCACCCGCCTGCAATAAATGTGAACAACAGTATTACCGCCAGCAACAGGCAGACATGCCGTTTTCTTTTTCTGACATTCTTATGAAAACATTTCTTATCATGCCATTCGGAATATATGGCTGTTTCCTCTCTGTATGGAAGCTTTTCATGATATAAATATTTTTTATGATATAAAGATTCCCTGTTTCCAGTCTTTTTCTTTTCCAAAGTTTTCTTACCTTTTCCGGATGTTCTTTTATTCTATCCTATAATATTTCCTTATTAATTTCCAATTCCGCCATCTTTCAGACAACAACGCAAATAGCTGCCGGACTATATTTTACATACTTTCTGGTATCGCTTATCTTTGCGCTTTTATTTACTGTAATAGAATTAACGGTTTTTTGCAAATTGTTTTTTCTGTTCCTGTAGCGATTTTTTTTAATCCGTGATAGAATACCTGCAAAAGTAAGAAGGATATGAACCATAAATATATTGCGACAGAAAGGAACCAATATGAGTCAGCAGAATGCTTTAAAACAACATACATCCGATTACCGGCGAAAATTATTGCTTTCCATTCTTCGGATCGCAGCGCCGGTCATCGCTATTATCTGCGGTATCTCGCTGCTCCTGCTCTCTTTTAGTTCCAGACAGACTGCATTAAAATCCCAATCTGCAGCAGCTGAAAAGATCAGCAGTGACCTGTCCCACATCATTACCAATACCGAAACTCTGTCTCAGGATATGATCTTTAATAATGAGATCCAACAGCTTCTGGCTACAAGCACTGCCGGCGAACAATTCCCACAGAATGCCAATGCCGCTTATCACATTAATGGTTTTATCGCCAACCGTGATTATATCAATTGCGTTGTTCTGACCGGAAACAACCAGACATTGTATTCTACAGAAAAAGCTTTTACCAACATTACAGATTTTAATACGATACAGCAGTCCCGATGGTTTGCCGAGCTTCAGAATACGTCCAGTCCATACCTGTGGTTTACTGATCCTGATTTTTTACCAGTAGCTACCGATACTGATAACAATTCAGCTGACTCCAGGACTGCCCTGTCTTCTTCCAACAACACAGATTCTATATCTGAAGGCTCTGCTGCATCCAATGATAACCATCTTTCTGACGACACAATCTTTACTGGTAACAGTACTTCAGAAACTACAGCATCTTCGGAAAATGCCAGCGAAACATCTCAATCAATTCCACATTTTATGATGGCACGACCAGTCTACAGCATGGAAAATTACACTACCTGTATCGGTTATCTGATGCTGTATCTGGATAACAGTTTTCTCAGTAACACGCTGAATTCCTTTGACTTTGGACGGACGACCAATGCGATTCTGACGGATCACGATGGAAATTTCCTGCTCCGCAATCCGGCTACGGCGGACTACCGTTCTATACTGGAGGACATCTCTCCAGCGGAAAGCAGCCAGATCCTGTTATCCTACGGAAGACAGTTTGCCATCAATGTCAAACCGGTGTCCGGAAGCGACTGTTATGTATACATCATCACGCCATTACAGGAGATTAACTCCAACCTGCATATTTTCCTTGCACAGACCGTCCTGCTGGCGCTGGCAACCATTGCTTTCCTGTTCTTCCTTGCATTCCGGACAGCGTCCACACTATCCAGCCCGATCATCCGACTGGCGGAAGTCATGGATTCTTACAGAAATAGAAATGTGGAGGCAGTCCTTCCACCGGAAGAAGATTTTGAAAGTCTGCCGGAAGAAATCTCCCGTATCTATCAGTCCTATCAGCAGATGGTTGAACGTATGGACACCCTGATCCGGGACAATTTTATTAAAAATCTGGAAAAAAAAGATGCGGAACTGGCTCTGCTGCAAAGTCAGATCAATCCTCATTTCCTCTATAATACACTGGATTCTATCAACTGGATGGCAATCGCAAATGACGAAGACGAGATCAGTGAAATGGTAACCGCTCTCTCCGACATGTTCCGTCTGAGCCTGACGAAAAGCCACAGCTCCTACATCCCTCTGGGAACGGAGATAGAATATGTCCAGAGCTTCCTTACATTGCAGCAATTCCGCTATCAGGACTGTCTGGATGCAACTGTACATATTGACCCGGAACATGAAGCACTTCTGGTGCCCCGTTTTACCTTACAGCCACTGGTAGAAAATGCCATCAAACATGGCATGATATCTCCGGATGATCCATTCTCTATCGATATCAATGTTCAGTTGAAGCAAGATGCGCTCTATATTATCATCGGAAACGACGGCGTCCGTATCCATCTGGAACAGATGCAGAAACTTCTTGATTTCAATATTGAACAGCAAGAAATCCTGGATTTTGATCAGAACAGCTACGGTGTCCAGAACATCCATCGACGCATCTGCATCCTCTGCGGAGCAGAATACGGTCTGTCCTATGAGATTCGGGACGAACGCACATACTGTATCGTTCGATTACCGGTAAAGACGACGGAATAGACCCGTGCAAAGGAAAATTTAAGAAATGAGGACGGAGAAAACATTTTCTCCGTCCTCATTTCTTTATCTTTTCAACTGTTTTTTTCTGAATTCAGACAACGTACATCCCGTATATCTTTTAAAAATCTGTGAAAAATATGTATAATCATTATATCCTACTTCCACAGAGATCTCATACATTTTCATATTCGTAGATACTAACAGCTCTTTTGCCCTTTCCATGCGCAGTTTTGTCAGATAATTGACGATCGTGCTGTTCTGTTCCTTCTTAAACTGATCACAGAGGTAACTCTTGCTCACATTGATACTTTCTGCAATATCTGCTACAGAAATATTTTCATTATAATGGCGTTTGATATAGACCAACGCATCCCGCACAATCTTTGTTGATGTCGCACCGTTGGCATCTGCCACCATTCCCGGTTTCAGAACGGTATAAGGTTGCGTATTTTCTGTCTGCGGAATCGTAGATACTGCATTCCGCATCTCTTCTTCATTTACCAGCCCTTTCGCATAACCATCCAACACCTGATAATATGCTGCCTGATCGCTCTTCGCCTCGATCTTCTGATACATCGTATGCAGCATTTCCGCAAAATTCGCTTTTTTGATCGGTTTGAGCAGATAGTCACTGACACCGATCTTAACAGCCGTCTGTGCATAGGAGAAATCCCGATAACCGGATAAAATCACGATTTCTGTCTCAGGCAAGATCTGTTTTGCTTTCTCTGCAAACTGTAATCCATCCATCTGCGGCATCCGCACATCCGTAATGATCAGCTGCGGACGAAGTTCCGGCAATGCATCTAACGCTTTCAACGGATCACAAAATGCGCCTTTGACCTCAAATCCGAAATCTTCTTTTTCACAAACTTTCTGGATTCCCTGAAGAACAATCTTCTCATCATCCAGCAGTACCATAGAAAACATGTGACTGCCCCCTTATCTACTGTATATACTCTCAAAATTTTTCATTTTTGAGAATGTCTCTGTTATAAAACATAATTCTGAAAAATATTCTTATAATATGTTTTTCTGGCAAACTTCCACAAGTATATTATAATTCAACAGAAAAAAGAAATAAACCGTCTGTCTGTTATTTTTTATACAAACAAGTGGTTTTCTTTTTACCGCACTATGACTGTTCACTTCCTGTAACAGTAGTTTGGGCAACATTCTACTTTACATATCTCGCAATCGTCTGAATGACCAGAGTGGTATCCAATGGTTTTGCCAGATGGTCATTCATACCGGCTCTTTTTACGGTAAGGATATCTTCGGTAAAAGCATTCGCTGTCATGGCAAGAATTGGTATTTTACTTGCATCTGGCCGGGACAAGTTTCGAATGGTTCTCGTCGCTTCCAGTCCATCCATGACCGGCATCATCACATCCATAAGGATCACGTCGATCTCTCCCGGTCGGGAATCTGAAAACATATCCACAGCTTCCTGACCATTTACTGCTTTGATCACTTTTGCCCCTGCTGTTTCCAAAACAAAACATGCAATTTCCTGATTCAGCTCATTATCTTCTGCCAAAAGGATTGTCACATTTTCGATAGAAACCTGCTCTAATTTATCTGTTTCCTGCATAACTGTTTTTTCTGAGGTATCTATAACAAATGGAACGCAAACTATATAGGTCGTACCCTCTCCCTGTTCACTTTCTACATGAATGGTTCCTCCCATTTTTTCAATCAGGCTTTTTGTAATCGACATCCCAAGTCCGCTGCCGCCATATGCCGAGCGTGCCCCATTTTCTTCCTGCGTAAACGGTTCAAACAGATGTTCTAAAAATTCTTTGCTCATTCCGATGCCCGTATCCTTACATGTAAATTCAATCCAGATTCTGCGAAACATTTGCTCCTGTCTGTTCTTTTCTGAATCTTTCGCGTAATTTTGAATGTCTTTCAATACATTATCCAATACAAAACAATCCTGCTCCGCTTCTGGTACACAGACATTTTCCAGAAACTCCGAAGCCGGAAGCTCCCGACACCCAAGCCAGATTGTACCATTTTCTTTATTATATTTTACAGCATTGCTCATGATATTCATCAGCATTCTTTTTACATGTCTCGGACTGCCAATCAAATGCATGTGTGAAATCTGATACTCTTTCCGTATGATCTGAATTCCGCGCTCTGCTGCCTGCTTTTCAATAACTGTCTGAAGTTCATCTAAAATCTCATTCAAGCAAAAACTCCGTTCTTCCAAAACGACTTCTCCGGATTCCAGTTTTCCCATATCCAACACTTCATTAATTAGTTCCAGCAGCAAGTGAGACGCCTCCTTGATCTTCCGTCGGCACTCCGCCTGTTTTTCAACATTGTCCTTGTAATGTTCTGCCACTTCCACCATGCCGCAGATTCCATTGATTGGCGTGCGGATATCGTGGCTCATCCGCTGAAGGAATTCTGTTTTGGCAACATTCGCACTTTCCGCTTTCTTTGCCGCCTCTTTCAGCTGCTCCTGCATATTCTGTTCCTGCATCCGCTGGATCAGCAAAAATCTCTGTTCCTCACGATAGGTCAACATCTGTATCACAATTACCATAAGAATGTATGCAACAAGAACCGCCAGCACATTTCTTGGCACATTATGGAATACACTGTTCATTGGCATATACATATAAATATAATACTGACGTCCTTTATCCATACTCCCATAATAGGTTCTGACATTGTTTTTCACACGTATCATTTCTTTCAGATGTCCATGTTGACAGAGCTGATGTAGAATCTCTCTTCCCTCCATCGTTTCATCCATGTCATCCGAAAGGAGCGTTTCATCGTTTGATGCTACGATATCTGTTCCATTGGTAACAACGATCGTTCCGTCATTGACCGTTTCATACCCGGAAAGCAGACTCTGGAGCGTCAGTGTATAATTCTTGGCATATTCTGTTTCCGTATGTGTATATACCACAACAATGCCATTGTTATCGGTTCGTCCACAGGCTGCCAGATCAATATGAGAACCGTCTTCGCAAGTCACACGATTAGCATATGTTTTTTCCGGATAACAGGAAACATCCAGCACATTTTCTCTCATCAGATGTTCCCTGAGACCATCTGCGCCGATTCCATCTGTATTGTATTCGCATTCTACATTTCCATGTTCATCCAATAAAATGATACCGGACAACCGCCTCTCTTTTACATACACTGAAAGATCTTCTTCATCTGGATTGACTGAATCAATTTTCTTATCGTATTTCAGGTTTCGATCAATCTGACGATCCTCTCCAACAATGTACATCAGACTTTTTGCCACCGATGCTTCATTAAACTGAATATAATTAGCACACTGCGTCTTCACATAACGGATCGTTCTGTTTAACTGCTGATGAGCCTGCTTCTCCGCATACTGAATGGAATACCCAAAGACCACCAACAATAAGGCAAGTCCGATGAAACATGTGATCAGAATGTTTTTTCTGCGTTTTTTAGATATCCGCCGTTCTTCGCGGAGCAGTTTTCTGGCGCCGGAGGATTCTGATCCTTCTGGATTCGGATTGTCTGCTTTTATGTTCTCTGTTTCCATGTTATCGGTTTCTGCATTACTGCCTTCCATGTTAGCAGTTTCTGTATGAATGATTTTTATGTATTTTGTTTCGATATCGCCTGTTTCATTTTGGGATTCCTGTTCGGAAGATGATTTGTAAGATTTATCTTTTAAATCTTTTTTTACTTTTGGATCCAATCTTCTGGTTTGACGAAAAAGTTGCTTATTATTTTTCAAGCTTTTCCACCTCCAGATATTTATCTGCATCTGACAGGTATTTTGCCAGAATCTTCTTCTCCGTTCCATCCTGACGCATCTCATCCAATACCTCTGTCAGTTCTTCTGCAATCCCACGGTCATCCTGTTTTGCAAAAGCGACGCCCAATCCTGTCGTCAGAATGTTCTCATCCAGAATCCGATAGGTCGTTTCGTAATCTTTCATATATTGTAAGATCGCCGTCTCATGCATAGCGATCGCATCTACATATCCTTTGTCCAGGGAAATATACATCAACTCCCGTTCTTCCATGCTGTAAACATTTTCCACCTGTGGAATCCGTGCATCTTTATGACTCAGGAAAATGCTTTCCGGCTTGCCGGTAGACTGAACGGAAATCGTCTTCCCTTCCAGGTCTGACAATTGATAAATATCGCTGTTTTCATTAACTGCAACAACCTGATTACTAACCATGTAAGGTCCCGCCCACTGATATTCCGCAGATCTTCCCTCCATGGAAAAGCATCCCCAGATACAGTCAATTTCGCCTTCTTCCAGCAATGTCTTTTTCATTTCCCAATCTATGTTCTGGAAAACCGCTTCGTATCCCATTCTGCGAAATGCTTCTATAGCAAGTTCCACATCAATTCCAGTGGCATTACCATTTTCGTCCAGATAATTGTAAGGGGGATAACTGTCACTGCCGATAATAATCTGCTCCAAATGTTCTTCAGCATGTTCTGACTGCATCTGTTCATGGTTTGTTCCACATCCACAGAACAATGCCGCCATGAGACCGACTGCTGCCACTCCTGTCATCGCCTTTTTCAAATACATGTTGTAACCTCTCCTTAATGTATTTTTCGCCTTTGTTTTCCTGTTAAATCTGTATGTTTGAATCCATATGTTACCTGAATAGCTATTTTCCCAGAACAATTATTTTCCAGAATAACTAAATCAGATATTGCCAAAAATCTGTTTATGACTATTTTTACCATCCACTAAAATAATGGTATTCAAGAATCTAAATGATCCGTCTTTTTCTCAGCTTTAATTATTACCTTTATATTTACAAATATAGTTCTCACAAGCACATTGTATCATTTATTTTTTTAGTCTGTCAATTATGCAAAACTACTTTTTATGTTTTAAATTTATATTTCGACAAAATTTGACAAACTATGTGGAAATACAAAAAAAGAAAACACAATCATACGATAAAATGTTTTCTTTGAAAGTGGATTTTAGAATCAAACTCATTTCAAAATTTGATTAAAATTCATATTATCCACTGTTTATAAAAACTTTTTCGTTGTATGATTGCGTTTTCTATTTTACTGCTTTGCCTTTAAAGTATGAATAATTATAACACTATGTCCATGCCACCCATTTTTCCATGACATAAATTATCAAATATCTTTTTATTATGCAAGATCATTGTCGCAAATATATTTCAACAGTCCCTGACATCCTTCCAGTACATCATCATAGGTTTCATCAAAATTTCCCGTATACCACGGATCTGCAATATCGCCTTTTCTGTCCGTAAAGTCCAGCAACAGATGCACTTTCTGATCCGGATCTCCGTAACAGAAACGCTCCATGTTTCGCAGGTTGTACTGCTCCATAGCAACAATATAATCATAATAACGGTAATCCGCTCCTGTCATCTGAACCGCATGTTTGCCTGCAACAGAAATACCGTATTGCTTTAATTTTTCTCTGGTACCCCGGTGTACCGGATTACCGATCTCCTCTCTGCTGGTAGCAGCGGATGCAATCTCAAACTGATCTGAAAGATCTGCTTTCTGTACCAGATCTTTCATTACAAATTCCGCCATGGGGGAACGGCAGATATTGCCGTGGCAGATGAAAAGTACTTTAATCATAGTTTTGTTTCTCCTTGTTTTGCACCGGAATGCCCTTGTTTGCAAGGGATTTCGGGAATTTTGCAATGTTCTTGATTTTGCTCTAAAATTACAGATTGTGGCAAATCAGAGCAAAATTGAGCATGTTGTTACTACCTGTTAGTAGTAAAATTAGTAGTAAAAAGGGAATTTCTACTACTAACGATTTATATTATTTTTCAGAACAATTTTTTATCACTTCATAAGCCAAATATTTAACTAACGGTATTTCCGCTGCAATTATTTTTCTACTAATGTTGGGAATCGCAATATATTCTTCAACATCACCTTTTGCATGAGCGATGGAACATCTATATCCATATACTCTTTCTACTATATTAGAAATAATTTTTTTGTCTTCTTTTGAAAGATCGATTTTATAGCCTTGTGATCTACAGTAAATATCAAAATGCTCTGAATTTGAATTTATCCATGTTTTAAATTTAGGGATATCGATTGCTCTCTTTAAAACAAGTTTTAATGCTTCACGTTCATTTGTTACTTTTTTATAATTTGCTAAAATTTTTCTTAATTCATTGTGATTAACATTATTCATATCAATAGATTTCAGTTCTTCCAAAAAGTAGTAATTTTGTGCTCGAACAAAGAAATACTCTATTACTTGATAATAACTTAAAAATTTGAATCGCTCATCATTCGTATTGTTAGCATTTGATAAATAGAACATAGGGACTTCTTCAAATCCAGTCGGAGTGTATTCTACCCGTAGTATAGGAGTCTCTCCTTCACATTTAATCAACGAATCAACTTCAAACACCTTAAAGTCCATATCATATACCATAGATACATGCAATAAAATTTCATTTACACGTGCAACAATCTCTTCCTTAGATAAGGCTTCAACATTAAAAAGCTGAATTGATAGGTACTTTTCATGGTATGAATAAACATGATCTATACTACCATCCCCGTTTTCATTTACAAAATACCCATAGAATACCTCCCATATCAAATCACTCTTTTCTCCAATCGATGCAACTGCATTTCCAGCAGAATCTTTCATATGTATAGCACCAATATCAAGATAATCAAAGCCTTTAATTATCTTTTTATATGTTTTTAAATTACTCGGTTCAATTAAACATTCATAAAAATCCCCCATTCTTATCGAACTATTATCCAATCTAATAAATGCATTATAAAACGCATGACTTATAATTCCTTCATACTTTCTCCAATCATCACCTTCATGCATTCTATTAATACATTCAGAAAAACCTTGTAGCTGAAGTTCTAACATTTCTTTTGTTTCATCTTTAATTTCAAGGTTGTAACCTCCAACATCAACAGACTGTATTTCATCCACACTTAGTGAATTTACCCACCTTTTCAGTGAATTGATATTAATATAAGTATGCCCATACAAAGACATTCCCACACCTCTTTCTAATTTTAAGTCCATATAAGAAATACCGCAAATAAGACTTTTACATCTGTATTAACTACATCAAGCAGCTTAAGCTACTATGAATTCTCTGGTAATTAAACCCACACTCGATATATGCAAAGATACACTTATATGAGATGTTTCAATCTTTATAAATTCTGTAATAAACATCTTCATTTTTAAGTAACTAAAACGATTCTATGCACGAATTATAGTAAGGACATTCCTTAAAACTAACAAGTGTGTTTTTCTACTGCAATCAGGAGCTATTTTGTCAAATGCAAAAATTCCAACACATATTCATATTATTGATACTCCTTCATTATCTCGATTAATCTCTCTAACGATTGAATTGCATAACATGTTTTTGAATAATTTGAATCAAAATTCTTTGATATATCTTCGTTTTCCCTCAATGATATTTCTGTTTCAAATGCTTTTATTTCATCTTCTACAATACCAATTGTCTCTTGTATTTTTTCTTTAGAATCAAGGTCTTCTTGCCTATAAACAACATCACCACTTACATAATCCTTGATTAAAGTTTGTAACTCACATAGATCCTTTTGAGCTTTTTCTTTACATTTTTTCAAATGTAGCAATATTTGTTCATTATCATTCACAAGAATATTTTTGAACATCTCTATAAATTCAAACGGTTTAGGTGCCTGATACTTTTCTACTTTGCAATCAACATATTCCAAATTGTGTAGGAAAAGATATTGGGTCATATAATAAAATGCATTAACAAATCTTTTTCGCGGATTTTTTTCATCATTTGGATTATACGTTTTGTCACACTCGCCAAGACTACCAGTAAAAAGTTCAATTGGAATATACATTCCTTGCGGAATCTCTAAATTAAGACACATATTATTTATGGAATCTGATACGCTCCCAGACAAAATACTAATTTCATGTGCTGCTTTATTTCTAATTTTTCGAATGCAATCCAAAGTCTTTCGTTCATGCTCAGATATTAATCCCAAATAGTATGCAAAGGTAATTTTTGAACTGAATGTTGAGAGTATTGCATTTCCTCCCTCAAAAATATCACCATCTGTATTCTTTTCTTGTAATAATATATTTTTTATCAGTTTCTCAAGCTGTGCATCTAATGTAGCCGCACATATTATAATCGTAGAACGCATACTTTTTTCCTGTAACTCGCTTTGCACAGTCTGCATCCACATATTAAACTCATTCACAAAATTTTCCATTGGCACTTCAATCATCTCCTCCCAAATTTGCTTTTTTCATATCGCTTATTATAGCAAAATTTCATCCTTATAGCTACTCGCTTTCTATCCTCAAATCAAAAGCTCCACCAAAGCACATTGTATCTGTACTTTAGCAGAGCACCATTGTATTCTTCTATATTAAATTGCCTTAAACATCCTCTGTGTCATCGGTTTCTCCTTCTTCTGGTCAACCTCCGCCTGTGCCTTCCTAAACTCTTCCATTCGTTTCAGTTCTTCCTCAGCATCGTCAAATCCGATATGCGTGTACACATTCATCGTGACTGATATATCCGAATGCCCCATGAGGTACTGTAGTGTCTTAGGATTCATTCCCGATTTTGCCATATTCGAGCAATAGGTGTGTCTGCATACATGAGGTGTAATATTTGGCATCTGTACTCGGTAAATGTCATTGTATCTGCCGACCATATGATTAAAGCGGTGTTGCCAATGCATTGCAACAAGTGGCATTCCATTATCATCGAAAAATAGAAATCCGCTATATCCGTCTATAGATTTCTCCACTTTCGGTGCATTTCTATCCTCAATGATTGCCTGAAACATCTGTGCCACATCCTCCGTGATTGGCAATACTCTTGTTCCTGCATCCGTCTTTGTGGTTTCTATGATATATCGCATATCTGATGTTCTCTGCAACTGATGGTCGATATTCACAGTTCTGTTCTCAAAATCAATATCCTTTAGTGTCAGTCCACAAAATTCCGATATTCGCATTCCCGTATGAAAGAGTATGTACACCACTTCATAGTATTTACAGTACACCACATCGTCATGCACAAACTTTAGGAACTTTCTCATCTGGTCTTTGGAAATTGCCTCTCTTGTGACTGCGTCATTTACCAATACCCCGGCAAGCTGAAATCCGAAAGGGTTCTTTACCAAAATGTCATCATCCACCGCCATCTGAAAGGCTGGTCGCAACACTCCACGGATGGTATGAATGGAACTGTAGCTTTTCCCATCTTCCTGCTGCAACTTGATAAGAAACAACTTTGCATCGGAAGTTTTCACACTTCGTATCGTCTTTTTACCAAATGCTTCCTTCGCAAGTAATCTCTGCACTGTTACATATCCCCGTTTTGTGCTTTGCCTTACTCCGGTCTTTGTTTTCAAATATCGGTCTACCAGTTCACATACTGTCATCTGTCCGTCCACGATATTTACAAGCAAATCCAAATCTGTATTTACCTGTTTTTCCAATTCACGAAGGGAAAGGCATGATTTCTTGCCCTTTGGAAGTTTGTCCGTAGGCTCCAGTTTCCAACTGTATACAAAATGTGGTTTTCCATCAATATGATATTTATATTGATATTTTCCATCTGCTCTTACACTTTCTCCCGGTCTTAATACTCTGCGTTTGGAGTCCCGCCTTGTCTGTCCTCTTCCTGCCTTTGCCATTATACCCGCCTCCTTAGTTCCGGATGGTTACGCAGATACCTTTCAAAGGCTACACGAAGAATCAGCTTGCGTTCTCCGTAATATGCCAGAAAATCTTCTCCATCCGTATTATTCAATAAATCGTAAAATTTTCTCCGGCTCAAAACAAAATATTCAATTGCCTCTGAAGGATTCAAAATATCCTTTTCTGCTAAATCTGGTCTTGCCATAAAGCACTTCCTTTCTGCCAAAAGTGGCTGTTTTCAAGGGTTTTCGTGGTCATCCTATGTTCGCTCTTATGCCCTGTAATAGCAACTACTTTCGGCAGATAAAAGGAATTATATTTCTGAAGAACCACTAATAAATTCTTCAAACTTCGGGCGGATGATCAGGAATCTGTTTCCACAGTACACCGCCACCGTTCCAAGGTTATCCTCTGCAATTCTTCTCAGTTTCTTTATACCAATATTAAAATAAGCTGCTGCCTCCTTGATGGTGAGCATATACTTCTCACTAACAGGAAGCGTTTCGTTGCTTTCTGCCTTCATAGTATCTCTCCTTCCGACAAGGTGGTCACACAGCTGACTCCTTTGTACTATTTTTCCTTTTTTGTCATTTTTACTCTGATTCTGTGATACTTGCCCCAGGGGCGGTCTTAATCTCTGTCATCTTTTATGCCGGGCAACGGTGCCGCCCCTTCACGCACAAAAATTGCGAATTTAAACGGG
This sequence comes from uncultured Roseburia sp., assembly GCA_900557275.1. The sequence goes on from USRX01000007.1 coordinate 28,490, forward strand.
GTATTACCCCCCAATACAGCGAAATACCATACAAGGGGCATATATCCCATTCAAGATGATAGAAATAAAATCAAACAATTCTATGATTATTTTCCTGCATCTGCCATCTGAATAACCTTGATTGCTTCATTTCTTACAAGTTTTCCGTCAAGGAACTCAAATGCAAGATATCCAATCTGATCATACAGTACAAATTTTTCCAACAATGTTCTTACCGTCACAGGCTTTCTTCCCACAATCCAGTAATAAGAAAAGTCACCAAATGCAATCGGCTTAGTACCTGTTTCAATATCCGGCATATATTCCGAAATAATAACCTGTTTTCCAAGAATTGTATCATTTGTCTGATTCCACAAATAATTGCCATCGATATCCTTCAGTTTTCTGAGTACAAGTGCTGTTTTATCATTCATAAGCCAGATACCATTTCTTCTATATTCTTTATCAACACTAAAATATAAAGAAATCACATCATCATAAGTCAAGGTTTCTACTGCCAGTGCTGTTTCTGCTCCATCTGTATTATGAAGAATACCAGTAGGTTCATCTGCTCCGGTTCCATTAATAAATGCGTTATCCTCAGCTTTTCCAAATGACTTTCCAAGCTTTTGTGTCAGATACTTTTCAATATCAAATCCTGCATCATTTACAAAATCCTCATCCAATGTAACGATAGATGCCAGCTTATAGCTTTCAATCGTTTTTTCATTGAAATCTCCTGCACTTTCATATACTGGAATTGCAGCTCCCTCCGCTACAAATTCCGCTTTATCCTTACAATCCTTCGCAAAGATTCTATAACCATTTTTATATGCACGAATAACTGTCGCTATCTTTCTGAAATCAGATTCCTTTTCAATTTCATTCATAACCTTTCCGGCTGCAACAGTCGGCATACTGTAAGTTCCTGTACTAATATCCCTACCCTTTGCAAGAATATCCTCTCTCGCCTCTTTGTTTCTCATCGCATTCCAGAACTGAATATCATATTCTGGCTGTGCCGTAATCTGTGTATTGCTAATCATGCTTTTCTCCTCCTTAATTTCTATCACACACAGGACATTTATAAAGTCCAAGTGTATTTAATGTCAGCTGTCTTCCAATCTGTTTCAAATGATTGCCACACTTCGGGCAATGAATTTCATACGCAAATGCCATTTCCTCTGTATGATCGTTGCTCGCATGAAGTCTGTACGTTTTCTTTATCTTTCCAGTTTCATCCCGGCTCAGTTCATCCGTCAAATACAAGCTGCACATTCTCTGTGCATATTCTTCAGTATAATAGGAATGGGACGCATTCAACAATGTTCCTTCCTTATTCAGTTTTGTTAATGGAAATACCATAGTAAAATCCTCCTTCTTTCTATTGTCTGCACCTGTCACAGGTGTACAGACCAAGTTTATTTGCATCATGGTTTTGAGCCATCTGCCTTAATACCGCACCGCACAAAGGACAGTGAATTTCTATGCTGTCAGTAGCATTCTGGCTCATCGGCTCTTTTGAATAAAGCCTGTAATAATTGGAAATAATCTCCGACAGGTACATTCTACTGTTCTGCCGTACTGTTTCCTTGTCTATTGATAAAAACATCGGTACCTTTTCCAGTCCATCTGTATCTCCATCAATCAGAGGATGGTATCTTATCATCTGCATCCACTACACCGCCTTTCCATCTAATCTTGTAAATCTGTCTCTGCAGAAATCCATTGCATCTTCATAAGTAGGGAACACCAGACACGAAAATCCATACTGCACTTTCCATATTGGAAAATTCTTATCCTGCTTCTGAGATACCACCACAGGCAATCCTGCCCTTCCCTGCAATAAATCCTTGCATTCATATCCCTCTCTTGAAAACATCTTCTTATCAGAATCTGTCAACTTGAAATCAATTCCATAAAATATTCTGTATGTCATCTTCTTCTCTCCTTCCTTTTATCTGTGGGTAGCAGTTCTATCTTCCGAGGTAGCAGTACAGGTAGCAGCAATTCTTGTAACTGCTACCCGGCTTATCCCTTGTTTACCAAGGGTTTCCGGCTATTCGGTAGCAGAAGGTAGCAGTTCTCACGGTTTTATAATCACAATTACTCTTTTTATATGCCGTTTTATTTCTGCATTAAACTTTTTATTTTTCAGCTAAGAAGTTAAAAGCTCTGCTACCCATTGCTACCAATATACTCAAAGCCTTGTGTTTACTGACTTTTCATAGGTAGCAGTCTTTAAAATCACTGCTACCCGTACTGCTACCTCTGCTACCCGGCAAGGAACTCTGTTTCCTCATATCCATATTCCTTGGCATAAAGTTCCTTGGCTTCCTCTGTTATCGTGAAATCTTTGTAATAGGTATTACCCTTCTGCCTTGTTGTCACATCAGCAAACGTACCACCAAGATATCCTGCAAGCTGTTCTCTGAACTCTTTTGCAGTTCTGGCATAACCATGATTGTTCTCCCTGCACCAAGCCTGATATACCTTGTATATTCTTCCTGTGGTACAATGTCTGACAATCTTGCCATTCTCCCAAGGACACATACATTCTTCATAAAAAGAAATCACTGTACTGTTTGCACTCTGGTAATCTCTTCTTGCCTCTGCAATGCTATCCGGCTCTGTAAATCGATATCCATTTGCTATAACAGTCTGCAACGCTTTCACAGCTTTTTTCACAATGCCTCTGCGCTCTGCAAACATTTTTTCTAAAAGCTGCTTGTCCTGCTGTTCTTTCGGTATCACATTCGGGCAATCCACCACCATGATGCGGTCATATACCCATTTGCCGTCATCTCCTCCGAACTTCGGCAGTCGGTTCATACAAAACCACAGCAATCCATTAAATGTAAATTCAAAAGCCTGCTGTCCTTTAAATTCTGCAAAAAGGCTGTCCCCGCCTGTCATTTTCTTGAATGTTTTCAATTCATCAACAGACAAAAAACTCATATCCGAACTTCCTGCAAGCCTTGTCCCATACACTGCCCCTGTTCCAAACCGGGATTCAATTTCTTTCAGATCAATGCCTATAAAGTTGCCCCTGCCAAGCAGACGCTCCACAAGGCTTTTAAGCTGTGATTTTCCTGTATCTCCCTGCCCTACAAGAAATAATGCTTTTTTCATCCGCCAGCCTTTCACATTGGAAATACAGACACCAATAAATTCCATCAGTAACTGCTTTACCATCTCATCTCCGTTAGTAAGCGTGTCCATATAAGAATCAAATACAGGTGTATCAATATCCTCGTCTGACCATTCACAAGGAAGTTGTATAGTGGAAAGTATATCTGCTGAATGTGGTATCAGTTCTGTATCAGTTGCAGTAATCTTCAAAATTCCATTCTGAAAATTGATGATATCCTCATCTGCATTCAGCGAATCCTGACTTACATATGTAAGGTCTGTGGTAATATGCAAAAGCACCTCATTAACCTTACTCATCTTTACAAGTTCCTCGTCATAATCAGCAATATACTTTTTTATGATTCCAAGCAGCATATTATCTGCATAAAGCCTGTAACATCCACCTTCATATACATATTTCAAAAGTCCCTGTTTACCATTGTCCCGGACTAAAATATATTGCAGATGTTCTCTTACATATTTTGCAAGAAGCGGTACACTCACATATGGTTCTCCTGTCTGTTCATTAAACTTTATGAAATCAGGATGTTCCATTTTTGACCTGTGAAACACACCATTACAGGCTGAAATTCCTGCATTGATTGTGTTTTCCCTGTAATCGTCCCTTTCCCATTTGCTTCGGTATAAAGCAGAGCTGCGAAACACTTCATCAATCGCATCCGGGTCTGCTCCTGTTCTAAATGCTATCAAAGCACAAAGGGCAGCATCCGCCTCAGACTGGGAACCATATTCACTGAAATCACCTTTATCATAAAGCCGGATGAACTTATCTCCGTTCTTCTGCTTACGAAGATCACAGACAATATCAAATACGGCCCTATCACCATCACGCTTTGCACTGTACTTCGCTTTCGGCTTTTTCCTCATTTCCTTATCCAATGTGGTAAGAACCGCCTGTGTACAGTCAGCTATCGGCAGACTGTTAATCGTATTTCCTGTAAAAGTGCCATATCGGTTTGTAATATCACCGATATAAAGTTCCAATCCAATATCAGAGCGTTTCTGATAATATTCACTGTCCAGCACAAGTCTCTTCCTTCTGTCATCAAAATGTACCGGAAGTTTTGTAATATCACACTGACCAATAATATGAATCCCTTTGCCACTTGGAGATACTTCTGCATAGGAAGAAAACCGAGATAACATAAGCTGTGCAAATGGATCTGAAATATCCTTATGGTCTATATCTAATAAGAAGAAGCCTTTCGGAATCTTCAAGCCAAGCCCCGATGCCTGAAACTGATTTCTGGCTGATTCTGCATCATCAAAAGATACCCATGATCCTTTATGCGCGTCATCTGTTCCGGTTGCTCCTCCGTTTGCTGCGAATGGAACTTTGGTAACTTTCCCATTCCTGCCGGGTTTGGCTGACCATAAAAACCACAGCTTTTTATCCTTTAATTCATCCACTGTCATATCTCCCATCCTGCTCACCTCCTCCTTTTCTACAATCCTGTTTAATGGTTAATAGATGTTCTTACAAGCCATTCTTTATAGGCTTCAATCGGAATCAGAATTCTTGCTCCGATTCGTATTGTCGGGAATCCCGGTGTCTTTACCAGTTCGTATGCCTTTGGCAGACTGATTCCCATCTGTGCAGATAACTCCTGCACACTCATAGTTGTCTTTTCCATAGAATATTGCCCCTTTCTTTTTGTAATAAAATACCACCAGTTTCCCGGTGGTCTACTTCCATGCTATTGATGCTTTTCCATTGGTTGCTATTTGTTTTACGGCATTATATGCAGTCAAATCCTTAACCCCTAAACTATTTTTTCTGTCAAGGAGTTCTTCCTTATTCTTCAACCTGCGATTTGCCCTCTGGCGCTCTCTGTTCTTAATCTCAATCACCCTCTTTCTGTATAAAATCCAGTTGTCCCATGATTTGCGGGAAACATATTGTATGACATCCGCCGTTTTATTCTCACTATATGTGAGATTTTATATTTCATTTATATCACGCTTTGTTAGTTTCGTCAATATATATATTTATAAATATGTAGAATCTCTTGTATTTTCTAACACTATGTGATATTATTCTCACATAGGAGGTGTATTTATGTTTGATGAACGTTTGAGATTGCTTCGAAAAGAGCATGGTTATACACAGGTTTCTTTAGCAGAAACCCTTGGCGTATCAAAAGGAACTGTTGCAATGTGGGAGACCGGGAAACGTACCCCTGATTTTAAAACACTTATTAGGCTTTCAGATTTATTCGATGTGCGTACTGATTATATACTTGGGAAATCCAATGATGCATCATCAGCCAAGTTATCAGATGATGATATAGAACAGCTTGGTCGCTGGGAATTGGAATCGGTTTACACTGATCTTATGAAATTATATCTTTCCCTTGATTCTTTCGGCCAAAAAGCTGTTGAAAACCTTATCAAATCGGAGGCTCAACGTTGCAAAGAACAGAACACCCTACATGATGTTTCCAATATGAATGTGCAAATTACTATTAAAAAATAAGCATATAAAAATAAGGGTATTGACTGCTGCCTGAGTCAATACCCTTATTTTTATTTTCCATTTTTGAATGCTGAATTTCCAGTCAGATTTCTGAGAAGAATCTTCCTTGCTGTTTTATATTCGTTTCCGATAAATCCAAGCCTGAGCAGGAAACATCGGAAAGCATATTTGCCATTGTCTGTTTCAGTCGGCTTTGATGATACTCGTTTTGCATCTTTTGCCATATCACACAGCCTTGTGATAAATTGCGTATAAGCTGCTATCTCATCCCCATCTTCCGTATATGGAAACCATGCAAAGTTAATTTTCTCCTCTGTGATTTCAACCTCGGTGCTGTCCGTCTGAAATGCCGGTTGGAAGAGTATCTGCTTATTTGCTATGATCTTCTGTAAATTTTCCAATGCCGTATCCGTAAAGATTTCTCTTGGAACTGCTATTGTAAGCTTTTCCTGCTGCATTGGCACTTCTTCAGTAAATTCCGCATCATCTTGAAAGCCACACTCCCGTAACTGTCTGATTAAGTTTTCCACCCTTTCCGCCTCTACTCCATCCGGGATATGCAGTACACCCTCTTTGTCAAGTCGGTATCCTGCAATATCGTATGCACAGCTTGGCACTCGCTCATAATGCGGTGCTGTTTCGAGTATTTTGCCAATCTCCTGCGCCAATTTTGGTCTTTGCTTTGATTCCAGTGTAAATCTGATTTCGTTTCTCATAATATGTACCTGCCTTTCTTTTTTCGGTAGTACATATATCACTCTGACGGCACAGAATAGCAAGACATTTCTGATTATATTTCTGTCAGAAAATATGCATAAAAACTGTGCTTTTTCTATCGTTTTACACATGGTTTTTATGCGTATTTTGGTATTATCCGGCAAAACAAAATCGGTTAAAAAAGCGGTAATCTGCGGAGATTTTCATATAATATGGATTCTGTGGGTATCCCCCCTGTTTAATTCTGCGAAAATTCGCACGAAGGGGCCCATCGGTCTTCAGGCAGAAAGATTGTAGAGATTTGGATACCCCCTCCAACCACTAATAAATTACTATTCCAAATTATATCTTGCTACAATATTTACTCTTAGTCAAATTTCAAAACCTGTTGTTCTCCATCCAGATTCTTTTTTCCTCTCAATTCTCTGTCAAGCTCACCAGCTGCCTTTATCTCTATTTTTTCATCAGGTATTTCAAGTCCCCAATTATCCCATCCTACATAATTATTACGTGCAAAAAGTTCAATTTTATCCTGCAAAGGAAACATTTTTGTTATACCTTCAATAACATCAACAGGCTTGACACTATGTTCTCCCCTATGTATAGCCACCATCTGACGTACATTTCTTGCACCTCTTGGCTGTGGAAACTTTCCCTTTTTGAAAGCAAGTACAAATTCGGTTTGACTTAATGTATATCTTCCCGGATTATGCACCATTTTATCCCATACAAACGCAACAGTCTTGTATTCAAATCCCCACGCTTTACCCAACTCTATTGAATTCGCCATCTGTGGTCCAGTTGTCCACATAAACAGAATACAATCATCGTCAGCAATAGATTTTACATCTAGTTCTTTTAATTGTTTAAGTTTTACTGTAGGATATTTAAAAGACGCTGAACTAAGAAATATTTTCTTTTCAAACCCTACGTTCTCATCTTTTATCGTTGTTTTATCATATTGCATTTTTCCACCATAATCCCAAGGTGGATCTGCATAAATAACTTGATATTTCTTTTCAGGCAATTTGGGATAAATCTCCTCCAACGGATTTATCTTTGTTCGTTTCTTCTGTTCAACATTATATATTGAATATGCCGTTATATCTTCCTTCTTTTCTTGAAGCATTTATATCATCCTTTCTTCTAAAACATAACTATAGGATAATCGAAACCCGCCTTAAAGTCAATATTTTTGTGACTCATAATCCGTTGTTTTATATACAGCACAGCAATACAATGTAGAAATGAGGTGATTACATGGTCATAAATGATTTTGCAAACCGAATCAAAGGGCTTCGACAGCAGCAAGGGCTTAGTCAAGAAAAATTTGCTCTTAAAATTGATATGGATAGAACTTATTATGCTTCTGTCGAAGCCGGAAAACGAAATATATCTATAAAAAATATCAAAAAAATAGCGGATGGTTTTGAGCTATCGCTTGAAGAACTATTTAAAGGCATGTGAGGTGTAATTTATGGCAAAAAAGCATTTAGAAGGACGTGGCAACTGGCAATCTGAATCTGGTCCTGGAGGGAAAGCAGGAACTGCAGAAAGAAATCTTATTTCAGTATTTGAAAAGGCATTTGAAGGTACAGAATATGTGATATCTAATCATCCTAAAGATTTCAAACATCTATATGAAAATGTAATTTTATCTGAAGAAACCTTATCTCAAATATACAATCCAGACGAAGAAACCATGGCCAAAGCTCGGCAACGTGGTTGGGGTGTTTCTCCTGATTTTTCAATCACAAATACTAGAACTGGAAAAACCATCTTTGGCGAAATCAAACGACAAGATGGTTGGGTTGAAGGGGGAAAACCTAGTGATGGACGTGGTAATGTTCATGAACGTATGTGTAAATTATTTACCCCTGGATTAATGAGGGTTTATCGTGAAAAAAGCAAAATCACAGATTTGTCTGTCCTTCCCTTTTGGGTTGTACTAGAAGGCGACATTACCAGAGATCCCAAGCGGAATCGCGAAATGGCTTATTGGTTCGCTGAATATGATAAAAATTATTTTATGTGGAGACCTGGTGCAAATGGACAAGTTTTAGTAGATCACTTTAATAAATATTTGAAAAAATATTTAGACTAACAAAATGAGCAGTTCATGGTTAAATGAACTGCTTATTTTCACTATTTCTTTTCCACTTGCTTTATATAATAATTGGAATATGTCTCTTCTGAGTATAATGGGTCGCTTTCAGAATATCCTTCTTCATAATTTATTTCACTGATTTCTGAATATAATTCATTTTTTTGAATTAATAATCGCATTTGATCAACTGCCTTTTCCCATGTTGCCCAAACGCCTCTTATTCCACAGAGCTGACTAGATTCTCGTTCTTCATACAAAATATATACTTTATCCATTTTTCATTTTCCTTCCCTTTTATCAGATTTATTATCATTTGGAACTGGCAATGCATTTATAGCATCTCTAATAGCCTGCGATTTTAGCACCCCCATTTTTTTGCAATACAATTCTAATCGTCTCAATGTCATTTCATCCATTCTAATAGTATATCCATGTTCCTTATTATTATCTCCCTTGGGTCTTCCCATTCTTTTCAATTTTAATACCTCCTATAATGGCAATTATACTTTTTGCATTACAAAAAGTCAATATTTTTCGAACATTTGTTCTTTGTATGTTTAATATTCCAATGCAAAATGAACCACTCCATGTACACCTGTTTTACATCAACTATGAAAACAGGCGTATCTTGTAAAACCTGCTATCGTACCACATATGCAGCACGGGCTTGACAAATACATATGTTCTCATAAATGTCTCCTAACCCAAATCAAGGTGGCTCAATGCCAACCAGAATGCTGGATCATTTCCAATTAGAATGCAGGCTCTGAACAACTGGAATATTTAATTAAAGCCACACTCCCAGTAGTTTTCTACTAACGATTGCGGCTTTTATCATTCATATTTATCCTCTAAGTAGTCCCTTACTACTAAGGAATCCTCCCAACACCTTTGCCTTTATCCCACTTCCAGCCATAAGCCTTAGTAGTCTAAATCGTAGTAATTCCAAGGCTTTCCGCCATATTATGCCGTACTCTGCCCCAGTCTGCGAAGGTATGCATTATTATAAAACTGGAGTGCCGTGACAAATAAAGAGCACTTTTATCATAGTTGCATAACCTCGCATTTCTTAGTTTTTCTTGGTTTTTCGGGCTTTGTAAGCCTTTGTAATTTTTTGCTTTCTGGCATAACCTAGTTTATTTTCGCATAATATCGTCAGCAAAAGGTGAAAAGTATGTTATAAATCAACTGTATAACACATCACGTCCCCCTATTTATAGGCAATTAAGCAACGATATACTGTAATTCCGCATCTTCTGACATTTCACTTTTGATTAGAACAGTGCTTACTTGTGCATTCTTCTTTCAATTTTGAACCCAGATTTACTTAATCCGTTTCTGAATATCCTCAACAGATGGCAACTGCTTTTCCAAATCATCAGGCAGACTACTGGTTATTTTATATTCACTTACACCAATTGGCTTTGAAATATCCTTGAGCGAATATTCTGCGACCACTTTGTTCTTGCTTTTGCATAAAAGTAAACCAATAGACGGATTATCCTGCTCTTTCTTCAAAATACCGTCCACGGCTGACAGATAAAAATTTAGCTGACCCGCATATTCCGGCTTAAAATCACCGGTTTTTAGTTCGATAACCACATAACAGCGTAAGTTCAGGTTATAGAACAGCAAATCAACGTAAAAATCATCGCCACCTACATTCAAATGATACTGATTGCCCAGAAATGCAAATCCTGTTCCAAGCTCTAAAAGAAGCTTTGTAACATCCCGAACCAATACCTGCTCAATATCCCACTCGAGCATATCCTCCCGAAAAGGAATAAAATCAAAAACATACGGGTCCTTCATAGTCTGTATTGCCAGCTCACTTTGCGAAGACGGTAAACGATTTTCAAAATTTGTAACTTTATCCGCCAGAACCTGCCGCTGATACAAGTTACTTTCTATCTGATGGACAAGAACATTTCGAGACCAGCCATTTTCTGCTGACTTTTTGATATACCATTTGCGTTCATCCATATCCGTAATTTTATCCAGAAGAACAATATTGTGACCCCATGGAATTTGTGCAACAACCTGTTGCACAAATTCTCTGTCTGGATAAGTCTCTGAGAATTTTGCCATATACTTCAAATTGCGAACAGAATATCCTTTGCTTTCTGGAAAAGCGATTCGAATATCTGCTGCAAGGTTATCAATAAATTTGTTTCCCCATGATTTATGCTCATTAATCACGCAGCCAATATCATAGTAAAGAAGCAACATATCTGCATTCACATGAACTGCCGCACGATATTGTGCCGCAGTAATTTCACTCTTAATATTTTCAATAACGGAAAGATATTCAGATGTATTCTTTAACATATTTATCTCCTCGCTTTCACATAATTCTTATCATTATTTTTCTCATTTAATATGTTCATATGCAATTTTATACTGTCTCTCCATCAGTCTTTTAAAAGTAATTTGTGTTCCAACTGATTTGTGTCACAACTCCCAAAATTTCTCGCCAAACTCCGGAGTTAATGCTTCAACAATCAAAATCATATCCAGATCTCTTGTAGCTCTGAAATTTACTTCATTGCTTTCAAACAGAATATCACAGGCTGCACCACCTATTAAAACATACTATTCATCATAATCTGCAAAGTACTTCCGAAATGTGTCTAATCCTTTGAGCATACATATTCCTCCAACATCTCATTCATTGAAATATCAACCCGTTCCTCTTCTTGTTCTTCTCTTGTCAGTGACAGTGATACGCTCAAGGGATCCTGCAATCCTTTTTCCCAAAAGTCAATAAAGTATCCAAGTTCCAAAACGACACAGCCAATTTCTTCCAATTCACTTGCTTGCTTTTCTTCTTTCACTCCACTAGCTTTCAGTTCTTTCTTTGTTACTGCATAGGTACACGGATGATTTTCTGTTCCTTTGTCTGTATTTCTGATTTTTTTTACTTTTATTCATTTTTCTTTTCTCCACAAATTAACAGGTTATTACGCAGCACAAATCTAAAGAAAAAAATGCACTGCCTTTTCAGACAATGCATCTTAAACGTCGCAACTGACTGTCATTTTACAGACCCTATCGCTTTGCGTCTCAGCCTTTCGACTGATTTGCCGATGAATCTTTTCTTTGTATATATTGTATATTTTTCATTAAGGCTGTCTATTATAAATATTTCATCATTGTTGGCACGAGAATGTTCATATCTACAGGCTTTGCAACATGATCATTCATTCCAACAGAAAGAACTTTTTGTATATCTTCTGCAAAGACATTGGCAGTCATCGCAATAATTGGAATCCTGGCTTTTTTCATATCCTTTATCTTTCGGATGGCTAATGTGGCATCATATCCATTCATAACAGGCATCTGAATATCCATAAGGATCATCTTGTAATAATCAGCATCAGCCTTTTCAATCATGTCAATGCATGCAACACCATCATCTGCAGTCTCAACAATACATCCTTCTTCCGTCAATAGTTCTCTTGCAATTTCTGTATTGATTTCATTATCTTCAACTAATAAAACCCGAACACCATTCAAGCAATTTTTATTGCTCAGACTACTGTTTCTCTTCGCCAGCGTATCTTCTTTTGACGCTTTTCTGCAAGGAACAGTCACTGTAAATGAGGAACCCTCGCCCTGCTTACTTTTCACTTCTATCGTGCCATCCATAAGCTCTACAAGCTTTTTTGTAATGCCCATTCCGATTCCGCTGCCCTCAATATGACTGGCTGTAGAATTACGTTCTCTTTCAAAAGCATCAAAAATATGCTTTTGGAATTCTTCAGACATACCAATTCCATTATCGGTAATGGTAATGATCATATTGCACCAGTCTTCTTTTTCACAGGGTTTCTGTACCACTCTACAGGATATTGCACCTCCTGTATTTGTATACTTTATCGCATTACTTATAATATTGAAACAGACTTCTGACAGGTGCGGTGCATCCATATATACATACGGATACATAATCTGTTCCGTCAGAGAGAGCGTCTGATTTTTACTTTCTGCCTGTTGTTGGAACATAGTGACACAATTTTCAAAGTTCTCATGGACATCTGAAACAACATATTCCATTTCGACCTTATTATTTTCAATTCTTGCAAGATCCAGAACATTACCAAGCAACGACAAAAGTTCTTTTCCGCATATTTGAATTTTTTCAAGGTATCTGCTGAGTTTTTCTGTTTCTATCAAATGTCTGGACGCCAGATCTGCATAACCAATGATTGCATTCATAGGAGTCCTGATGTCATGGGACATATTGAACAGGAATGACGATTTTGCTTTATTTGCACAATCTGCTTTTAATTTGGCTTCCCGCAATTCCTCCTCTTGTTTTAATTCCCGCAGTTTTTCATCTGTCACATCTCGATTTGCAATCAGTACGGATGTAACATTTCCATTTTTATCATAGCTCTGAGGAACAACCATGGAAAGAAACCATGATCCATTCTTCTTTTTGAATTCAGAAGACATAGATTCTTTATTATGAATCCGTGCCGCCATGGTTTGTATATCAAAAAAATCTATATACTTCTGTACAAACGGTTCTGCTATAATACCTTTGATAACCTCGAACTGAGGATCCCAATTTGCAGTATTCTCTTTAATATCCATATCCTTTTTTCGAGATCTTTTGACAAGTTCGATCTTCTTTGTTTTTAAGTTCAGCCTTGAGATATGATAATAGGCAGTACCTAATGCATGAAACGCCTGTCGAGTTTTCTTCACCTGCTTTCCCAATGTAACAGGGAACTCTTCACCGTCCATCTGCTCAAAATCCGGTATTGACTGATGCAGATGCTGAATCAGCCATTTTCCATTCGCCCACTTATAGATGATCGTAAATCTTGTCGCCATTTTAAAACATACTGAACCATCTTTAAACAGCCCGGTAAAGTCTACTGTTCCATGTGCAAGAACATGGTCATCATCAAGCCGCTCTTCTTCCTGATGTAAATTTTGTACTTCAATTCTGATTTTACCTCTTCGTTTTACATCAAATTCAAATGATTCTAAAAACTCATGCAGGTTCCTGAAAATCTCGTGTTTCCCAGTTCCAATCAGACTGATATTTTCATCAAAATAATTCTCTATACCTAAATCATTTACTGATTCAGCGTTAATATATATTTTCAAAAGTTGCTCTGTGAGTTTTTTGAAATCATCCATACGGTCCCCTCATGCTTAAAAAGTCTTAAATGACTTTAAGTTTTCTGTTTTATTTCTAAAGTTTATCCACTTTTCATTCTCTTCCAAAAAATCCGAATATACACGTCAAATTGTTTATTTTATTATATCATAAGCAAAATCGGCTTATGATCAACATTCGCCGTTCGTCAATCATACGAGTATGTTGACTCTCTTGCGCTCATTATATCACATCGACATATTGTTCCACCATCATTTTTTTATCCCCTTATTCGCAACGTTCCAGATAACTATCCTTACCCACAACCAACAAGAAGAGGACGCAACGTCCTCTTCCACCAAAAGCTCCATCGGGCTTACCCTATATAAGATTGCCAGCGCAATCAGATTGTCGGCCTGCGGGTAGCACTTACCGGCTTCCCATTTGTACACGGCCTGTGTTGACTCAAAGCCCATGTACTCCATGACCTGTTTCACAGAGATATTTCTCTGCTGACGGATCATCTTCATCCGTGCTCCGCTGGCAACAATATCAAAATGCGGTCGTTCCATATCGTACCTCCTTTTTGAAAAACAAAATCCGTACCACTAATTCTGCTTAGATACTAAGATTGTTTCAGACAGATTCGATAAAATTACTGTATCTGATATGATGACATATTTTAGAATCGTTGTGTTGCAACCACTGGTTAAATAATACAATATTCTAAAATTTTATTTTTATAAAATTTTCCGGTACATACAGGTACCTTCCTTCATAACTACAATACCTGCAAATTCCAGTTTTCTCTAATCCTACAACTCCTGCAATTGCGTTTCCAAAACATGTTCTAATAGTTTTCTGTTTCTTTGCCATGTTAATCTCCATTCTACAGCCGTCTCCCGCACTTCGGACAATACTCAAAATCCTCCGTCGTCTCAAATCCGCAATTCGCACATCGCTTGTAAGCAGAATAACCATGGCCTCCATATCCGTTGCCGCCCACATTTCCCACTCTGCTCAGATGCTCCGGCAAAATCTCCACGTCTTCGCCTCTGGCAATACGTTTGCCGATCTCCGGATTTAATTCATATACGGTGTTGCAGCAGCTTGTCTGCACATAGTAATGCTTGTTCCATTTAAAACAGGGAATGAAAAACAAGGACAATACCATATATGTCATAAACACCTGATATCTGCCATAGCGTCCGCAGACGCCACAAATCTCTGTCTGGCTGAAATCAAAATCTTTTCTTCCCTGGGTAATTCCCATCATAAAAAACATCCGTTTTTCTCTCTTTCATAAATAACATATTTATAACATTCTTTATCATCATAATGACCCAAAACACATCATTATAAACTATATATGCCACCATCTAATGTGCCGAAGTGAATATACGTATAAAATTACATTTTATATCTATTTTCTCCACTAACTGAAAAGCAATGGAAACTAGATTATTATTTATGGTTATCGAAATATCTGCAACCATTCCTACATCTCTTCCAGTTCGATTTTTATACGACCAAATGCATCCAGCTCAATCACAGAACTTTCTTCCACTTCCGCCGTATCTGCAGAACATTTTCTACTCCTGATCCGGTATCTTTTATATCGAATCTCCTCTTCCGGTTTCTCACACAACTCACGGATTCCCTGAAACAGGATCTGATCTCCTGTACGGTACAACTCCTGCATGGAACTGTTTTTCAATATATATTTCATCAAAGAATCGTTGTCATAATATGTAAAACAGTCCACATCCACATTCATCTTAATCTCATTAAACTTATAAAATGTGTTTTCCCGTTTTCTGTTTTCAAACATAAATGGCATATATGCCGCAACAATTGTAAATTTGCCTGCACGTTTTGCTGCTTCTGCAAACAGATCTGCATATCTGCTGCCTGTCTGACCTCCCAATCCGCACAGGATAATTACTTTTCTTGTATGAACATGTTCCAGAATCCAATGACAAATGGTTTCCACCTTCATATCGCTATCCACAAAAAGTTTCCGTTCTTCTGCGATATGGCACGCCAGCAGATCTTCCCTGGAATTGTCAGCGATGAATGTATCTTTCAGATAATTCTCAACACATGTATCACGATCAAAATAGCTCTCCACCAGCCGTCCAACTGTATGACAGCCACATCCACCGATTCCAATCAGAGAAATCTCGTTCCATGGATTGATGGAACCGTATGCTTTCTCCACACATTTTTGTACACTGCTCAGCACTTTTTCCATCTCATCAGAATCTTCCTCCACTTTCTGAACAGTTATGACCTGATTCGTACTGATATAAAATTCAAATGAATCATTCAGTTCCAGTTCTCCTATCTGAATCGGAATTACCGTCTTTCGATAATTCAATGCCCGTTCAATTTCCTTATCCACCCAGATAGAATTCTGCGCCTCATCTGTAAGAAGAAGCACCACACAGGCACATTCTTTCAACGCTTTATTAATGACCTGTGCATATCGGCTTCCGGCAGGAATATTTTCAGGAGCCATCCAAGTATTTATATGCTGTTTTTTCAGATAATCTTTTATAGTATCTGCTTCTTTCTGATTCATTGAACTGTAACTGATAAATACATACCCCATCTGTTATACTCCTTTTAATCATCCTTTTATATTTCATTTATTCTGATATGCTGTTTTTACAGGCTGTTAAACCATTTTCATTATAATACATGTCCAAAATAATTTTTAATGAATTATTCCATAAGCAAAAACTCCGCTCCACCTGACATATACTCCACCTGATCTCCAAGCATTTCTTTTAAAATTCCATATGGACCTTTTCCGGTACAGTGTCCGGTATAGTAATGCGTCGAATATTTTTTCAGTTCCCTGCCTACAGCTTCTACCATCTCCTGCGGCTCATCTGTCTTCTTTCCCGGATTGGTCAGATGAAATCCGCTGAACATAGCATCCGGGGCTGTACCGATCAGTTCTTCCGCCCGACGCAGAATATTAATTACCCCTCTATGCGCGCAGCCTGCAATAAGATATGCATGATCCCCTTCTTGAACAATCAGATTCTGTTCATGAAGAAAACGATCCGGCTGATGTTCTACTTCTGTTCCCTCCTGCAGACTGCCGTTGGAACCGGAACAAAAATCTGCTGTTTTAATATCTGAAAACAACAACAGCTCCTCATCAATCTGCAACACATCTTCGCTATAGATGATACGGTCTGCATAATGCTCCATAATATATGGGTCTACTCCAATATATACAAACCCTATGTTTTCATAAGCAAAATGTCCTTCCGGCGCATGTTTTTGCATATATAATTTTGCTTTCTTATTATAATTGAGGAAATCTTTCAAACCGCCTGCATGATCATAATGTCCGTGGGACAATATTGCAATATCCACATCTGTCAGATCTATTCCCAGGTGTTTTGCATTTTCCAGAAGCAATTCTCCTTTCGGACCGGCATCAAACAAAATCTTATGTTTTGCAGTCTCAATATACAGACTTAATCCATGTGCGCATCCAATATTTTTGCATGCTGTATTTTCAGCTAAAACTGTTATCTTCATCATTACTCTCCATTCTCCCTCTGTTCATTTTGCAGCACAACTGTTACACCAATCTGTTTGTGCCTGTCGAAAATATGTTTTGCCAGAGTACTCTATTTTCTATAACTGTATCATACCCTATCCTCTCCGAATATGCCATAGAAAATCCCCAAGACTTTACTCCTGTATTTTCGAAAAATATCCACCTCTGTATGTCACATAAAATGTGGTTTTCCAAATATAATTAAACTTACCCATGCACAGTAAAAAGCCTTTGACACCTTCCAGCATCTATGCTACCGTTATCATACAAATATCTGATTTTCCGGGATCCACACTCCGGTATTATAATAAAGAAAGATTATGATCACACTCACAAAAACCCGCGAAAAAGGAAAGGAGAGAAGCCATGCAGTTGGATATGACAAAAGGAAAGATCCTGCCAGTCATTCTAAAATTTACGATTCCACTTATCATCGGAAATATCTTTCAGCAACTTTATAATATGGTAGATACGATTATCGTCGGCCGTTATGTAGGGGCAGATGCATTGGCTGCTGTCGGTTCCACCGGTACGATTATGTTTCTGATCATCGGTTTTGCTCAGGGAATCACTGCCGGATTTTCTATCCTGATTTCGCAAAAATATGGAGGGCAGAATATACAGGGCGTAAAACGCAGCGCAGCCAACGGTATCCTTCTGTCCATTTTTTCTTCCATTATATTGACAATGCTCTGTCTCGTGATCATGAAACCTCTTCTGAAACTGATGAACACGCCGGATAATATTTTCCAGGATGCATATGTTTATATCATGATCATCAGCATCGGCATCACGGCAAATATTTTTTATAACCTGTTTTCCGCTTATCTGCGCGCAGTTGGCAACAGCAAGATTCCGCTGTTCTTTCTCGTATTTTCCGCATGCCTGAACATCGTGCTGGATCTGCTCTTTATCGTCCAATTCCAGTTAGGCGTTTCCGGAGCTGCATGGGCAACCAACCTATCTCTGGCAGTATCTGCAATCCTTAGCGGTATATATATATGGAAAAAAGCGCCGGATCTGAAACCGGACAGAGACATGTGGAAGCTTTCTGCTGTGGACAGTAAGATCCAGCTGGCAGCGGGCATTCCTATGGCTTTTCAGTTTGCCATTACTGCTTCCGGTACGATGATCATGCAGGCAGCCATCAATCTCTTTGGTTCCGGTGCTGTCGCTGCATTTACTGCAACAGGCAAACTGCAAAACGTGATAGTCCAGGGAATGGTCGCTATGGGCCAGACGATGGCTACTTACTGTGGACAAAATTATGGCTGCGGCGATCTGAAACGGATTCGTTCCGGTGTAAGAGCAGCGCTGATCGTTGATTTTATCTACTCCGTCGCTGTGGCGCTGCTCATGTGCATCCTGTTAAAGCCATCTCTGCACCTGTTCTTCTCCGGAGAGACAGAGATTGCTGCCATGCTGCCCTGGGCACAGACTTATTGCCATCTCAGTGTATCATTTTACCTGCCTTTATGTACAATCTATGTTTTCCGAAATGCCATGCAGGGATGCGGATACAGTTTTCTCCCGATGATGGGCGGAACTGCAGAACTTGTCGCCCGTCTGATTGTATCTATTGCTGCCATACATCTGGTCAGTTTCCCGATTGCCTGCTTTGCTGACCCGGCGGCATGGATTGCAGCATCTGCTTTTACGGGAATTTCCTATTTATACGTTATACAAAAAATCAGGAAAAAGTTTCAGACGGTTACAGTGTGAAAAAGCAGTCTGTACACACAAAAATATTTTCTGCGTCCCATAGGATAAAATAATCTTTCATAACAGAATCCTGTTTTTTTCCTGAACCAACCAGATTTAACATTGACAGAATCCATTTGTTGATATAGAATAAATCCTGCATTTTGTATTTTGCAAGATGATAAATCTTCAGGATTTATCTCTATAAAACCAGGGGAGCTTCTGCGAGAAGCTGAGAGTGAGGTAAGACCTCAGACCCTTTTAACCTGTTGGATAATGCCATCGTAGGGAGTGTTCGTGAAAAACTTTCAAGCATCTGTCCGATAGTGGCAGATGCTTTTATTTGTTTTTTAACATGAGAACTGATGCATGAGATTCTGATCAGCGTACGCTGACTATTCTTCTCAGAATTACTGCATATCCTCAATGTTTTATAAATGCTTCCATCCAACTATTAATCATTCAAATATTACACACCACAGGAGGAAAAACAATGAACGCAAGTGTAGCTATTCAGGTACTGCCAACTGTAACCGATGAGAACGAAGTGATCCGTATCGTAGATGCTGTTATCGATTACATCAGATCTACAGGTCTGAACTATTATGTAGGACCATGTGAAACTTCTATTGAAGGCGACTATGACCAGTTAATGGATATCGTAAAAAACTGCCAGCTCATCGCTGCAAAAGCAGGCTGCCCGGCTATGAATACCTATGTAAAGATTTCCTATAAACCAGAAGGGGATGTGCTGACCATTGACAAAAAAGTTACCAAACATCACCAGTAAGATCCCGGCAATCCTGACGCTGTGCATCATCGTTATTGTATGGTATCTGATCTGCCTCTCCGGTCTGGTTCCGTCTTATATGCTTCCATCGCCGGTAGATGTGGCAAAAGCGCTCGTTATCAACATGCCACTGATCCTGATGCATGCAAAATATACGCTTCTGGAGGCATTTTTTGGTCTCTGCATCGGTGTGGGACTGGCTTTTGTCATCGCCACTTTAATGGAACGTTTTCTGATGATCGACCGGGCACTGTACCCACTGCTGATCATCACTCAGACGATCCCAACCATTGCCATCGCGCCAGTTCTTGTTCTATGGATGGGATTCGGTATGGCACCAAAGATTGCTCTGGTCGTCATTACCACCTTTTTTCCCATTGCAGTAGGACTGCTGGACGGATATAAGAGCGTGGATCGTGATGCGGTCAATCTCATGCGCTCCATGGGTGCTTCCAAAGTACAGATCTTCCGGCATTTGAAATTCCCAGCCGCCCTGAATCATTTCTTTTCCGGGCTTAAGATCTCTGCTTCCTATGCTGTAGTCGGCGCTGTGGTTGCTGAATGGCTGGGCGGATTTAACGGACTTGGCGTATATATGACCCGTGTAAAAAAAGCGTACGCTTTTGACCGGATGTTTGCCGTTATCATTTTTATCGTTATCATCAGCCTTCTGTTAATGCTGGCTGTCAATATCATCCGCCGGATATCCATGCCATGGATCCGTGTGGAAAAAGAGGAGAAAGAATCATGAAAAAAAATTGTCTGAAAAAAATTTTTGCTGCATCTTTAGCAGCAGTACTGGCAATCGGTCTGACCGCATGCGGTTCTACCGGTTCTGACACCAACAGTTCCAGCTCTGCCGCTTCTGAAAAGACAGATGCTGCCAAACTGGAAAAAACAAAAGATGGTCTGACCAAGATCACATTCTGTCTGGACTGGACGCCAAATACCAACTACACCGGACTGTATGTGGCACAGCAGCTTGGATATTACAAAGATGCCGGTCTGGACGTGCAGATCGTACAGCCACCAGAAAATGGCGCTGCTCTCATGTGTTCCTCCGGCCAGGCACAGTTTGCTATTGAAGCTCAGGATACATTTGCTCCGTCCATTGATTCCGACGAACCGCTGGACATCTCAGCCGTAGCAGCAGTCCTCCAGCATAACACTTCCGGAATCATTTCCCGTAAAGGAGAAGGCATCGACCGCCCGGCAGGATTAACCGGAAAAACTTACTCTACCTGGGAATCTCCGGTAGAACTTGCAACTCTGAAAACCGTTGTCAATGCAGACGGTGGAGATTTTGACAAAATAAAACAGATCCCGAACGATATTACGGATGAACCGGCTGCTTTACAGGCGCATCAGACAGATGCCATCTGGGTATTCTACGGATGGGGCGGTATCAACGCAAATATTGAAAAAGTTGACTGCGATTTCTTCTTCTTCAAAGACATCGATGCTACCTTTGATTACTACACACCGATCATTATCGGAAACAACACCTTCATGCAGGCAAACCCAGATGTGGCAAAAGCATTCCTTGAAGCAACCAAAAAAGGCTATGAATATGCCATTGAGCATCCACAGGAAGCAGCTGATATGCTGATCGCCGGCGACAACACCGGTTCTCTTCAGGGATCTGAAGAGCTGGTATATGCTTCCCAGAAATACCTTTCCACCCAGTACAAAGCAGATGTTGACCGTTGGGGATACATCGATCCGGCGCGTTGGAATGCTTTCTACAAATGGCTGGCAGACAACAAGCTTACTAACACTGATCTGACCGGTAAAGGATTTACAAACGATTACCTTCCGGAATAAAAAGAGGCAGATTTCCATGGCATTATTACGCGCAGAGCACATCACAAAACGATATGGTTCAAAAACAATTATACAGGATATCAATATCGAACTTCATAAGGGCGAACTCGTTTCCCTGCTGGGTGTGAGCGGTTCCGGCAAGACAACACTGTTCCACATCCTCTCCGGTCTCGTAACGCCGGAGGAGGGACATGTGTATCTCAACGATACAGACATCACTTCCCAGCCGGGCAGGATCAGCTATATGCTGCAAAAAGACTTGCTGCTCCCTCACAAGAAGATCATCGATAATGTATCTCTCCCACTGATCCTGAAAGGTGTAAAAAAAGAAGAAGCTCGGCAGAAAGCTGATCCTCTCTTTGCGGAATTCGGTCTGGAAGGAACACAGTATCAGTATCCAAGCCAGCTTTCCGGCGGCATGCGCCAGCGGGCGGCTCTGCTGCGTACTTACCTTTCATCAAACGGCGTAGCACTACTGGATGAACCATTTTCCGCACTGGATACGATTACAAAATCTAATATCCACAAATGGTATCTGGACGTAATGACCCATATCGACCTGTCCACTCTGTTCATCACTCACGATATCGATGAGGCCATTTTATTATCCGACCGCATCTATATCCTGAATGGAACACCCGGCGAGATCAAAGATGAGATCATCATCAAAGAGAAAAAGCCGAGACCGGAAGAATTTTATCTGACGGACACATTCCTGAACTATAAGCGGGAGATCATTCATAAATTATGATGAAAACAGTGTTTTCTGACATTTTTATTGTCCCATATGGCTGTGATTCTTCATTGTTATTGGCAAAAAAGAAATACATCTTCCTTTATAACCAATAATACAACCGGTTCTTTCATTTATAATAAAAGCAGGCTTTCATGCTATGTTTTGAACAAGTATCCACCGGACGGATCCGTCCCCTGAATACTTATCAACACTTGCATGAAAGCCTGTTTTTAAAATATTTCCAGTAACAGTAAAAGTACAAAAATTTTACATGAAACATCTCGTTCCCGGTTAAATTAAAAATTCGTCTTCTTGGCTCTGCCATCAATAAGAATTACCGCAAGCACACAAACAGCTATTTCCGTTACCGGAAATGCAATCCATATACCGGAAATATGCAATGCGGCATTTAACAGTCCCATAACTGGCAATAGCAGCACTGCCTGTCTCAATAATTGAATCGCAACACTTTTTATCAGTTTATTCGTGGCCTGTGCATATGTAGCTGTCATAATCGAAATCCCACTGAAAATAAATCCCACAGACATAATACGTATTGCAGGTATTCCTATCTTTTTCATTTCTTCCGATGCGGAAAACAACGTCAATATCTGATCCGGAAAAGCCAGCAGCAGGACTGTTCCAAAAGCCATCATACATACAGCTATTCTTTTTCCGCTGAGATATGTCTGCTTCAGCCGATCCTTTTTATTTGCACTATAATTAAAACGCATAATCGGCAAACATCCCTGAATCAATCCATTGACAGTCATAACAATCAGCTGTTGAATCTTAAAATATGCCCCAAAAAACGCCACTGCCGTATCAGAATAAAATACCAGAAAAGCATTAACAAATGTTACCATAAATGCACCCAGTGCATTCATAATAAATGATGGCAGACCACATCCGAAAATATCTCTTACCATTTTCAACTGAAAATGATAATTTTTAAAATCCAATCTGATTTTCTGTTTAGTAAATAAAAGTATAAAAAGGGCAATTCCCATAGATAATGTATATCCCAATACTGTTGCCAGTGCAGCTCCTGCAATACCCATCTCAGGAAACGGTCCTATTCCAAAAATCAGTAATGGATCTAAAATAAAATTCAGTACAACTCCGGCAATCTGAAACCACATCGGTGTAATCATATTTCCGGTTGCCTGCAGCATCTTCTGAATTGCAATGTGAACCATATTAGGAACTTGCATAAATGCGCATACTCTCATATAAATAATGCCATAATCAAATATATGATGATCTGTTGTAAATGCAGCATAATAGGATTTCATAAATATCATCACAAGAATATTTACACAAGCCCCTAACAAAATCGATATCATCAGTCCTAATGTTGTTACCGTATTTGCTTCTTTCTGCTTTCGTTCTCCCAGATAACCTGCTATCAGTACATTGATACCTACGCCCACCCAAATGGATAAGGAAAGCATAAGTGTAGTAATTGGGAACGAGAGGGAGACTGCCGTTAAAGCCTGTTCATTTATTTTTGCAACAAACATACTGTCGACCAGATTATATGAATACTGCAAAAACATAGAACATAATGGCGGCAATAACATTTTTAGTATTAATTGGTTTACCGGTTCGTAACCCATTTTATTTTCATGTTCCATAACACACTCCTGACAAAATTCAATATTAAAGTAGTAACGACAGATATATATCCAAAACACTTTACATGAATCGTGTTTTCATTTGAACTCTACATAGCACCTAATAAGATTGCAAACACCGGTATTGTGACCAATGAGATCAATGTAGACAACAGCACCGTCTTTGTGGAAAACTCAACTTCTCCTTTATACTGCTGGCTGAAAATAACAGTAGCTGATGCCGCAGGCATGGCGAAACTGATAGTCAATACTTTCTCAAGCATGGACAATTCCCCTGAAAAGAGCTTTACAAAAATTAATGTAATGACAGGAACCAGCAGTAATTTTAACAAACTGACCAGGTACACCTGCCACTCTCCCAACACTTCCCGCAAATGCAGCCCGGAAAGCTGATATCCGATCAGAAACATGGTCAGCGGTGTGGTAGCATTTCCGATCATCTGCACTGCTCCACCAAGGACAGACGGCAGCTGGAAATCAGCCAGAAACAGCGCCAGTCCGATCAATACGCCGATCAGTCCCGGACTTAAGAAATCTTTTGCACGAATCTTTAACTTACTCCCAGCTGACATCTGCATCAGTAAAATACCGATCGTAAACATCAGCAGGTCATTGATCATCTCAAGGATTACAGCGTAAAATACGGCTTCAGAACCATACAACGCTTTGATCACGGGGATACCGATAAATCCAGTATTTCCAAAGAGCAGCATAAAAAGCATAACATACTGTTTGGTCTTCGGAAGCCGCAAAAGCTTTGCCAGAGGAAAACTGATCACTAATATCGCGCCAAAAACTAGCAGGGCGATTCCCATCATATAGGCGCTGTCCCGCAGCGTCTGCATACTGAATTTGAGCTGCATGGCATCAATGACCAGACAAGGCCAGGTCAGATTGACCGCCAGTGCAGAAATTCCCTGACTTTGGTGCTCATCAATGATCCGTTTCTTTCCAAAGAAAAATCCCGGAATGATCAAAATAAAGATCATGATCAATGCACTTAAGATTTCTTTTACGAGCATATAAGACTCCTTTCCATTTTTCGCTAAAAAAGAGAACCACAAATTTTTCTATTTATCATTCAAAAATAGAAAAATTTATAGTTCTCTGACAAAAATCTCTTCAATTATAAAAAATATTTCCTGTCATCAAAAGCATTTTTCAAAACACGATTCTAGTGCTCTCTAAACAACTTCTGCTATCAACATTTCCTCTCTCTGTTTATTAAAGTATCATATCCGTTTTTTTCTGTCAATGTGTTTCAGCACATTTCTTTTATTACATCTTCCGCTTTCACAATACTGCCTCTCTCTTCATCTTTTCTACACCCTGAAGATCTTTCCAGAGAAAAATACCATTTTCCAGAATCATATATCCATGCCAGCTTCCTTCTTTCGGAATGGATACAGATCCAGGATTCATATAGATATAATCCTCCTGCGCTGTACATTTTGGCACATGAGTATGACCGCACAGCAAAATATCGCCTTTATGAAGCGGTGGCAGATTCTGCTCGTTAAAATGATGTCCATGGGTTGCGTAGATCAGTTTTTTTCCATCAGCTACCACACAGTAATCTGCCAGGACTGGAAATTCCAGTACCATCTGATCCACTTCTGTATCACAGTTTCCACGGACACAGAGAATATCCTGTTTATAACGGTTCAACAGCTCAATCACTTTTTTCGGCTGATAACCTTTTGGCAGATCATTTCGCGGGCCATGGTATAAAATATCTCCCAACAACAATAAACGATCCGCCTGTTCTCTTTCGTATGCTTCCAACAATTTTCTGCAATAATATTCCGATCCATGAATATCAGATGCGATCATCCATTTCATCTATATCATCCTCCTGCTGCACAATACATATTCCCGGAATCCTATTTAAAACTATATCAGTGTTTCCATTTTAATGTCCATTCCGCATTTGGCTGGCAGCACAAATAGCTATGAAAAAGTATTTTCACACTAATCTGTACATTTTTTTATCACATGGTCTCTTCCAAATCCCGTAGATACCACAAGCACCGAATCTCTGACATTTTCATATATTATACTGTATCAACAAAATGATTTCTATAATAAAGAGGAAAATAATATGGCTCGTTTTACCAATCAGGCTCAGCTGCGTTACGGAAACGCAGTAGCCAATTCCAATATTGCCGTTGGAGAAATCCTGGAAGTTTTATCTGCCACAAAGACCGCTGTACAGGACAACTACGGACAGAATGATAGCATTACTTATATCATCAGTATTGTAAATGCCGGAAATACTGCATTCAATGGACTTACGATTGAAGATAACCTTGGTTCTTATACCTTCAACACAACGACACTGACACCACTGACGTATGTAAATGACACAATCAAATATTATATCAACGGAATCCTGCAACCGACACCGGCTGTTACTCCGGGACCTCCACTTACCATTACCGGAATCAGCGTTCCTGCAAACGGAAATACAACCATTGTGTATGAAGCCGCCCTGAACGAATATGCTCCTGTAGCGACCGAATCCGAAATTACCAATACTGCTACCATTACTGGTGGCGGCATCACTCCCATTACAGTAGATGAAACCGTAGAAGCGCTCAGCGAACCGATTCTGTCTATTACTAAATCTGTCAGCCCCGTTCCAGTAACAGAAAATGGAACTTTAACTTACACGTTCCTGATCCAGAATAATGGAAATACAGCTGCAGACATCACAGATGCACTTACCGTAACCGATACCTTTGATCCGAAACTGACCAATCTGTCTGTTTCCTTCAATGGAACCGCATGGAGTGAACCTACAAATTACACTTACGATGAAACGACGGGTCTGTTTTCCACAGTTCCAGGACAGATCACGGTTCCTGCCGCTACATTTACACAGGATCCGACAACCGGAAGCTGGATCGTTACTCCGGGAACCAGCACTCTGACTGTAACCGGAACAATCTGATCCAACAGCACCTAGTAACTCGGTTTTACCACTAAAGAAAGCCCTTATATAAAAACAGATTTTTATCTTTTTTGTAATAAGGGCTTTCTTCTATAACTCTATTTGACCGTTTCATTTTTCTTGATCACAGAATTTCCTGCACACACTGTTTCAGCTCTCTGGCAGCCTCTTTTATATCCGACTGTGCATAAATAGCGCTGATAACTGATATGCCACTGACTCCGCTTCCGGAAAGCTGATGCAGATTCTCTCTCGTAATCCCGCCGATAGCTACGACTGGAATGGATACGACCTCACAGATTGCTTTTAAAGTCTCATAGGACACGCTTTCTGCATCATCCTTGGAACTGGTAGGGAATACAGCCCCCACACCGAGATAATCTGCACCCTGCGCCTGAGCAAGCAAAGCTTCTTCTTTCGTATGAGCGGATACGCCGATAATCTTATCCGGACCGAGTTTTTCCCTTGCCTCTTTCATCTCCATATCACTCTGACCGATATGCACACCATCTGCATTTATAGCAAGAGCGATTTCTACATTATCATTGATAATAAATGGTACATTGTATTCACTGCAAAGTCCCTGCAGTTTCTTTGCCTCCTCAAGAAAGTGATCCTCGTCCAGCTGTTTTTCCCGCAGCTGCAAAAATGTCACACCGCCGTCCAGGCTTTCTTTTACAACCTCATAAAGGCTTCTGCCATTTAACCAGTGTCTGTCTGTGATCGCATATAACTGTAATTCTTTTTTACCGCACTTCATATTTTGCCTCCTGATCCAATACTGTTCCGTTCATATTATAAACTGCATCAATGATTCGATTCCGATAGGTGGAATTACCATCATAGGACTGCATATGTCTCCAGCCCATTTCTCCGGCTACACCCATAGCACCTACTGCTGCCGCTGCTGCTTCCAGTGGTTCTTCCGGATTTGCCACAAGAAAAGCAGTCATCAGACCGGAAAGCTGACAACCCGTTCCAGTAATCTTGCCCATCTCAGCTCTTCCATTTCGAATCACATAACACTTTTCGCCATCACTGACCAGATCAATTGCTCCCGTAACGGCCACTACTGCGTGACTTGCTCTGGCAAACGCTTTTACAAACTCTATGGACTGCTGCAGATTTTCTTCTGTCACAGCATCTGCCACATCTGCATCTACGCCCTTTGTCGTGCCACTTCCAAGGGCAAGTGTCTTGATCTCTGAAATATTTCCACGAATAGCCGCTAAGTTCAGCTCCTGCATCAGTTCCAACGCCGTATTCGTCCGAAGTGCAGAGGCTCCGGCTCCTACCGGATCCAACAACACGATATGCCCCAGCTCATTTGCTTTTTTCCCGGCACGAAACATCCCCTCAATACTTCTGCGGTTCAGTGTCCCGATATTAATGTTCAACCCACCACAGATAGATGTAATATCCTCCACATCGTCCGGTTCATCCGACATGATCGGACTGCCGCCGCAGGCCAGCAACATATTTGCCACGTCGTTTACGGTTACATAGTTGGTAATATTATGCACCAGCGGTGTCTTTTTTCTTACGTTGTCCAGGTATTTTCCTAACATTTAATTTTTCCTCCTGTTTCTTATAAATGTCCAGATTTTCAATCTTTAATTTTTATGTTAATACAAAATTTTCTTTGTTCTAAATTCTCTTTGTTTATTGTATTCATACAGAGTCCAGTTCTTTCTCTGCCAGAACAAAACAGAGATGTTTTACTTTCGTGTAAGCAGCGTACAATATTTTGTAAATTAAAAACAGATACACCACAAAGGATATATCTGCATGAAAAATCTTTGCTCTTTCCAGAAGCAAAAACTGTATCATATATCCCTTCGTTGGCATTATCCAAATCAGGTTATGGGTCTAGGTAACACAACCTACTCTCAGCCTGCTTTGCAAGCTCCCCTCTTCTGTCTTTTATCCAACAGCATATTTCTCCTATCCTGCCGTTCTTTCACAGTATAGCACTTTTTTCTATGATTCGCCAGACGCTTATATGTTATTTTCGTAACTTTTCCTGTCATTATCTTTGATCTCTTCCTAAAAAGTTGCCATACTCATTGCCAGAAACTTTCTTATTCATTCTCCACCCAGGATAGTCTCATTTTTGAGCAAAACATCTGCACTAAATGCTTGCGCAGAACATGTACCTATACCGTATAAAAAAGACAGATCCCATCGTTTATAATGAAACCTGCCTTCTTTACCATTATTTAAAAATAATCTGCGATTTTAAGCCTCTGCCTCTTCGCCTTCAGCGTCCTCGTCATCCTCTACAACATTTCTTGACTCTGTCAGAGTAACAACGGTTGCTTCCGGATCAGTAGAAAGATCAATATCCGGATCTTTTGCGATTGCAAGATCTTTTACTTTGATGGAATCGCCAACATGCATTGCAGATACATCGACTTCTACTTTATCAACCAGCGCTGCCGGAAGTGCCTTGAATGCAACCTCCTCCAGAAGCTGCTCGATAACGCCATTGGTAATCGCATCATGATTTACAAGTACAACCTCAGCAACAGAATGCACTTTCTCGTTGCTTACCAGTGCCTGGAAATCAATCTCATCTATCTGTTTTTTCAGTGTGTTAAACTGGATGTCTTTGATCAGAACATCATACTGTTCGCCCTCAACTTCAAGCATAACCTGGCTGCCTTTGTGATTCTCTTTCAATACACGGGCAAGCTCTGTTTTCTCGATCTTAAGCGGTACGGATTCTTCCATTTCTCTGCCGAAGACATTACCGGTAACATAGCCCTCTCTTCTTAATTTTTTTGCTTTGATGTCCATGCTTCTTTTTTCAGCTTTTAAAGTATTCATTTATCTTTTCCTCCAAAAATCTGATTCGCTTAGCATCCTTCAACTTTATTCTTTTTAAAGAGGTGTGTTAAGTGCTTTTCCTTGTTACAGGCGTATTATAGCACCCATAGCAGATTATGATTAACCAATATTTCAAAAAATTGTCTGTTTTTTTTGTGTATTATGCAACTATTTTTATATAAAAACAGGTCTCACATGTAAACTTATCAGTTTTCACATGTAAGACCTGCCTCATGGTATTTTATAAACAGTTACATCCATTTTAAGACCAACAGAATAGCTATAATGCCAGCAAGAATCACAAAAAAGCAACTCTGATTTTATCATACAAATCCCAACCTGAAAATAACTTCCACGTACACAGTTGATCCAAGGATTATCTTATGAGTAAAAATCTTCTACTGCTTTGAAAAATGCGCTGATATTCTCCCATGGAGACATTGGCGGGATATCGCATCCGGAGGAAATGACAAAATTTTTGTATTTGCAGCATTTCTCCATCACTTCTTTCGTTCTTGCGTATATACTCTCCGGTGTACCGTTTCTGAATTCGCCCGCCGGATCCACGTTACCCATAGCAATGAGATTTTCCGGAATATGGCTCATCATCTCTTCCATATCAATGGCATTTCCAAAATGATACATCGGGCAGTCGTTTGTAACGATCGTATCTATCGTTTTGATGGTGGAATTTCCACAGTTATGGTATACAACGATAAATTCATCATCCTGTACAGCATCTACAATCTGTTTTACATAATCAGCGGAAAATTCTTCTGCGAGGCTCGGAGATAACAGACCTGCCAACGGTTCAGCCATAACGATACCGTTAGCACCAACTTTTTTGTATTCTTTACAGTAGTTGATCAGGAACTCAGTAGCTTTTTCCAGAACCTTATGTACCATGTCCGGCTCATCATAACAATAGATCAGAGCTTCGGATACATCCAGAAGTCTTCCTGCCAGAGAGAACGGTCCGATAACGCCAGCCAGTACCGGTCTGTCAGTGATCAGCTTGCATGCTTTCTCGATGGCATCAATATAGATCTGGGTACGCCCCGCTCCGATTTCCGGAACTTTCAATGCTTCTGCCTCTTCTTCTGTAGATACGATAGAACCGATAACGGTAGGAACTTCATCATCAGATACACGGATCTCTGAGCCAAATGCTTCTGCCTCCAGAGACAGATCCATCAGGCTTACGCTGGCTGCGGTCGGGAAAGAATCTGCGATAATTTTCATACCTTCTGCCTGTTTGTCACTGTCGTTGATCAGCTCTGCAACGGTAATCCCCATTTTCTGAATAGAGGGAAAAGAAAGTACCGGTAATGCTTTTTTCTTCTCACTTGCAAGTACATCTGCTACCCACTGTTTCATATTCATCGTAAAATACCTCCCTATCCATGCAGTACAGCAGCTGCTGCGTCTGCTGCGGAAGCTGCATCTTCGGTATAGATATCCGCGCCAATGCTGTCTGCAAATGCCTGATTTACCGGAGCTCCGCCTACCATAATGGTAACTTTGTCACGGATGCCGGCTTCTTCTGCGGCTTTGATAACCTCGCCAAGCATTGGCATGGTAGTTGTCAGAAGTGCAGAACAGCAGATAATGCTGCAGTCGTTCTCGATGGCGCATTTTACGAAATCCTGTGGTTCTACGTCTACACCAAGGTCAATGATCTCAATACCTTTTCCTTCGATCATCATACGAACCAGGTTCTTACCGATATCGTGCATATCGCCTTTTACTGTTCCGATGCATGCTTTTCCAAGCGGTTCTGCAGCCTCTCCGGAAAGAAGCGGTTTTAACAGTGCTGTTCCTGCATTCATCGCTCTGGCTGCTACCAGAACTTCCGGTACGAATACTTCATCATTTTTGAATTTCTCGCCGATGATGTTCATTCCGTCTAATAATCCTTCTTTTAAGATGGTTACAGCATCTACACCTTCATCAATCGCCTGCTGCACCAGTCTGGTTACATCTTTTTTCTTACCTCTCTGCAGAGCTTCTGAGATTTCATTAATAACTGACATATTTTTCTTCCTCCTTAACCCTTCATACGCTTCTCTCTGACTGTTTTCAGTATAAAGATTCTTCTCTTTACTGTAAATTGTCATATGATCATGAGTTTATTCTGTTTTTCTTTTACCTGTTTTGGCTATATATCCAATATATGAATCCTGCCCGAAAATGTAAAATGATTCTTTCGACTGTTATCATGTCATTTCGTTATGCATTCAGATACATGTCTCTCTATTACGCATCAATTACACTGTCAGCTAATTATTGCTCCTCACGATAGATATCTTTGCCGTCTTTCATGATCTCATCGATCATAACTTCTGTGGACCAGCCGCCGAAAGGAAGGAACATCGGACAATAGCAGTATCCTTTTGCATTCTTTTCAAATGTCTCACGCACACGTCTGCGCAGATCTTCTTCTGTCAGAGTGCCTGCCAGCGCTTCAGTCTGATAGCCCTGATAATCCGGTGTGGTATGATATCCCAGCTTCATGCCGGTAATGGATTTCAGTTTTGCAATATCATTGATCTCCATTCCCTGCCATGCATCGATGCCAAGCTCTACAAATTCCGGAACAATGGCTTCGATCTTACCACAGGAATGCATATCAAAAAGCACACCCAGTTCATGGCAGCGGTCAACCGCTTTTTTGATCTGCGGTTTGATCAGTGAACGCCAGATATCCGGTGAAAAGAACATGTTATTCTGGGTACCCCAGTCATCGTGGAACATGAGTACATCCGGTTTGTAATAATAGATGACTTTCTCCATCAGTTTCAATTTCCACTCCATATAGGTATTCAGGAACTCTTCCACTTCTTCCGGATCGGTAAGCAGCGCACAGAGGGCATTTTCAAATCCCATCAGCATATGCAGACGCTCGAACGGTCCGTTTACAAACATGATCTCAAATACTTTATTTTCACGGTCAATCTCGCTGATATGATCGATCTCTTCTACTTTTGACCAGTCCCATGCATCCAGATCCGGGAACTTAACCAGTTCTCTCCAGTCACAGATATCTTCCATGATCGGATCTACCGTATGATCCGGCGCAATCGCATCGACGCTGGATTCATATTTCCACGGCACGCCAAACCAGTCCACACCGCCGTGTACATGAGACGGACGCTCTTTATATGCCTCCGGGTTAAATAATACAAACAATCCTTCATCGGTAGGCAGTTCATCCACTGGCTCATTGCGGAAAAATGCCATCGCCCGCTCTTTCGGTGTCATCTTTTTCATGATTCTTTCTCCTTTTCCTGCTGTAATTCTTCTCTATTTTTCTTTCCCATCTGATTCCATGCTGCGGATAAAATCATCAGGAAAACCATAACTCCAACAAAGCATAACATCCAGATCTGTGTCGTTGTCATCCTATTGTTCCTCCCTGTCATCCAAATTGATCAGCTCATCGCTGTCGCCAAATTTATTCAGCTTTCCAATGGCAAATCCTCCTTGTATAAGTTTGTAATTATGATACTCCAAAATATATCTTTTGAATATTCGCTAATATGTTTGACTTTTTATGTATTCATTCGTATATTATGTATGAATGGTTTTTCCTAAAATCTTTATACCAAAACGCTATAACATACACAAAACTGTACAATTTTTTCTGTATTTTAAAGTGTTTGCAAAACAAGCATCATTATAATATCGTACATTATTTATAATGTACTCACGGAATCTTCTAAATGAAGATTTCTGTGATAGATTTTTAATATACAATGACATTTTCGCAGTGCGTACACGGTGTGTACGACGAAAAACGGAAGCAGTATATCGGAAATATAGCCAGAAAGATTTATTTTAAGAAGATTCCGTGAGTACATCTATACCATGGAGGAGGAATCTATGTATCTGAGCCTTGCCGTATTTGAGGAATGTCTCGCACCTTTTCAGCCACAGTTAAAAGGACATCCAGATCTGATAAAAACAAAATATATGGGCATTCAGCTTGCAATCCCGGATCAGGCGTATCTGCCGGATCATCTGCTACTGGAACATGCTTCTTATTTTCAGGAACATCCCCTTCCTCCCGGAAGCGGCTTTTTAAGCATCGGTACCCCGGATAACGCTGCCCTGGAATACAATCTCTGTCTGATATTTCCTGAAAACACGGATGTCTACCAGCTCTATTATGAAGTGCAGAAAATTTTCTGCAAATACAACTCCTGGGAAAATGAATTACAGAAACTGATCCATCACAATGCTACACTGGATGAACTGTGTAAACTGTGCATCCCCATTTTTGAAAAACCGATCTTTATTCATGACCGAAACAATGAACTGCTGGCCATTGCCAATGAAATGGACGGGCAGTTTTCCTGGCAGTATGACGAGACGTTCGACAAGTACTATCTGCCCCTTGAAGTGTTAAATACTTTTAAATCCTCTGATGAATACCATAAGACGCTGCACACCTATGGCGCACAGATTTTTTCAGAAAAAGCCACCGGCTATCGTACATTATATGTGAACCTGCGAATCGAGTGGGTTTATGTGGGAAGGGTCTGTATTGACGAGATCGGAACCCCGATCCGAAAAAGGGATTACGAACTTCTGGAATATTTTGCGGAAAATATTTCTCTGGCGCTGCAGCAGGGTATGCTCCTGGTCAGTGATGCATCTAACGTCCTGTCCATCCTTTTTAAAGGCATGATTGATGGAAAAGTATACACCAGAAACCAGATTAGTAATCCTTTCAACTATTATAACTGGCATATCGATGACACCTTTCAGTGTGTGACCATTTTCTGCCAGAAAAGCGATAATGCCATCCATACGGCTACCAACCTGACGCATCGGCTGGCAAATATGTTTCCAAACAGCTGCGTCTTCCGAAATGAATATCAGATTATCCTCGTGCTGAACATGACACTGGAACATACATCCCAAGAACGCTTTTTCTCTTATATTTCTGATTTTCTAAACCTTGGAAACCTGAAAGCCGGCGTCAGCATGTACGGACATGATTTTCAGAATTTTGCTTACTATTACCGCCAGACGCAGATTGCCCACCAGATCGGTCTCAACGAACATCTGCAGGCACCCATTTATTATTTTGAGAATTATGCCTTTCATTATTTCTTCCGCCAGGCTTCCCAGGAGCTGCTGCCGGAAATGCTCTGCGCGCCGCAGCTTCTGAAACTGGTAGAATACGATGAGCAGCATGACACGGAGTTTGCCTACACCCTGCAGCGCTATCTGGTCAATGAGCGGAATATAAAAATGACGGCTACAGACCTGCATATCCACCGCAGTACGATGAATTACAGGATCAGCCGTCTTCATGAATTATTGGATATGGATCTGGACGATTCCGAGAATCGGTTGTATCTTCTCAACTCCTTCTATATGCTTGATTTCAAGAAAAAATATCAGAGTTAATCTCTGGCGAGACCATAGATCAGGGCATTGCAGATGGCTGCTGCCACATTGCTGCCACCCTTGCGCCCACGGTTGACGATATAAGGCACATCTGTCTCCATGATCAGTTCCTTGGCTGCCTCCACGTTAACAAATCCCACCGGAACGCCGATGACAAATGCCGGTCTGTAAGTGCCCGCCTGGATCATTTCATATAGAGATACCAGTGCGGTAGGCGCATTTCCGATGGCAAAAATGACTGGTTTGTTGATCTTTGAAGCCTTTTCCATGCACACGGAAGCTCGTGTTACCTGGCGTGCTTTTGCTTCTGCCGCCACATCTTCATCTGCCATAAAGCAATGCACTTCCCCGCCAAATTTTGCCAGCATTTTTTTATTGATGCCGGACATTGCCATATTCGTATCTGTCACGATATCCGCCCCCTGACGGATCAGGTTTCTGGCAATGGCGATCGCATTTTCTGAATAACACATCGTCTGTGCATATTCAAAATCAGCGCTGGTGTGGATCACGCGTTTTGTAACCGACTCCTGCTCTGCCGGTATCATGATGCCACGCTGCTGTAACTCTTCCCCAATGATTTCGAAGCTCCTGTTTTCTATCTCTCTGGGTGGAACCAGTTCTAATCGTTTCATATTTGGCTCTCCTGTTATTATTAAATATATTTCGTCTAATTTACCATCTCTGTTTTAAATGGCAGTTATATTCCAAGTTACGATTTACTCTTGTGCATTAAACCGTTCATATGGGTCTATCTTTGCATCTGAAAATGTCCGCATCTCCTGATATACGGCAGCTGCCATATCCAGAAGCTCCATCATCATAACAGCTCCGGTTCCTTCCCCAAGCGCCATATCGCCCTGAATGACCGGCGTTACCTGTAACGCTTCCATCAACGTCTGTACCGCCGGTTCCCGGCTTTCATGGGATGGTATGAGAAAATCACGGACTTCCGGACGGATGCGGACTGCCACCAATGCTGCAGTCATGCTGATGATGCCGTCCAGCACAATGGGAAGGCCATAGACTGCGCCGCCGATAAACACTCCTGTCAAGGCTGCAATGTCATATCCGCCCACTGTTTGTAAAATAGTAAATGCATCCATGTCGTTCTCACGCAAACCATACTTTTTTAATGCCTGCTCAATGACGCTGCATTTCTGCTTCAATCGTTCATCATCCAGACCGGCTCCACGACCTGTCATTTTTTTCACATCTTCCCGAAGTAACGCTGTCGCCACGGCACTGCTGGTGGTGGTATTTCCGATTCCCATCTCTCCGGTACCGATCAGGCGATAGCCGCGATCCCTGAATTCCCGTACCAGCTCCATTCCAACAGTCATAGCCTGCAATGTCTCCTCCGGTGTCATAGCCGGTTCCTGTAAAAAATTCCGGCTGCCTTCCCGAATCTTGCAGGATCTTACCCCTATAAGCTTCGCTTTTGTATTGATGCCTACATCTACCGGTAGAGTATGAATACCTGCACGCATTGCCATTTTGCATACCGAAGACTGTCCCTGTCCCATGCCTTCTGCTACAATACGGGTCACTTCCTGTCCGGACTGACTGATGCCTTCTGCTACGATGCCGTTATCTGCACACATGACAAACACGATCTTTTTTCCGATATCAATGCTCTCATCCTTTAAGATAGCTCCGATACGGGTCAGGATTTTTGAAAATTTTCCCATGCTGTCCAAAGGAATGGCAAGATCATCCCAGTTCTTTTTTATTTTTTTCGTCAACGGTTTGCTGATTTCACTGACAGGCAATGCCCGCAGTATTTCTGTATAAGCTGATCCCTCTGCCATCTTTTTCTCCTGTCTGAGTCACAATATTATCTATCCACTTACGTAAAAAAAGTTTCTTCAGATACAAGTTTCCCGCTCTTTCTGGCCAGCTCCTTTAATCTTTCATTTCCACGGTTGCCATCTGCAAACTGCTCCACCGTGCAAATGACTTTCTCACAACATTCCATACATGTTGCCGCTTTTTGGAAGGTTTCTTCAGCAATCTCTTTGAAAGCCTCTTGGGAGATAACGGTCTCCGCCAGCGCTTTTGCCACTGCATAATCGATATCATTTTCATGCAATACACCTGTTGCAAAGGGTACCCCCATACGCTGTAATCTCCGGTACAAAGAGATTCCGCTTCCACCACCACTGATAACAAATACCTGTGGCTTTCCTTTTGGCGGTTCCATTTCCAGACAGCCAAATTCCGCATTATAGCTTCCAGCCGTTACTCCATAGAGCGCTTCAATATAAGAAGAAGTAAAGATTTCCTCCGGGGGACCATATTTTTCAATCTGGTTTCCATGCACACAGATTACATAATCAGAAATCTTCTGTGCCAGATCCAGTTCATGCAGGGACATGATAACAGTCAGATCGCGCTGCTGTACCATCTGCTTTAAGATAGTAAGCAATTCCAGTTTATGTTTGATATCCAGAAATGAGGTCGGTTCATCCAGAACAAGCATCTCCGGTTCCTGACAAAGTGCCCGGGCAAGCATGATACGCTGCCGCTGTCCGTCACTGATACAGGAAAAATCCACCTTTGCCAGATCGGATGCATGCACCAGTTCCAACGCCTGCTCTACTTTTTCCCAGTCATCATCTGTAAGAAGCCCAAGCTTTCCCGTATACGGATACCGACCGGTACTGACCATTTCCTCACAGGTCATAAGCTCCGGATGCAGCCGTTCCGTCAGAACCATTGCCATCTTTTTTGCGATCTGGGCGTTGCTCATCTCCGTCATAGAAGACTGATCCAGCCAAATACAGCCGCCCATCAGCTTCAACTGCTTTGTGATCGTCTTTAAAATGGTAGACTTTCCGGCACCATTCGGTCCGATGAGCGTCAGAATGCTGCCCTTTGGAATTTTCATCTCAATATGTCGGATCAATGGTTCTTTTCCATATCCAACATCCATATCTTCTGTATAAAAATAGTAATCCTTCACATAAATCTCCATTCCGCTCGTTTTCCAGTAACAGATATCGTCATGAAAATGTATTTTCATGCAATCTCTTTCCAAAAATCATCGTACCCTTCTGCCCTGTTTGCGAATCATCATATAGATTACCACCGGCGCGCCAAATACCGCTGTCACAGAACTGATACTGAGTTCTGTGGGGGCAAATACCGTTCGTGCCAGCAAATCACAGAACAGGCAGAACACTGCGCCGCCTAAAAAACCTGCCGGAATGATGACCAGCGGTTTTGCTGTTTTGAACATACTCTTGATCAGATGGGGCACCGCAATTCCTACAAAAGAAATCGGTCCCGCAAAGGCTGTTACACATGCAGAAAGTATACTTGAAAGCAGGATCAGAAGCACCCGCAGTGCTTTGATATTTACACCCAGATTCTGGGCATAATTTTCTCCAATCTGATATGCCCCGATTGGTTTTGATAAGAAAAACACAAAAAATAATGCGACCAGAACGATAACTGCCATAATCTTCACACTGTTCCATGAAGTGCCTGAAAAACTTCCCAGAGACCAGTTATGTAAGTTTACGATATTGGAATCTTCCGCAAACGTGACAAAAAAATCAGTAATGGCAGAGCAGATATATCCGATCATAATACCACATACTACAAGCATGGACATGTTGTTTACTTTCTTTGATACAGCCAGCACAAATCCCATGGAGATCATGGAACCGACAAAAGCCGCCCCCACCATTCCCAAAGAACTGATCGTAATCCCTCTTCCCAAAAGGAATATCATAACAAGCGCCACCACCAACTTTGCACCGGAAGAGATTCCCAATACAAACGGTCCGGCAATAGGATTGGAAAAAAAAGTCTGTAACAAAAATCCGGACACAGACAAGGCTCCGCCCAGAAGCAGTGCTGCAAGGATTCTTGGCAAACGTATATTCCATAAAATCGACACCGCCGTAGCATCCGAAGATCTTCTGCCCAATACCGCAAGAATCTCTCTTGCGGACAGACGTATGCTTCCACCATTGATATTCAAAAATAATAACAGGATCAGTAATACGATCAGGATGAGAAATCCCATGCCGTATCTGATCTTATTTTCTTTTTTCATATAAATCTCCAATCCTCTGTCAGCACCACATAACATATGGCGTCATATTTTTAAGTATCGTCACTATACAACTATTTCAATCGATGCAAATACGTCAATTCTGAATCTGATACATTTTCATTGGTCAGGATTTTATGGATATCCTGTATCATCTTTCCCACTCCGGTACTTTCCTGGAACATATTTTTGTTCGTGCACCAGACCGTACCGTCCTTTACCGCTTTAAACTCTCCCAGCAGCTCGCTTTTGTCCAAAAGCTGGCTCATACTGTCCAACTCACCATCAATGGTACTGTTATAGATCAGAATATCGGCATCTTTCGCTTCCAGATAGAAATTTTCCATCTGCATATTCATGGTAGACATGGCATTTTCATCCGCTTCCACGCTGGAAATCGCATATTTTCCACCAGCAAGCTCGATCATTTTTGTAATATAATCGCCTGGTTTATGGATATTTGCCGCACCATTGGAAGTGATGTAGAAAAATCCTACTGTCTTTCCTGTATTATCCTGCTGCAGGATATCACTGAGTCCGGCTACTTCCTGATCAAACCATGCTGCTGCCTCTTCTTCTTTTCCCATTAATGTACCATACACTTTGATCCATTCCATTCTTCCCAATGGATCCGATTCATAACTGGAACGCTCGACAAATACCGGAACACCAACTTTTTCCAGCTGCTCCTGAATATCCGGGGAATGATAGATCATCGTAGATTCAATAGCCAGATCACAGCCTTCGGAAATGATCAGCTCATAATCCGGGGCAGAATATTTTCCAGCATATAAAATCTTCTTCTCTTCCATCGCCTGTTTTGCCTCCGGAATGTACCATCCTGAAGCTTCCGTTCCCGTCAGACGGATGGAATCCATACTGTCCAAAGCCCGAAAAAGATCCATGGCTGAAGTTGCCACCAGATAAATATGATCCAGTGGCTGCTGCAAGACAACAATATCTTCTGGAAGATTTGACGGAACCGTCTGGTTCTCCGGAACAACCAGATATTTTTCTCCCGTTGCCATTGTGATCAGCCGGTAGTCGTCATAACAGTCGATCTGAAACTGTGTGGCATATTTTAAGGAAATCGTGCCTGTCACAGACATCTTATCCCACTCTTTTGCAGTCTGCTGTCCGCTGTTTTCCACAAATGCGCTGGTATCTGCACTGGTTTTTCCACTGCTGCAGCCACAGAGTATACCAAACAGACAACATATAATCAGAGGTACCATCACACAGCGGAAACGATTTTGTCTGCTTTTTTCCTTTTTCATAACAATCTCCTAAATACTTTTATCTCATCACACTTGAATTACTGAACAGATGCGGAATCAAAATACAGTGTATACGTGATCTCATGCGGTGTACTCATGGCTGTCGTATCTGCTGCCACTGTGATCTTTCTGTCAAACACACTGACCGGGATCTCAAATGTTGCAGTTTCGGTATTCTCCAGTGGAAGATATTTCTGTCCGTCCACGATCATATAGTCATAATTGGAACTGCTCCATACGATTGTCGCTGTAGCCTGTCCGTTTTCTACATGAATCTTTGCCGGGCTCTGCACACTTGCTCTGCCGGAACCACCTTCTAAAGTCACGGCTGCTGTATAATCGCCATCTGCAAGGTTCAGATCTGCCACAGATTTTCCGGTTCCTTCCGCATACGCATCCGATGGCAGGGAATCTGCGCGGAATACCAGTGTTCTGTCATACCACATTTCTTTATTTTTACTGAATGCTGCACAGTTCAATCCTTTGTCCAACGCTTCTACCGGTACGGTAAAAGTATGTTGCCCATTCTGATCTTCCACAAATGGAATGTAATCAGATTTCTCTGCTTTTGCCGCTTCCTCTCCGGTGCCCATATAAACATAGAGATATCCTTTTCCACCCATTGTCATAACAGCTGTCATCTTACCGTCTTTAACGGTCAGTTTACAGGATGTAACGGAAAACATGGAGGAACTGGAATCCACCGTAATATCGTAGGTGCCATCTTTGATCTGGGAACCTTCTACCGGTGTCATACCATCTTTTACCACATCACTGACTGATGACATATCCGCACTGGTAGCCACTTTATCAAAACTTTCCGGTTCTGCGCTGTTATCCGTCTGCTCTGTCTGACTACTCTGTCCGGCATCTGCAGCCTTATCTGTTCCACACGCTG
This sequence comes from uncultured Roseburia sp., assembly GCA_900557275.1. Next base: position 69,744 of record USRX01000007.1, read on the forward strand.
CAAACGATGCGGCCGCAAGCACGATGGCACCGATCACACAGCTCTTTTTTAACCATAATGTTTTATTTTTCATCTTCCTCTTTCCTCCTGATCTATATTATACAACCACTAATTTTTATGAAAAACTAATTCTGAAAATATATTGTTTTTTCATTCATGAATGTTTTTACTACTATATACAGAATGACCTGTCTGCGGAAATCCAATTTTTCCGCAAGACAAGCCATTTCCACACATTTCATATACATTCTTTGATAAGAAAGACTGTAGAATCTATATTTTTACTAGATTCATCTCCCTTATGAGTCATCAATAATCAGTGATTACTGCAGACTGTTGATTGCATCCTGCGCATGCTGAGCGATCAGGTTCTGAATGCCTTCCAGTTCGCCAAGTCCGCGTACAACAGGAATTACTTCATAACCAGCTTTTGAAAATACAGATTTCCAGGAACCATCCTCATCGCCTGCCATATCATTGTTTGCATGATCTCCGGCAACGATCATCAGCGGCTCAATAACAACACGTTTGTAATTACCCTGCTGTACTTTTGCAAGAACATCTTCTACAGAAGGAGTAGCCTCAACTGTTCCTACATAGTAATCTTTGTATCCTGCGGCTGTCAGTTTCTCCTGCATCTTAGAGTAAACTTCGTTAGATTTTGCTTCTGTACCATGTCCCATGAAACAGATTGCAGTCTGTCCGTCATTGTACTCAGAAGTTGCATCTGTAATTGCTTTGATCACTGCATCATAATCAGAGTCAGAACTCAGCAGCGGTTTGCCGATGGCAACTTTTTCAAATGCATCTGCATTCTCGCCAACTTCCTCTACCAGATCGTTGTACTCCAGACCATCCATCAGATGAGTCGGCTGTACGACCAGTGTCTTAACGCCATTATCCTGTGCACGTTTCAGAGCTTCTTCTACATTATCAATCGTTACATTGTCACGTTTCTTTACATGATCAATAATGATCTGACTTGTAAATCCTCTTCTTACAGAAAATTCCGGGAATGTACTCTCGAGTTTATTCTCAATCGCTCCAATGGTCAGACGACGGCTGTCATTGTAGCTTGTACCAAAGCTGACTACCAGAAGCTCTTTATCTCCGATCTCATCCTGATTTCTTGTATTGTCCAATGAAGCGTCTCCTGTCTCGTAGTTTTCTTCATCCTCACCTTCAGCCTCTGCGGAAGAGGATACTTCTCCTTTAGCGCTGGATGTTTTCTGATTGCCAGTCTCTTTTGCGCCACAACCAGCCATCATAACTGCTGCCATTCCCACTGCTGCGCACATCATTGCTACGCGTTTCTTTTTCATAATACTGCTTCCTCCATAAAATAAATTTCAAAATGAATCCGTACAGAAAAAAATCCACCAGACAGACCTTTACAGATCTGATACTGACGGAGTAACGTTTAGCATGTGCTTTACAGCGGTACGACCAGTTACTCGTAGTCCGGAATCTCTTCCTGTACCCACAATCGGCAGGTTTCCTGACTCACAGTTCTGAATTTCTGACCCCTTTACTTTTTTAATGAAAATAAAATTATCCTGAAATTTCCCACAGAAAACGGTCTTCCCAAAGTTTTCCTTCAGTGACACGTTTCGTTTTCTGCTCCCTGCATACAGTGACGAGTTCGTACAGGCCTTGCACCTGTTTCCCTTTTACCTGTTACTGCAAAATTCTGCATAACAGCACCGATCATGTTTTTCATTTATTTATCTATATTAACATTACAGTCGGGAAAAAGCAATGACAGATTCCCTGCTTTTCCCTTCCTGTTCCATAGAATTTTTGTATAGCTGTCTACTACAATTCACTATGGTACATATCCTCTACATCCCATAAGGAATGATCTGGCTTATTGTTTAAGCAATCAAACTATTTTTTTCCAGGACGAAAATCCCGGTTTCTCCGTTTGGCCACAAAATAATTGAGTATGCCGCCACCTACGATGATAATTGCCGCCACCACCAGTACACGTTTGGCAGCTTCCTGGGGCAATGCCCCCTTATCCTCGATAGAGTCCGCATAAAAAGTAAACTGATAGGACACTTCATGAGGTGTTCCCATCGCTGTCGTATCTGCAATGACCGGCATCTCCTGATCCATCGCCATAACCGGTATCGTAAATGTGGAATAGCCTTCTTCACTTTCATTCAGCAATTTCTGTCCGTCCACAATCATATAATCGTAATTAGAACTGCTCCACTGAATCTTCGCATAAGCTTTTCCGTCCTTTACCGTCAGCACCGTAGGCGACACGATCGTTGCCTTTCCACTTCCGCCAGTCATCGTTACTTCAATGGCGTACTCTCCATCCTCCATAGAAAGAGACAGCGGCTCTGCCTGCGCCGGACAGACCAGCCACAGCCACCAGAGCAGACATACGCTGAGCAATGTAACCATATATGCGATGCACTTTCCGCTTATTTGTTTTCTAAGTTTCATTTTCTGCTTCCCGATTTTCATTTTCCGTTACTATTTCCAATCTACATTTTAATACTCATGCCGCAGTCTCCAGCTGTCGGCATAACCAAATATGAAAAAGTATTTTTCACACTGCTGTTTCTGATTTTTTATCTTCTGACTGTTATCTTCCAGTCATTATTTTCCGGGAACAATCCCTATTTTTACAGATTTTTCCGCTTATAGATAAACCAGAATGCCAGCAGCAAAAATACCACAAGATAGATAGCAAGAATCAGAATTCCGATCAGATTGACCGGCTCCCGCTCTGCAATGCTTCGGATCATGGCGCTGGTCTGAGACAGTGGAAGCACGCTCAATCCCCTCCGCACGCCTTCCGGCATATTATCCATGGAAAAAAAGGTATTGCACAGATAGGACATGGGCATGATCACATAATTGGAAAACCGAGGCACATCCGTATGATTTTTCGCAATAAATGATACGACTACTCCAATGGTAGAAAATACTGCTCCGTTCAGAAACATGATCAGGAAAGAATAGCCGTTAAAGACCAGTCCTGTTTTGATCGGCAGGATCAAAAGCATGATAATTCCGCCCGCATACAAACCTCTCAGACTTCCTGCAATGACCTGTCCTAAAATAAACTGCCACAGAGGCGTCGGTGAGATCATGACCTGATCGAAAGCTTTCTCATATAAACGCTGTACATTCAGATTCTGAGCAATCGCATTAAAGCTTCCCGTCATCGTCGTCAGTGCAACCACACCCGGAATCAGGAAGTTCAGATACGGTTCTCCATGGGAAACCATCTGCAGTCCCATTCCAAATACGATCAGATACATTAACGGCGCGATCATGGCAGCCAGCGTGATCTTATAGAAATCCCGGCGGAACTCTGTCCATTTTTCCCATAATACTGTCAGAATCCCCATACTATCCACGCCTCTCTTTCTTCTCTGCCCGTGCCACAAAGACATCTTCCAGCGTCGTGTTTCGCAGAGCTGTCTGTCCCTCCACATGGCTCAGATATTCGATAGCCTCTTTCCGTTCCCGGAAATAATGGCTCTTTAATCCTTCCGGCGTCATAAGATCTACCGCATAATGTCCCAACTGTTCCACCATCCGCTTTGGCTCATTGATCTCTTCCAGTTTTCCCCGATCCATAAACGCAACTCTCTGGCAAAGACTCTCTGCCTCCTCCATATAATGGGTCGTCAGAAGAATCGTCAGATTGCGGTCATTGAGCTGACGCAGCAGGTTCCACATCTGACGTCTGGAAATGGCGTCCATACCGGCTGTTGGCTCATCCAGAAGAAGGATCTCCGGTTCCGTAAGAAGTGCCCGGCAGACCATCAGTTTTCGTTTCATGCCGCCAGAAAGCTTTCTGACCGTCCGTCTGCGAAAATCGATCAGTCCGCAAAATTCCAGCAGTTCTTCCGTCTTTTCCCGGATCTTTTTTCTGGGCATAAAATACAGTCTGCCCTGATATTCCATAACCTCATCCATGGTCATGTCCTGCCGCATGGAATATTCCTGCGTGATGACGCTGATCTTTCGTTTCAGTCCGGGATTTTTCCGGCTGAGCATCTCTCCATCGATCAGGATCTCCCCTTCCGTAGGCAGGAGCAGGGTAGACATCAAACTAATGGTCGTTGTCTTTCCTGCTCCATTCGGTCCCAGAAGTCCAAAAAATTCTCCCGTTTCTATCTTCAGGTTCAGATGATCCACAGCTGTGAACGTATCAAATTTCTTGGTAAGGTTCTTCAGTTCGATCATTACGCATCTGCTCCGTCTTTTGCCATGATCAGAGAATAGTATCCTGCATCATCCGGAATTTCATCCACACCTCGATAAATATGTTCGTTTGGCATGCCGCAATTTTCTACCATGGTCACTTCTTTTCCTGTCTCCCGCAGGATCTCTTTAACCTGTTTCATCTTCTTGCCGGATTTCATAAATACATAATTGCCTTCTGCATCTGCGGACTGTCCCACTTTATGAACGGCAGGCACGATATGCAGTGCCTGATTCCATTCCGCCAGCGGTTGATTCATTCGCGCTGCTGCCGCACAAAATGATGTAATTCCGCTGACCAGCGCCGTCTCATATCCATCGTTTTCCACCCGTTTCTGTAAATAGGAAAAAGTAGAATAGATCGTCGGATCGCCCAGTGTCAGAAAGACGATATCTTTCCCCTGATCCAGAACAGATTCCAGAAGTTCTGCGCCTTTTCTGTGATTCTCTTCCAGTTTGACCGGATCATGAGTCATAGGCATGTAGACCGGCAACAGTTCTTTTTCTGTCAGCTCCGGCACTGCCTGAACTGCGATCTTATAGGCAACTGTCTCCTCTGCCTTCGCTCCCGGAACCGCGATCACATCGGTCTTCCGGATCATTCTTACAGCTTTTAAAGTCATCAGCTCCGGATCTCCCGGTCCGACGCCGACTCCATATAAAATTCCTCTCATAACTTGTATCTCCTGTATATCAAATATAAAATCATTTTCCCAATTTCTTACATATATTTTTGAAAAACTGTATCTAATAATAAAAAAACTGCAAAATATTCCTTTTGCTTGTTTCCATATCCGTCATACTGTTTTTCATTTTAATAACTATTCCACTAATTTTTCAGCAATATAAATGGTCATGAAAAATATTTTTCAAACTATATTTTATAATAAACAGCATTTATAAATGTACCAAGCTTATCTATTATTCAAAATACATCTGTTCCATATATTCATCACTGAATTTTTTATGAGTAGACAGCTCCACATAACGCATTTCCTTCCGAAGACGGGCAAGTTCTTCCCGCGCTTCTCCTGAAAGTGCTGCGGATATCGCGCCTTCTCCAGCTGCATTTCCTACCGATACTGTCACATCTAACAGCTCGCTCGGAATCAGACCAATGGCTGCTGCACTCTTTTTGTTCAGAAAGCTTCCGAATCCACCTGCAAGGATGACCTGTTCTACCGCTGACATCTGTAGTCCTTTTTCTGATAACAGAATGCGGATGCCGGCTGCGATAGATGCTTTTGCCAGCTGTAATTTGCGGATGTCTGCCTGTGTGATTTTAACCCTATCTGTCAGCCAGATGCAGCTTCCGTTTTCATCTTCGCCCAGATAATCCACCAGTTCTTCTTCTACGTCATCCTCGTCTGCCAAAAGACCTGTCTCGTCCATAAGACCTGTTTCCAGAAAAACTGCCAGCGCATCGATCAGACCAGAACCGCAGATACCTGTTGCTTCCTTCCCACCGATTACGGATACACACAGCTTCGCGCCTTCCATCCAGACTTTTGAAATGGCACCATCTGCTGCCGGCATTCCCATAGTAATCTCGGCTCCCTCAAAAGCAGGCCCTGCTGCTGTCGCGCAGCACACATAGTCTCCGGCTTTGCCAAGAACCATTTCGCCGTTGGTACCGATGTCTAACAACAAAGTTTCAGGTTCGTTCATTTTTCCGTTTACTGACTGACTTTCCTTTTGTTGTTCTGCAACATTTTCACTTGCTGCTTCTGTTTCAACATTTGCCGATTGTATTTTTTCTTCCGTCTGGTCTGCAGTAATAGCTTCGCCTGAATATTTCGCTGCAAGCTGTTCAGAGTGCATCTTTACTGCAATCAAGTCTGCGGTAATATCACCCCCCACATATCCGGCGATGGCAGGCACAATATACACCTGTTCACACAGCTCTAATCCCAGTGACGCGCCCGTATGCATATCCCCAAACAGGGAAAGTGGGGTAAACGGAACGACTCCGATGCTCTTGGGAGACAGATCTGTGAACAGATGACTCATCACCGTATTACCGGCAACTGCCAGAAAATTGACCGGACCTTTTCGTCCGGCTTTCTCCAAAAGCTGCTCCAGCATATGACTGATCTGATCTCGGATTGCTCCATGCAGCAACTCCAGTCCATCTCCTTCTGCTGCCTGAATTCGTGAGATTACATCTGCGCCAAAGCTCCTCTGTGCATTGGGTGCGCTGACCGTAGCAAGACGTCTGCCCGACTTTCCATCCAGCAGATGACATACTACTGTCGTCGTACCGATGTCACAAGCTGCCACAAGGTCATACCGTCCGTCTGCCGGATACAGATAGCAGTTCCCATTTTCTGCGATCACGGATTTCTCCTCTTCCGGAATCGTAACAACCATGCCATCTTCTGCAACAGTCTGGCAGGCAAGCACTTCACCTTTTCCTTCTACAAAAACAAGGCATTTTTTACAGGTTCCGTTTCCGCCACAGGGAGTATGTAACTGCGTAATGCCATTTTCCTGAAATACTTCCAGAATCGTCAGATTCTGTTTATCTGTTTTCAGTGTCTGCTGTTTTGTTCCTGTCTTTAATTCTATGTTCATGTTATCATCTCCGTTCTGTTATCATATATTTTTTCACATCTTCTTCCAGTTGATTTTCCGTAACAAAAGCATATCCCTTATGTTCCCCTGTTGTATCTACTGTTTACATACTAATAGCCATGCCGCAGCCATTGGCTGTTCGACATAAATAACTATAAAACAGTGTTTTCAATAAATATAACTATTCTTATGCAACTGGAAAAATTCTTGCTGTAAATATAAGATGAAACAGTATTTTTATAAATACAACTATCCCCGTCTGAAAAAACTTTAATGGGGAAAAATAAAAAATTACTTAAATAAAATACAGCTCGTATAAGCCATTGTATTTTTCCCGTAGTTATATTTCATACCCGACTGTGAACAGACTTTGCTGACAAACAATCCGTAGGCTTCCATCGATGGAATGGATTTTTCCGGAAATCTGCATGGCGCATCCGGATAGGTACAGGTCTTGCATACCTGACAGGCACCAGCTGCCATAGGAATACAGTCTGACTCCTCTGCCCTGGCTGCTTCCACCAGTGCTGCAAACCGTTCCTTTTGCAATTTCTCCGTCTCCATCATCGTCTCTACGTCAAATTCATCCTCTAACTGTCCCACAGACTGTACAAGGATACCACTTGTATAACCTGACACCCGGGCAGCAATCTCTTCCAGAGTACCACATCCCGGCGGACATGACCAGTTCCGATTATAAGATCTGCACCGGTCAGCTGCGCACATCTGCCGAACCTCCGGCATGAACTCCAGAGCCTCCACATTTAATGCTCCAGCTTCTTCGAAGCCAAATTCTTCTTTTGCCCGCATGATCCATTTGGTTACATCTCCCATTTTCCTTCTCCTTGACCTTTTCTATGTTCCCACAAAAAAATTTATACACAAAATTATTTTAAACAGCCATATGAAATCCTATAACTGTCTCAAGTATTCTCTATCATTTTATCTGACCTTAAAAAGACCGTATATTCTGCAACAGGATCTCTACCATTCCACCACAGACCATGCCATCTTCTTCTGCATCTTCCTGCGTCATATCCAGTGCAAAGATCTGGCTGACCGGTTTCCCGGAACGGATCATCTGCAACCCCTTTTCCCTGATCCTTGCTTCCGCGCATCCTCCTCCAATCGTCTCCACGCAAACTCCATCCGGGCAGATCAGCATTCTCGTACCTGTCTGCCGCGGTGCAGAACCTCTTCGGGTCACGATCGTGGCAAGCACATAATCTTCTTTTGATGTCTCTGCCTGTTCGATTGCCGACAGCAGTGTTTTGCTGTATCCACAACCGCTGCGCTTCTGATTTTTGACCTCAATAACCTGCGCAAGGATCGATACTGCGATTTCCTCCGGCGTCTCAGCGCCGATGCGAAGTCCGATGGGTGTATAGACCCGGTCAAGGATCTCTTTGTCCGCTCCGTTTTCGATCAGCGTTTCCTTGACTTTTGCCACACGTACACGGCTTCCGATCATACCGATATATGCATGTGGTTTTTTCAGGATAGCTTCCAGACACTGGATATCGTAACGATGTCCTCTGGTCACAATAATAAAATAGGTATTATTATCCCCCGGAATCTGTTCCAGACCATTTTGAAAAGCATCACAGATTACCCGGTCTGCGCCTGCCCGTCGGGCATCATCAGCATACTTTGGCCGGTCTTCCAGAACCGTAACCGGAAATCCGATCATCTTTCCCATACGGATCAACGGAATGGATACATGCCCTCCGCCACAGATGACCATCCGCTTTTCCTGCTGCAGCGTCTCATAGTAAATACGACCTGCTGCGGTAAACAGTATACCTGTTCCAATATTCGGTCTGCTCTCACGACTCTGTACGCCAATCGTTTCTATGCTCCCAGCATTTTCTGTATAATCGATACTTTCCTGTACATCAGCACTTTTTTCTAAAATATCTCCAGACTCTACGTAACGCAGAAAAGGAGCTTTTTCAAGCTCCTCCCTGATTCGTTTACTCTCTTCCCGGTTTTCGTATCTCAGATACCCGTCATAGCAGATCGCATTCCAGCCAAGCAATTCCCGGTCTAATCCGGAAAGCAGGACCGTCGTACCCTGTTTTGACATGACATCTTTTAAAATATCGAAATATCGTTTGTTCATTCAATTCTCCGTTTTACTGCTATCATCATAATATGTTCATTTATCATAACCGTATTTATATATTATCGGTTCTTCTTTTTCTGTTTATCCAACCGTTCTGCAATCGAAAACAGTTGGGAACTACCCATTGTCTAAAACCATTGGGATTGCAATAACCTTATTTCAATACTATTTTACTACGGCGATAACTTCGATCTCAACCAGTGCAGACTTCGGAAGCTCTTTTACAGCCACGCAGGATCTTGCCGGAAGTTCTTTGGTAAAATACTGTGCATACACTTCATTAACTTTTCCAAAATCTCCCATGTCAGCGATAAAAATAGAAGTCTTTACCACATGATCCAGATCAGAACCGCATCCTTCCAGAACAGTCTTTAAATTCTCCAGACTCTGTTTTGTCTGTGCTTCAATGCCTTCTCTTAAAATGCCGTCCTCCGGGTTCAGTCCCAGCTGACCGGATAAAAACAGCAGCTCTCCTGCTTTTACTGCATGTACATATGGTCCTACTGCTGCCGGTGCTCCGGCTACGTTAATTGATTCTCTCATTATATCTGCCTCCATTTTCATTTTATATTTTTCCGTTATTTCCTTTGTCAGCTGCTCTCTGGTCTTTCTGCCAGACACTAAATCTTCCAGATTCTGTCTGCTGGATTGTGTTAATGGCATATTTTCTACTGCCATTGTCGCAGCTACCTGTTCCAGACGGTACTTCTGCTCTGGGGTAAGCTTGTCCGGTTCCAAATGGTGTTTCTGTTCTGATGTGAGTTCATCTTGTTTCAAAATAACTTTTACCTGCCCAAACTTTCTTATAACTTTCATCTGATTATAACATAGATCTTACGCTATGAAAAACCTGTTTCTCAGATATACTCCAATCTTCTTCCACTCTTTATCTTCTGTAAGATAATTGGCACTAACAGTCCTTTTTCAATAACGATTTATCTATGCGGATAAAAAACACAACATTACCTTTTTTCTGCACAGCCAGCGTTATCCAGCAAAATGCTCTCCCGGCTTCGGCCTCCAGTTTCCTTTCCATGTATAGAGTGCCATCAGCGTCATACCGATGACCCAGGATACCGGATAGATCAGAAATACACCCCGAATCGAATCGAAATGCGGCAATATGGTTTTCAGCCATACGATACGAAATGCACACAATGAGATCAGAAGCACAACCATTGGCGGTATCGTCTTTCCGACACCTCGTACTGTACCTGCCAGAGAATACAGAATGCCAAGCAGGAAATAAAACGGGCAGAAATACTGCATGGCGATCTGTCCATAGGTAATGACTTCGCTGTCCGAAGTAAACAGACCAATGACCGGTCTGGAAAAGATCATAAGTATGACTCCGATGCAGATCGTATATATCACGCTCATCCCCAGTGTGGTAAGCATCCCTTTTTTTACCCGGTCCATTCTTCCTGCACCGTAATTCTGTCCAACAAAAGTGGTCGCAGCCATACTGAAACTCAGCACCGGAAGGATATTAAATCCATCGATCTTCAGATATGCGCCAAATCCCGCTACCGCCAGAGCTCCAAATCCGTTAATGCTGGACTGCACCAATACGTTAGAGAACGAGATTGCCATATTCTGGATACCGGCCGGAAGTCCGATCTTAATGATCTTCAATGCCATATCTTTGCGAATGCCCAGCTTGCGGATGCTGACACGATAACTGTCTTTGACACGCATCAGGAAAGAAAGAGCAAGGATACTGGATACTAACTGGCTGATATCAGTTGCAATAGCAGCGCCTTCCACGCCGAAATTCAACCCACGGATCAGTATCAGATCCAGAATGATATTGGTAACAGACGCCACTGCCAGATATTGCAGGGAACGTCTGGATTTGCCCGCCGCATTGATGATGCCTGCCGCCATATTATAAAGAACGTTAAAGATCAGTCCGCCGGAATAGATCCGCAGATACAATGTAGCCTCCCCGATAATCTCATCCGGTGTATGCATCCATTTTAACAGTGTAGGAGTAAACAAAATACCCGCTGCCGTCAGGATGATTCCAAGGATTCCTGCAATGGTCAATGCCGTATGTACAGCGCTTTCAACGCTTTTTTTATTCCTTGCTCCGAGGAACTGCGAAACTACAACGCCCGCTCCCACTGCCGCGCCCTGACTGAATGCGATCAGCAATGTGATCAGTGACGTACTGGCACCGACAGCTCCCAGCGCATTACTTCCCACATAATTACCTACGATGATGGAATCCACCGTATTATAAAGCTGTTGGAGAAGATTTCCAAGGATCAGCGGAATGGCAAAAAAAAGAATCTGTTTCCAGATCGTTCCTTCGGTCATAAGCCCTGAACTTTCCTGCTTATGCTTTGTTTTTATTTTTTCACTCATATGATTGTCGCCTTTCACTTCCGTAATTCATAAAAAAAATTTTCACGATTCCAATGTTACTTGTTAAAAATTTACTTTCTGATACATCTGCTGTCCTGTTTTCATCTGTATATGTCTTCGCAGATATCCGATACGAGCAACCGTGACATATCTCATGACATCCACTTGCAGTTTCAGATAAAGCACATCTTTTTCATAACCGGCATTTGTCTTATACGAAATATATCTTTATATTATGATATATATTTTCTTATAGAAACTCCCCTGCCTGTGTGTGAAAGATATTTCCCATATAAAGGATAATTATATTTTAATTCCTTTGTCAAGTCCCTGTTCTAAAAGTATATTTCACACTCATTTTACATATTTCTGTAATTTTCCTATCTTTTTCATTGACTTTAGCGTGATAAATTGCTACTATAGTAAAGACTTAAAAATCTATGGAAGTAACGTGAAGGAGATTTATTATGAAAAAGAAATTTGCATTATTAGCTGCAGCAGGTGTCCTGGCTGTTTCTGTTCTGGCTGGCTGCGGTTCCGGCAACAGTTCTGACAATACCAGCAGCAGTTCTGACAGCTCTGCAAAGGCAGAAAGTACATCCAGTGATTTACAGTATGTAAAAGATAAAGGTACACTTGTAGTAGGCATCACTGATTTCGAGCCAATGGATTATAAAGACAGCGACGGAAACTGGATTGGTTTTGATGCAGACCTTGCAAAAGCATTTGGCGAGAGCATCGGTGTTGACGTTGATTTCGTAGAGATCGACTGGGATAACAAAGTTATGGAGCTGGACGGCAAGACCATCGACTGCGTATGGAACGGCATGACGCTTACTGATGAGGTAACAAGTTCTATGAACTGCACTACCGCTTACCTGAACAATGCACAGGTTGTCGTTGTTCCGAAAGACAAAGCAGACAAATATCAGACAAAAGAAAGCCTTTCCGATCTCTCATTTGCAGTTGAGGCTGGAAGTGCAGGAGAAGAACAGGCAACAGCGCTGAATCTCAACTACACACCGGTAAAAGCACAGTCTGATGCACTTCTTGAGGTTTCTTCAGGTACATCCGATGCCGCTATCATTGATTCCCTGATGGCAGGCGCTATGATCGGCGACGGTACAAGCTACAGCAACCTTACTTACACCATCGGTCTGAACGATGAGAAATACGGTGTTGGTTTCCGTAAAGGTTCCGATCTGACAGAAGCGCTGAATCAGTACTTCTCAACCAGCTACAAAGATGGCAGCATGCAGCAGATCGCTGAGAAATACGGCGTACAGGCAGCACTAGTTGAGCAGAACTAATCGATAACCATTTTAAAATTCCAATAAAACAGTCTGTTTTTGCAGACTCCAAAAACATCATTATAAAAGACATTGTTTCACATATCTGATTTTCCTGATACGGATTGTTTCAATCAATCTTTCATCTGTGATTTCCACTGAACCAACTCAGATATATCCGTCTTTTATAATGCAAAAAGAGGGTAGCATTTGTCTGCCCTCTCTTTTCGGTTTTTACAGCATATAGCAATTTTATCATGTAATACATAATTATTTACTCATACATGAACAAATCTGCTCTTATGTTGATAAACAAAATAACCTGTACAGATTGTCTGACACTCTTTAATAAAATATTCCTTAATTTTATTAAATCATCGGACTCTTTTGAACGTAACATTCCTCGATATCAAAAATCGTTGGACTCTTTTGAGTGAAACATTCTTTGAGTTCCTTTCATCGATCCTCCGATAATCATACAGGTAACTTATAATACATTTAGAAAGCAGGATAAACGTATGGATTTAATCAGAGAACAATTTCCTATCGTCATTCACTCTTTGAACATCGGATTCTTACAGACTCTGAAATTATTTTTTGTAACACTGATCGGAGCATTGCCTCTCGGACTGGTCATCTCCTTTGGAACTACTTCACGTTTTAAACCGGTCCGTGCGGTAATCAATACAATCGTCTGGCTCTTCCGTGGTACGCCACTGATGATCCAGCTGCTGATCATCTACTATTTCCCGGGTCTTGTACTTCACAATCCTGTATGGGGCGGTGGAGAGACCGGACGTTTTACAGCTGCAGCTGTCTCATTCATTCTGAATTACGCATGTTATTTTGCAGTCATCTACCGCGGCGGCATCCAGAGCGTTCCAAAAGGACAGGAAGAAGCCGGTCTTGTACTGGGAATGACAAAACGACAGATCTTCTGCCGCATCAAATTAATGCAGATGATCAAAAATATCGTTCCTCCAATGTCCAACGAGATCATTACACTGGTAAAAGATACTTCTCTGGCACGTATCATCGCCCTTCAGGAGATCATCTGGGCAGGTCAGTCTTTTATGAAAGGATCTCAAGGTATTTCCGGCGCGATCTGGCCATTATTCTTTACCGCAGTTTACTATCTCATCTGGAACGGTGTGCTTACCGTTTTACTGGGCAAACTGGAAAAGAAACTGGATTATTTCAGATAAGAACAGGAGGAAACATATATGCCAATCTTAGAAGTAGAACATATCAGCAAATCCTTTGGTAAGACAGAGGTGTTAAAAGACATCAGCTTTTCACTGGAAAAAGGACAGGTCGTTTCCATTATCGGTTCCTCCGGAAGCGGTAAGACCACGCTTCTGCGCTGTCTGAACTTCTTGGAACGACCGAATACCGGTATTATCCGTGTAAACGATGATATTCTGTTTGACGGCAGCAACCCGGCAACCTGGCAGGAATCCCAGGTTCGCAAAAAAAGACTGCATTTTGGTCTTGTATTCCAGAATTTCAATCTTTTCCCGCAGTACACTGCCCTGCAGAATGTTATGCTGGCTAAAGAGCTTCTGGCTAAAGAGCAGTCGGATTATAAAGAACATAAAAAAGAGATTCATTCCCAGATTCAGAAACAGGCAGAAGGACTCCTTATCCAGATGGGTCTGAAAGACCGTATGGGAAATTATCCGCATCAGCTGTCCGGTGGACAGTGCCAGCGTGTAGCTATCGCCCGCGCCCTTGCCCTGCAGCCGGATATCCTCTGTTTTGATGAGCCGACATCTGCCCTTGATCCTGAGCTGACCGGCGAGGTACTGAAGGTTATCCGCGAACTTGCAGACAACAAAACGACCATGATCATCGTTACCCACGAAATGGCATTTGCCCGTGATGTGGCAAACCACGTTGTATTTATGGATGACGGTCATATTCTGGAACAGGGCGATCCGATCGAACTGTTTGAGCATCCGAAGGAAGAAAGAACGAAACAGTTCCTTTCCAGATTCTCACAGGATGAATATTAGGCATCCGTTATGATTGCATTTTAAAACAAAAACGCATCAAAAAAGACATCCTATTCAGAGCCAATACAGCTTATCAACGTCATATTATCAATCTGACGTTGATAAGCTGTATGAAATGCTTCAAATATGATGTCTTTTTATATTTTCATGTCCGTTCTGGCACCTTTACTGGCGGCATAAATAGCTATGAAAAAATATTTTCCACACTACTTTCCTACAGACAGCTGCCAATTAACCATCTGTAAAATGCCATCTCACACCTGTTTTACTAATCTGAATACACTGTATCCGGGGAAAAATCCAGCATAAATACATTTGTATCAAACTGATCCACATAAGTGATGCGTTTCACATCACAGTAATCTGCCCAGTGATCCTCATCAATAATATATGAAAAAGCTGTATCATATAATTCTTTCGTAGCAAATTTTATACAAACCGTATTATCTCCTGCATTGTATGCTTTTCGGATCACTGCACCTACCGCATTTTTATCCCAACTGTCAAAATACAATCCTTCATGAACGTAATAATTGTCTTTTGTCGCTGTACATTCCGGCATAGGAACATAATCCAGTGGAATATGATTTTCCATAAAAGAAGTATCCTTATCAGAAACACCAAGATAACTGTAATTGATCACATCTTCCATATTTTCCATTCCGGAAGCAGATTCCGGTGGAACCTGCAGTTCCTGCCAGTATTCCATCTCGCCCCAGGTCACATCCATGTAGTAATAATCTCCATCCATCTGGATCAGATTCCAGGAATGATTTGCTCCTTCTGAGGTACCGCAGACCGTGATACACGGAATACCAATTCTGTTTAACAAATACTGTGCACCATACGCATATCCCTGACAAACTGTTTCATGCGTTACAAACGTACTGACGATATTCTGGTTATTTTGCGCCTCTTCAGAATAACTTGTTTCCTGTATCAGCGTACGATATACATAATAAACTTTTTCATAATCAGAAGCATTCTCTGGAAGATCCTTTAACATTCTTTCTGCTTCTGTATCAATCTGTGTCTGATACTGCTCCTGTTCAACCTCTGTACAATTATATACCGGTTTGAAATACAGTTTGACCGGCTCTTTCTGGTTGTTGGAATACAACTCATACTCATAAGAATCCGTCCAGAAAAAATCGCAATAATCATAACGCATAGCCATATAGGCCTTTTCCAACACACGCGTATCTTTCGTGGATACCAGTACCGACTCTTCTCGATCCTCAATAGCATGTACGATCTGATCATATACCGTTTTTTCTTCATCTGTCAGTGTTCCATAAGCATAATGATCTTTGGAGCTGCTCTCCTTCAAATGTGACTGATCAAAATGCAAAATCTCGGTCTCCGATCCACATCCGGAAAACAGCATCGCTAACAGCAGCAATACAATGGCAAATACTCCCACTTTTATTCTGTTTCTTTTCATACTCTCAATTTGCCCTGTTCTTTTTTATTTTCATTTCCAGTGTCATGATTGACGATAAAAAGCAGAGATGCATGCCGACAAAGCTTCCATATCTGCACGCCCCATCAGTTCCCGTACAGAATGCATGGAAAGCAGCGGAACACCAATATCCACTGTCGGAACCGGAAGAAAACTTGATGCAATCGATCCCAGTGTGCTTCCCCCCGGCTGATCGGAACGGTTCACAAATTTCTGCCATCCAATATGATGGCTGTCACATATCTGTTGCAAAATGCCGATGGCAAAGCTGTCTGTTGCATACGACTGGGAGCATGCTTCCTTGATACAGAATCCTTTTCCCAGAACCGGTTGATTGGTCAGATCCATCTTACCCGCATAATTCGGATGAATGCCATGCGCCACATCGACAGATAAAAGCATCGCATCCTGACACAGTTCCTCTACGGACATTTCATGAGCAAAAAAGTCTGCTTTCTGTAATGCAGCACTGCTTCCGATCTTCTGCAGCACATGATACAAAAGCATGGAACCTGCTCCCTGTTTGGTACGACTGCCAATCTCCTCGTGGTCAAACAATGCCATTAGCCGGATCCCCTTCAGATTATCTGATTGTTCTATCAACTCTGCATTCTGTTCTCCATCGTCACTGTCAATCTCATCAACACTTTTATTCGCAGAATATCTGCCAGGCAATTTCCCGTTTGCAGAACCATCTTCGACTGTCTGTTTATTTACCTGTCGTGCTGCATCCAGAATGCCGTCCAGCAATGCCTGCACACTGGTCGTATTGTCCAAATGGCAGGCAGAGATCATATCCTCTTCTATGCCAATGATCTGTGGTTTTTCCGGGCTGTATAAATGCAGGTCAAAATCAAGAATATCCTCTTTGTCTACCTGAATTTCTTTTGCAAGATATGTCAGAAATGCTTCTTTATCTACATCTTCTCCCGCTAATCCTGCCACCGGAAGCAGTTCTGTCTGTCGGTTCAATGCAACACCTTTGTTCACTTCCCGGTTCATATGGATTGCCAGATTTGGAATAATGCAAAACGGCTTTTTCAAATCCACCAACCGAACATGCGGATGCCATACATCATCCGAACGAAGCACCACCTGACCGGCAGCGCTCAACGGCCGGTCCAGCCATGTATTGAGAATCGGTCCGCCATATACTTCTACATTTAACTTCTGGTAACCACAGGCGCTGATATCCGGATTGTTTTTAATGGAAAATCCCGGATAATCCGTGTGAGCAGCTCCCATACGCAGCTTCTTTGCCCCACTCCAATGCTGTCCGATGACAAACGCAAACAATGTCGTGCCACCACTTTTCAGATAATATGCACCATTTGGATGCAGTTCCCAGCTTCCTTCCCCGGAAAGTTCCTGAAATCCGGCTTTCTGTAATCTTTTTTCTGTTTCTTCTACTGTATGATATGCTGATACAGATCTTTCCAGTAACTGCATCAGTTGAGATTCCTGTATATACATGTTAAACTCCATTCCACTGTCCCTGTATAAAATCGGATAGTTCACATCTTTATCAGTGTAACACATTCTCGTGCATTCTCAAAATAGTTTTTGTATGGTATACTTTAAATATTGATTTATCGGTACGCAAATAAAATTGTCAGATGGCTTACGGAAGGTGGTAAAGGTCGGAACATTTTCCATAAGCAGTTTTTCTTATTTTTCAATATTGCATCTGCACATTGGAATTATTTGGATATCTAAATTATATTTTAGGGGAAAGGATCCTATTTATGACAGCACTTGAAATCAGCGAAATCAAACATTTTATGGCACAGTTTCTTGGCGGCACTCTTTTCGATCATTTTCTGCTGTCAGAGGCAACCATACATACATTTTCAGCCTACCATATCGATGGCAGGCTGTTAAAAGACTTTTATTCTTCGGAAGAGTTAGAAGCACATGGACTGACGGATCTTCCCTGCATTCCGTTTTCCCTTGTACGGGAGACATGTTTTTCTATGATGAAAGGGCGCAATGTCCCTCTGTATTTTCAGTTTGTATTCCAGCTTTCCCCAGAAAATATGCAGCGTACACTGGCTCAATGTGACAGTTCTTTTACACCTTCTGATATTTCAGCCATGTTCATCAACCTGACCTTTAAAGATGGAAAACTGACCGCCACTACCGGCATTTCCTACCGCATTTTTTCTCTGGACAAATCGCTGGAACAGGCATGGGATAAACTGGTAGAAAAGTTTTTCCGAAAACATGATATCGAGACAACTTTGTTATAGTATCTACATATACTATCCTTTTCCCGGATAGCATTCAAATCTTCTATCCTTATCGGTTCCACCAGATATCCTGATGCTGCAACAGATCAGCTATCTCTGCAACTTTTGGATTTCCATCTGCATTCTGCGCAGTGATAGACACTCCGCCACAAGTACACCAGCCAATATACACGGCGCGGCCATCAATATAAAATGTACGGTTATTATCATCATATTCATTTACCTGTTCTGCCCTTTCTGTTTCCGTTTCTTTTTCGAATTTTTGATTTCCTTTGTAGATCAGCTGCATAAGATTATACAAAAAAGATCGTTTCAGGGGCTGACGTTCGGACATCCTCTCTCGATAATTATTTTGTAACAGAATGATCAACCGATAAAAATCACGTTGTTCCAGCCGTTCATTCTGATAAGAATTTAATCCATTATCTGTTACAAACATTTTCCATGCTTTTTCCATGTCAACCCCTCCTGTTTTCTCTATAAATCCGTTTTTCTTTTGATTAATATAAATCCCATACTTAAATTAAACACTATTTTTTATTATTGTATTCTGTCCATCTGAAAAAACAGCGTCTAAATATTTAAGGTTTTCTTAAATACATGTTATAATGCCTGAATTATTACTTTTCATATATCCCGCAGCTGGTTTAGCGCTTCATACACATCCAGTGCTCCATAGCCCCATTCCCGGTTCGGATAGCTACGCTCTGCATTTCGCCGAGCACCCCGGATCAGTATGGCGCCGATCTGTGCAGAATTTAGTGTGATATTGTTGCGCTGCACAATCCCCCATTGCAGTAGCTGAGTGCATGCCCCGGCAGTAATAGCAGCAGATACACTTGTGCCGGTTCTGGTGGTATACCCGCCTGCCGGCAACGGTCCCTTCACATCCACACCGGGCGCCGCAAGATCCGGCTTGATTGCCTGATCGGCACTGTATCCTCTGCCGGAATCCGGATACAGGATGCTGTTGGAAGCATGATAGGCTCCTACAGAAACCGCAGATGGAGTATAAGACGGCACTGTAGCGGTCACATCTGGGTTCGACCGCAGAAAAAATACATTCCCCGTAAGGAATGCCTGCACCGGAAGCCAGATATGGTATTCGCCCCGGATAACTCGTCTTGCTGTGACCCGCAGCGTCCAGATCCCCTGCAACGGCTGCTGAAACCGGATAAAGATCATCTGACTGGCACTGCTGCCCTGCACCACTGCATAAGAAATCATCACACGAGTATTTTCAAAGTAGAAGAGATGTTCCCCCGACTGCGCGCCTACACCGGTAACCGGCTGATACAATTCTCCCGTTGGTGAAAGAATACCCACCTGATAGAGTTCGGAAGCCGCCGCCCAGAGTTCCATTGTAAACCCTTCCACGCCTTTTCCTACGGAGATTTCCACATTGTCCACACTTCCCTGACTCATATTTTGCCCATAGTAATGATGACGCATATTAGCTTCATTTCCTACTGCGATCGTAATCGCCCGTCCCCTTCTCGCACCGATTCCATTCAGATACACAGACAGGGGGCTGTTACCAGTGTGGCTTCCCATATTTGTTCCCATGGCAATGCAGATGACCAGTGGCATGCCCTTCTGCTCTGCAAACTGATGCAGAAAAGATACTCCTGCCAGAATATCATTTTCCTGATAACAGACTGCATTCTCCGTAATGCAATAGTAGGAACGGATATTCTGCTTTGCCTCTTTGCATTTCACTACAACAATGGTTGCCTCCGGCACAGCACCGATATAATTTGCCCCGGGATCCTCCCCACCTGCTGCAATGCCTGCTAAAAATGTACCATGTCCGTTCCTGTCTTCTGTTGGAACCAGACGCAGCGGTTCTTCACTGCGAAGCGCCGCATCGAGTTCATCCTGTTCAAACAACGTGCCATACAGAAATCCTTCCGGATGTCGTCCCCCAGCTAATGTCTGATCCCAGATTGCCGCAATCCTGGTACTGCCATCGTTGTTTCTGAACAGAGGATTCTGGTAAGCAATCCCGGTATCCACAAACCCAACCATGACACCCTGCCCTTTCAGATTCAGCGTAGGCTGATTTTGCAGAATCAGAATATTGCTGACATCCAGCGCTGAAATATCTGTCAGGGAAAAACAGTTTGGAATTGATGTATAAGTGTATTCCTGCACATCCAGAGCTGGCATCCCTATTCCATAGTAATATCCCACATCCAAAATTTCACTGATCCGCTGCATACACTCCGGAATCAAAAAATTTTCCACCCGGTTATAATCAATCAGAAGATCATAATATTCTTCTGCATATACCTTTTCTTCACATTCAGACATAAAAAACCTGCATATAACGAATTATTATCATTCTATGCAGGTTTCTATTACATTATTCTTATTTTTATGGTCTGTAAGCTTTATTAATTACCGTAACTTCGCCATTTTTTACAGTTGCCGTCGTATCGGCTGCGCTGAATGTGGTCTGGTATTCTTCAGCGATCTCTTTAAAATCTTCCTGAGTTGCAGTCCGTCCTTTTTCGTTCAGATTAGACTGATCCTTGTAAATAAAATTGACAGAAAGCGGAAGATCTGTCGCTCCGACAGAGATATAGTTTAACGAATCACTGGCTCCCAGTTCATAATAACTGTTTCCGTCCGAATTTTTTACCAGACTGTACTCTACGCCCTCTTTATCCGTTATTGTATAAGATCCATCTGAATCTTTCTCCATGGATGATACGACAACAGTCTCTCCGTCGAATATCAGAATGTCGCCTTTTTCCAGTGACTGAACTTCTTTTGCGTCAAACTGTTCCTGTTCATATACGGTCAGATGAACGGTTACGCCATCCTCATCCTGTTTGATATCGGACGTGGAAAATGATACCTGATAATCTCCTGACAGCTCACGCAGATCTGTTGTAGTGGCCATCGGTTCTACAACCTTGCCTGTTTTATGAGATGCATCCTCTTTCTCTCCCTCGGAAGAAGCACTGCTGCCATCTACTGTTTTATCGTTTGTTTTCTTGTCCTGTGTATTCTGTTCTGTAGAAGAGGATGATCCTGTCTCTGGCTGTGTGCCTCCCTCTGTTCCACATGCTGAAAGCATCAGCGCTGCTGCTGCCAGAATACCGATTACAAGTTTTTTCTTCATTGTTCTCCATATCCTTTCTACTCATTCAACGGGAGTTCCGGGCACCCCCGCATGGTAATTACCGGTCCGCCTTTGCGCTCAATATAATCTTCTGTGATGAGTACCGTTCCGATATTTTCATCTTTCGGGATTTCATACATGATATCAAGCATATATTCTTCGATAATAGAACGAAGGGCTCTGGCTCCAACTTTTTTCTCTTTTGCTTTTTTCGCAATGGCACGAAGAGCTTTCTCGTCGAATTCCAGTTTGACTTCATCCAGCGCCAGAAGCTTCTGATACTGTTTGATAATAGCATTTTTCGGCTCTTTTAAGATCTCCATGAGCATATCTTCTGTCAGTGACTCCAGAGAGAACAGAATCGGCAGTCGTCCGATAAACTCCGGTATCATACCGAATTTACGCACATCTTCGGTAGTCACTTTCATTAGGATATTTTCATCTTCGTCATATTTATCTTTCAGATCTGACTGGAATCCCATAGTGGAATGTTTAGTCAGACGCTCTTTGATGATTTCTTCCAGTCCCGGAAACGCGCCGCCACAGATAAACAAAATATTTGTTGTATCAATGGTTGTCATCGGAACCATGGCATTCTTACTGCTTGCGCCCACCGGTACTTCTACCTCTGCACCTTCTAAGAGTTTCAGCATTCCCTGCTGTACGGATTCACCGCTGACATCTCTCTGGTTGGCATTTTTCTTTTTGGCAAGCTTATCAATCTCATCGATATATACGATTCCTCGTTCTGCCTTTTCCACATCATTGTCTGCAGCTGCAAGAAGCTTGGAAAGCACGCTCTCGATATCATCGCCGATATAGCCTGCCTCTGTCAGGGATGTGGCATCTGCGATTGCAAGCGGCACATCCAGAAGTCTGGCAAGTGTCTTTACCAGATATGTTTTACCGGAACCTGTCGGTCCGATCATAAGCATATTGGATTTTTCGATTTCAATGCCATCATCATAATTGCTGGCAACACGTTTATAATGGTTGTATACGGCAACGGACATGACTTTCTTAGCATGCTGCTGACCGATGACATATTCATCCAGACTGGCTTTGATTTTGTGCGGCGCCGGAATTTTCTTGATATCCAATACCGGTTCTTTTTTTTCACCTTTCTTTTTCTTCTTCACACGCTGTGGATTTCCACCCATCATATTCTGGAAATCCGCCATATTCACAAGACTGATGTGCGGCATTTTACCGGAACCAAACAGATCTCCAATATTGATGCTTCCCCCGTTTCCGTTATTATTTCCGTCATTCACATCTGCGTTCTGGTCTGCACTCTGGTTATTCTCTTCGGAAGAATTACCGTCTGCATTTCCGTTTGAAGCGCCATTTTCCGAATTTCCATTTTCTAAATTCCCGTTTACCGGCTGAAAAAACATGGATGGATCCAGATTCATGGAAAATCCCGGTATGCCTCCCATTCCCGGAAATGCGCCCATATTTCCCATACTATCAAAAGTCTTCTGCATACAATCTACACAGATTGATATGTTGTTTGGGATATGAATCATCTTTCCCGCAACGCTCTCCGGTCGATGACAAAGATAACAGATATCCTCATAGTCATCCTTATGATCGGTATATGTGGTGTTTTCATTTACATGATCATTCGTTGGATGTATTTCAGATGTTTCCACATTCTGATCCCGTTTCTCATCTTCGGGAATCTCTTCTCTGAAATCTCCATCAATGAAATCTTTATCTGACATTTTTACTCTACTTTCTACTGCAATATATTTATGGTTACTATCCTTACAGGCAGTAAGGAATTGTCCCGTTTGCTGCTATTGTATATTTAAGCCAAATTTTTCTCTTAACATATCCGTAAGTTCTTCTGGGGTCAATTCTTTTTCCTGCCGTATGCCATCGTTCACTTCCCGATAGGTATGATTGGTCAGTGCGCGGTAACCATGCGCAGTCCGCAGGTTTACTACCCGGCGCTGACGGAACATGGAGTCATCGGACTGGGACAGATAATAGTTCAGAGAAGTAAAATCCATCTCATGGACTTCTGCTGTACAGAACATAACCTCCAGACGCTCTTTCCGGTCAAAAGGATCATCGTAAATATCCCGATCCAATTGAACCCGGCGCATCGTTCCATACCATCCCGGCTCAATAGGACGGATGCAGAATTCTTCTCCCCGCATCTGCCGCCAGATATCCGGTGCATCTTTGACCCATCCATCGCCGGCAGGCAGTTCCATGGCAGCCGGCGGCATAGCGCCGCCAATACCGACTTCACAGAAATACTGTTTTCCATCCAGCGTCACGATATTTGCGCGATGGTCAAACAGGTTCTGTGACGAATCAGTCAGCCCAAACATGACCCGGCACAAACATGGTCTTGCATCAAATCCCATAGACTGCAGCATATATCCAAACAGTCCATTCATCTCAAAGCAATATCCACCTCTGCGGTCTGTGACCATCTTCTGAAACAGATCCTCCGGTTTCAGTGAAATTGATTTATGATACTCGTAGACATCCAGATTTTCAAAGGGAATCGCAGTCTGATGCGCATAGATCAGCTTATCCAGTGTTTCTTTTGTCAGATCTGCTTCCCCATGAAAATGGATGCGCTCCATATAATCCTGAATCTGTTCTTTACAATACATTTTTATTTTATTTACAGCAATTCCTTCAGGATCTGGTTTACCATACCCGGATTTGCTTTTCCTTTCATGGCTTTCATCGTCTGTCCAACCAGGAATCCGATGGCTTTTGTCTTACCATTGTGATAATCCTCTACTGACTGCGGATTATCCTGAATGATCTGCTGGATTGTCTCACGGAGCGCGCCTTCATCGTTTACCGTTTTCAGACCTTTTTCTTCTACATAAGCATCCGGATCAATATCATTTTTGAACACTTCTTCAAATACTTCTTTTGCTACAGTACTGTTAATGGTACCTGCATCTGCAAGCTCGATCAGTTTTGCAAGGTTTTCCGGAGAAAACGGAATCTCATCCGGCTCCATATCATGCTCTTTTAACAGACGCATGGTCTCTACCATCAGCCAGTTGGAAACTTTTTTCGGTTTGTTGCAGATAGCTGTGGTAGCCTCGAAGATATCAGCCATCTTCTTATAGCTTGTGATGATCTGCGCATCGTATTCCGGAATCTCATACTCCTCTTTGTATCTTGCCAGTTTCTCTGTACGGAATTCCGGCTGTCTGGAACGGATTTCATCCAGCCACTCATCGCTGATTACGATTGGCACCAGATCCGGTTCCGGGAAGTAACGGTAATCCTGTGCATCCTCCTTGGAACGCATTGCATAAGAAGCACCCACATTATCATCCCAGCGGCGTGTCTCCTGAATAACCTCACGACCTTCTTCGATAAGGTCAATCTGACGGTTCATCTCGCCCTCAATGGCATGTGCGATAGCTTTGAAGGAGTTCAGGTTTTTCATCTCTGTTCTCGTACCGAACTCAGTTGCTCCCACTTCTCTTACGGACAGGTTGACATCGGCACGCATGGAGCCTTCCTGCAGTTTACAGTCTGATGCACCCAGATACTGGATGATCATACGCAGTTTTTCCAGGTAAGCGATAACTTCCTCTGCGGAACGCATATCCGGCTCAGATACGATCTCGATCAGTGGTACACCGGAACGGTTGTAATCTACCAGTGAGCAGTTGTCCCACTCATCATGGATCAGTTTACCTGCATCCTCTTCCATATGGATCTCATGGATGCCGATATTTTTTGTTCCATTCTCTGTTTCAATCTCTACGTGGCCGTTTCTGCAGATTGGCAGATACAGCTGAGAGATCTGATAGTTCTGTGGGTTATCCGGGTAAAAATAGTTTTTACGGTCAAATTTGCAATACTGGGTAATGGTACAATTGGTTGCAAGACCGACTGCTGCCGCATATTCTACCACCTGTTTATTCAACACCGGCAGGGAACCCGGCATACCGGTACAAACCGGGCATGTATGTGTATTCGGCGCTCCGCCAAATGCGGTAGAGCATCCGCAGAAAATTTTTGTCTTTGTGGCCAGCTCTACATGTACTTCCAGGCCAATGACAGTTTCATACTGTTTACTCATGCTTGTATCCTCCTACTCTC
Source organism: uncultured Roseburia sp. (assembly GCA_900557275.1). The sequence continues at coordinate 95,289 of USRX01000007.1, forward strand.
TTACCAGCGGACATCTCTGAAATTCATGTGTCTGTTCAAAGGTATACGCTGCACGAATAATATTTTTCTCTTTAAAGCAATCTCCGATGAGCTGCAGACCGATTGGAAGTCCTTTGGAATCCACACCACACGGTACACTGATTCCCGGAAGTCCTGCCAGGTTTACAGAAATCGTATAAATATCGCCAAGATACATCTTAATCGGATCAGACAGGGAATCTCCCAGCTTCGGCGCTGTAGTAGGAGCTGCCGGTCCGAGGATAACATCATAGGTCTCAAATGCTTTGTCAAATGCCTGTTTGATCAGTGCTTTTGTTCTCAGTGCTTTCAGGTAATATGCATCATAATATCCGGAGCTTAATACGAAAGAGCCCAGCATGATACGACGTTTTACCTCTGCGCCAAAGCCTTCGGAACGGCTCTTTTTATACATATTATGAAGTCCGTCATACTCTTCGGTACGATATCCGTATTTGATACCGTCAAAACGGGCAAGGTTGGAGCTTGCTTCCGCAGATGCGATGACATAATATGCCGGGATCGCATACTCTACGAGACTTAAGTCAAACTCTTCTACGATGGCTCCCTGTTCTTTCAGAACTTCTGCTGCATGAAGCACTGCCTCTTTTACTTCCGGATCAAGGCCTTCGCCAAAATAATCTCTCGGAATACCGATCTTCATACCTTTTACATCTTTTACAAGGGCAGATGTAAAATCAAGATCTTCTCTCTCTACAGAAGTAGAGTCTTTTTTATCATGGGATGCAATGATCTCAAGGATCGTTGCACAGTCTGTCACATCTTTTGCTACCGGTCCGATCTGATCCAGAGAAGAACCGTAAGCGATCAGTCCGTAACGGGATACAGTACCATAAGTCGGTTTGATACCGGTCACGCCACAGAAAGAACTCGGCTGACGGATCGATCCGCCGGTATCAGAACCAAGGGCATAGAAGCACTCTTCTGCTGCCACTGCCGCACAGGAACCACCGGAAGAACCGCCCGGCACATGATCTGTATTCCATGGATTTCTTGTCTCGCCGTATGCAGAAGTCTCTGTGGTACTTCCCATGGCAAACTCGTCCATATTTGTCTTGCCAATGATAACCGCTCCTGCTGCTTCCAGATTCAGCACTGCCTGAGAGCTGAATGTCGGGATAAAGTTGCCAAGGATCTTGGAACTGCAGGTAGTCAGCATGCCTTCGGTGCACATATTATCTTTGATGGCTACCGGTACGCCGGCCAGAGGACCGGTCAGTTCGCCTGCATCGATCTTTGCCTGTACTTCCTTTGCACGTTTCAATGCGCCTTCCTCATCTACGGTCACATAAGCGTTGATGACGCTCTCTGATTTTTTGATCTGCTCTAGAGAAGCTTTTACTGCTTCTTCTACGGTTACTTCTTTTGCTTTGATCTTCTTGCCTAATTCAACGGCTGTCAAACTTGTCAAGCCCATTTCGTATATCTCCTTCTATTCTACTGTACGCGGCACCTTAAAGCTCTGGTCTTTTTCCTCCGGTGCATTTGCCAGTATCTTTTCATGTTCATCGCCATTTGTTACCACATCTTCCCGGAATACATTATTTACCGGAAATACATGGGACATCGGCTCTACGCCTGAAGTATCAAGCTCATTTAACTTGTCAATGTAGTCCAGCATACTTCCCATATCTTTTTTCGCCTGCTCTTTCTCTTCTCCGGAAAGTTCAAGCTTTGCCAGAATACCTACATATTCAATCGTTTCATCACTAATAATATTGGACATTTTGTTCTCCTTCCTGTGTATCATCTATCTCAAGGTCTGCCGCCGCATATTGGGATGGCACCAGCTTTAACGGTGTGCCGCCAGCATAGACAGACATGCCTGATTTCATATTTACATTATATATACAGACAGCGTAATCATCCATGTCGGAATACTCCTGCGCATCCTTCTCTGACTGGATCAGAAAACTTCCATAGGTCTCATAATCATCCGTGCCGGACTGACCATAGGTAAGTGACACCACACCAAAGGAATCTGTACACCAGATGTCATAGCTTCCCTCCGGAAAATCGATTCCTGCTACAAGGGCGCGATCCGTAACTTCAACAGTTCCATTTACCGGATCCAGTGGATTTTCTGTTTTGGAAACTGCTTGATTCATCTGCGCATTCTCAGTAGAAACTTCCAGTTCTGTTCCCCCACTGACAATGATCTTGGTTCCCTGATATAAACGGACATTTTCTAATGTCTCATACCCATAATCGGTGCCCAGACTCTCATACATATAGATCTTCTGTCCATCATTATTGATCTCGACAGAGCCGCTTCCGGATTCCAGATTCATTGTATAAACGCCTTCCGGGAGATCATAACCTACCGTATAATACCCTGCATACAACGTATCTGTATAAGACTCTCCACTGTCACTGATCTCATAGGTCACGAAATCGTAATAATCATCGGAATATGTCTTGCTGCTCTCATGATTTTCCCAGTTCATGTCATTCCCAGAAAAATCAATATGGTTATTTTCCACAAGTCCAACGATACTCACGATAATAATAACACATACAACGATTACTGCTATTCCTCGGGCAGCACGGTTTCGCCGAATTCTCTGCTCTGAAGCGCTTTCCCTTCGTCTGTCCTCTGTTCCATGGTCATGTACATGCGTCATAGGTCCGGCATCACAGGGACTGTTATTCAGATTATATTCTTCTGAACGTTTTCGCTGGGGCATTCCACATTCGGTACATACACCATTTGATACCCGTCCACCACACAAAAAACATCTTACTGCTCCCATGTACTCCCTCCTTTAAAACTTTCCAGACTGAAACTGCCTGCCGAAAAATCAAATATATGCCTTTGAACCTGTATCCATTCCCGGCAAGCTGCATCACGAAATCAACGCTTATTTTTCCGGTCAGATCATCGTTTTATCCGATGAAAAACTTCTGATCGTTCACTATCATATAATACTATAATAACCCCATATTAATTCATTCAGATAAACTATCTTACCATAAGTACCGCTTCTCTTCAAGTTTTGACCTCTTTCTTTTCTGTAAACTTTTTCATAATATCTTTCCTTTTTTCTTCACAATATCTTCATATTTTTACCTTATGATAAATTAATATTGGGATATTATATCATAAGCAAAAGCGGCTTATGATCAACATTCGCCGTTCGTCAATCAT
>USRX01000008.1 GCA_900557275.1 uncultured Roseburia sp.
GGTGAGGAAAGTCCGGGCTTCACAGGGCAGGATGCCGGATAACGTCCGGTGGAGGCGACTCCAAGGATAGTGCAACAGAAATATACCGCCATATCTGATATGGTAAGGGTGGAAGGGCAGTGTAAGAGACTACCGCCTGGCTGGTAACAGACAGGGCATATGTAAACCCCATCCGAAGCAAGGCTGAACCGAAGCATTGACGTGGCCCGCCAGCTTCAGGTAGGTCGCTTGAATGTACTGGCAACAGTGCATCTAGATAGATGATCATCCAACGACATAACCCGGCTTATCGTTCTGCTTATTTTATAGCAGCCAGATTGTTCTGGCTGTTTTTTTATCCCAACGGGTTTTCTTTTTTTGGATTGATATGTGCTTGCGGAATCATTTTTAGAAAAATTTTAGAAGTACATTGATATTCTTGCGGTGAAAAATACAAATAAAAAATGCAAATCATAAAATCTTTCTTAAAAGATTGTAGTTCGGTTGACAGTTGATACACATAAGGTTACCATTGTTATAATGCGACTGAAAAGTAGAAAATGAGGTGGTTTTTTGCGAGAACGAATGGAACGGTTTATGGCGGGTCGATATGGGATGGATCAGCTGAACAGATTTTTGAATATGGTATCACTGATCGTATTGATCGTGTCAATGTTTGTACGGATACCGATAATTTTTTATATCGCGGTAGCCCTTTTGATCTGGACTTATTTCCGCACATTTTCCAGAAATGTTGGAAAACGATATGAAGAGAATGAGCGTTTCCTTCGTGTTACGGGAAAGATAACCTCACGATTCCGTAACCGGCGCTATTATCAGGAACAGAAGAAGATCTATCATTATTTTTACTGTCCTGGTTGTCGGCAGAAGGTGCGTGTTCCACGGGGAAAAGGTAAGATTTGTATTACCTGTCCGAAATGCAGGATGGAATTTGTACGCAGGAGTTGATCAGTATGTTTGGATATATCAATATTAACAGAGCAGAAATGTCGGAAGAAGATATGAAGATCTATCAGTCTTATTACTGTGGCTTGTGTCAGATTCTGCGCAAGAACAGCGGAATACGGGGACAGATGCTTCTCAATTATGATATGACATTTCTGATCGTTCTCTTATCAGGATTATATGAACTGGAAGATCATGAAAAAGAGTTTGTATGCGCGATACATCCGGGAAAGAAGAAACTTGCCAGAGTCAATGAGGCGACGCAGTATGCTGCGAAGATGAATGTGATCCTTGCCTATCACAATCTGGAAGATGACTGGCGGGATGACCGGGCATATGCAAAGCGCGCTATCTCACAGATAATCCGCAAAGATTATCTGAAGATCGTCCGTGAATATCCGAGACAGGCAGAAGCGTTGGAGAAATATATGCACAGGCTGATCGATCTGGAGCAGACCAAAGAGACAAATCTGGATCTTGTAGCAGGGATTACGGGCGAGATGCTGGGCGAGATCTTTGCCTGGAAAGAGGATATCTGGGCAGAAGAACTTCGGTGTCTGGGCTTTTACCTTGGAAAATTCATCTATTTGATGGATGCCTATGAGGATCTGGAGAAAGATGAAAAAGGCGGAAAATACAATCCGTTTCTGGATCTGCAAAAAGAAAACCCAAAGGATTATGAAACGATATCCAAGCTGATCCTTACCAGTATGATGTCGGAGTGTTCCAAATCCTTTGAGCGACTTCCTGTATTGCAGAATGCAGACATTATTCGAAATATTTTGTATTCCGGTGTCTGGTCCAAATATGAATATATACAGCTGAAAAAGAAAAAGAGGAGGAAGAATCGTGAAAAATCCGTATGAGATATTAGGCGTTTCTCCTGGAGCAACAGATGAAGAAATAAAAAAGGCATACAGGATGATGAGTCGGAAATATCATCCGGATGCCAATGTCAACAGTCCGAATGCAGCTTATGCAGAGGAAAAATTTAAAGAGATACAGCAGGCGTATAATCAGATTATGCGTGAAAAACAGCAGGGCTATTCTGGTGGCTATCAAAATTCCTACGGAAGTGGAGGTTATCAGAATAGTGGCTACCAAAATCAGTCCTATGGAAGTGGAAGCTATCAGAATGGCGGTTATCAGAATCAGGGATATGGACAGCAGGGCTATCGGCAGAACACCGGATATGGTGGATTCTATGGTAATCAGTCCTATTATCAGAACCAGAGCCAGAACGATTCGCCACAGATGCGCGCCGCTGCCAATTATATCAGCAATGGTTATTTTCAGGAAGCACTCAATGTGCTGAACGGGATTTCAGAACGCAATGCACGTTGGTATTTTTATGCGGCAGCAGCCAATCAGGGTGCAGGCAATAATGTGACGGCGATGGAATACGCCCGGAAAGCTGTTGAGATGGAGCCGAGCAATCTGGAATATCGTCAGTTCCTTCAGAATCTGGAATTCGGTGGAACCTGGTATCAGAACATGGGGCAGGCTTATCAGAAACCATTCAGCAATGCGGCGGGCATGTGCCTGACCATGTGCTGTCTGTCAGCAGTCTTTAGCGGCATGTGTTGCCGTCCATTCTGTTAGAGGATTTGTTGGTCAGCAGAGTTGCAAATGCGATATATCATAAAGATATATTTTAATGAAAGTGTATGTCATGTAACACATGGCATTTACTTTTGATTTCAAATGGGAACGTTCTCATGTGGTAGAACCAAAGTAAACTGTATAATTGGTATATATGTATAAGAAAACAGAGGAAGTATGCAAGATTTTTGATTTTCCTGCCAAAAAAAGAGAAATAAACAGTTGTTTTTAGAAGATAAATGCTAAAAAAAGATTATTTCCTCGTAAAATATTTAAAAATGCATAATTTAAAAAGAAAAAAGGAGAAAAAATAGTGTGAAATTCACAATACTGTTTTGCCGGGTTACCAAAAAGCGTCGTAATATGTGCATGATTTTACACAAATTATAATTCTTGACAAATATTTGCTATCATGTGATAATCTCTCCCAACAATAAAACCGAAAGAAAAGTTATTATTGTCAGTATTTATTTTTCAGAATTGCTAATGTTTTGGAAAGGATGAAAACTCATGGAAGAGAAAAAGATTAAATTTACACAGACCAGTGATGTACAGGAATTTGTAAAAGCAGCAGCTGACTGTAATTTTGATATTAATATGCATTACGAAAGAGCTATCGTAGATGCAAAGTCATTTTTGGGCGTATTAAGTCTCGGACTGTCTAAAATTGTAACTGTAAAATATGTAGGACAGAATGGAGCTTTCGAGTCTATACTTGCAAAATATGCAGTTGCATAAACAAAACAGTATTGTATAAAAATCTGGTAATTATTTGTACTGCCGATATCTGGCGGTTTATTGGAACTTCATATGAAGATGAAGAAGTAAAAACAAGATTAAAAAGATGCCTTATTGCAAAAATATGCAATAAGGCGCTTTTTTATATAATAAACGATATACAATGAGAAGGAGCGTTGTAAGGAAAAACCGCAAGACTGGGGATGAATATGAAAAAGTGATTTTTGGAAGCAGCCATATAGACGGGTTCTGTAAGAATGAACCATAAAAGATAGATATTGTACTTACAGAAAAGATTCGCTACAATGATGTTTGTAACGTAACGGCTGCTTTTCTTATGCAAACAGGAGAGTAATGCTGAAGTATAGAGAAAGAAAAAGAAAGACAGAGAGGAAATAATCTGATTTTGTAAGTAGCATGATGGATACAGATACACAGCCAAAACAGATCATAAAGATGTCCGTTCGAAATCTGGTGGAATTTATTCTGCGCAGCGGAGACATTGACAACCGAAAAGGAAAAGCTGCGGAGCGGGAAGCCATGCAGGAGGGCAGTCGCATCCACCGCAAGATTCAGCGGCGCATGGGGACGGATTATTATGCAGAAGTTCCGTTGAAAACAGAGATTGAGACAGAAAACTATATCCTGCGTCTGGAGGGCCGGGCAGACGGGATCATCCGACCGGCGGATAAAAAGAAGCTGGTTACCATCGATGAGATCAAAGGCGTTTACCGTGATGTGCAGGAAATGGAAGAGGCGGTTCCCGTTCATTTGGCGCAGGCAAAGTGCTATGCCTGTATCTACGCAGCGCAGCAGGAACTGGAAGAGATCCGGGTACAGATGACCTATTGCAACATAGACACGGAAGAAATCCGTTATTTCCATTCCGATTATAAATTGCAGGAATTGAAAGAATGGTTCCATGCCCTGATCGGAGAATGGAAGAAATGGGCGGATTTTCAGTACGAATGGGGAATCCGCTGCCGTACATCCTGTCAGGCACTGGCATTTCCCTTTCCTTATCGAAAAGGACAGAAAAAACTGATCACAGATGTCTATCGGACGCTGATCCGTAAAAAAATGTTGTTTTTGCAGGCTCCCACAGGTGTTGGAAAAACGATATCTACCGTATTTCCGGCAGTGAAAGCCGTAGGGGAAGGCTATGGAAACAAGATTTTTTATCTGACTGCCAAGACGATCACAAGAACAGTAGCCAAAGATACATTTTCCATACTGAAGGAACAGGGCTTGCAGGCGAAAGTACTGGAACTTACGGCAAAAGAAAAAATGTGCGTCTGTGATGAGGCAGACTGCAATCCAATCAGCTGTCCAAGGGCAAAAGGACATTTTGATCGGATCAACGATGCGGTCTATGATCTGCTCAACAGTGACAGAGAACTGGATCGGGAAACAATCCTGCAGCAGGCGGAGCGATTTCAGGTGTGTCCTTTTGAACTGAGCCTGGATACTGCGTTGTGGTCAGATGTCATCATCTGTGATTATAATTATGTATTTGACCCGAATATTTATTTAAAGCGCTTTTTCGCAGAGGAGATCAAAGGCGAGTATTATTTTCTTGTAGATGAAGCCCACAATCTGGTGGAGCGGGGACGTGAGATGTACAGTGCCTGTCTGGTAAAAGAAGATTTTCTGCACCAGAAGAAGCTTCTTCGCAAGTACAACATGAAGTTGGTCTCCCTGCTGGAAAAATGCAATCGACAGATGCTGGAATGGAAGCGGGAATGTGAGCGGTATACCGTGTATGAGAATATCGGTGCATTTATCTTTTCCCTCATGCGTCTGGCAGCGGAACTGGATCTGTTTTTCCGGAAAGCCGGGGATTTTCCGGAGCGGAAAGAGATATCGGAATTTTATCTGAAACTGCGGCATTTTATGAATATGTATGAGATTCTGGATGAAAATTATGTAATTTATACGGATTTTGACGGGGAAGGAAATTTCCGATTGCATCTGTATTGTGTGGATCCGGCGAAAAATCTGCAGGAACGGCTGGATCGTGGACTGGCGACGGTATACTTTTCTGCGACATTGCTTCCGGTGCAGTATTACAAACAGCTGTTGAGCACGAGAACAGATAATTATGCAGTGTATGCAGAATCTGTATTTTCGCCAAACCAGCGTCTGCTGGCGGTGGGGACGGATGTGAGCAGCCTGTATACAAGGCGGACGGAAGCGGAGTATCAGCGCATGGCTTCTTATATAAAGAAGACAGCTTCGGCACAGCAGGGAAATTATCTTGTCTTTTTCCCTTCCTATCAGTTGATGCAGGATGTGTTTACCTGTTTTTTGCAACAGAATCTGGGGAAAATGGACTGCATCATACAGGAATCCAATATGACGGAGCAGAAGCGGGAGGAATTTCTGGAAGAATTTCAAAAAGAACGGAAGCAGTCGCTGGTGGCATTTGGCGTTATGGGAGGAATCTTTTCAGAAGGCATTGACTTGAGAGAAGAGCAGCTGATCGGCGTTCTGATCGTAGGAACCGGTCTGCCCCAGATCTGTACCGAACGGGAGATCCTGCGGCGGTATTATGAAAAACAAAATGGAATGGGATTTGATTATGCCTATCTCTATCCGGGTATGAATAAAGTATTGCAGGCAGCGGGGAGAGTGATTCGTACCGTGAATGACAGAGGCATTATCCTGCTCATGGATCAGCGCTTCCGGCGACGGGAATATCAGGAACTGTTTCCAAGGGAATGGAGCGGGCATCACGTCTGTACGCTGGATACAGTAGAAGAACTGCTGGTGGATTTCTGGAAAAATAGGATATAGAAAACAGCAGATATGTCAGAGACTATTTTAGCATGTCATGACATATCTGCTGTTTTGATATATGAAAAAATTTGTTAATACATAAATGTTTTATAAGGTTTCTGACTTCAGAAGACTTACTCTTATAAACTATTAATATTTACAGCGATAACGTAGGCAGCAGCTCTAAAAATTTTACCGTTGCATCTGTGATCGGTAACGATGGATTGATCGCTGCCACGATCTGACGGGAAGGCATCTTTTCCTTCACTTTTAATGTGATCAGGTCTTTGGAATTCGACAGAAGACAATAATCCGGCACAAAAGCAATGCCAAGACCGATCTTGGCCAGATCGATGAGCAAGTCATTACTGCTCAGTTCCACATCCGGCAGAAGCTCCAGCTGGTGCTGTAAAAACAGGTTGTGCAAAAACTCACTGGTGGTGCATTTCCGATCCAGCGTAAGGATTGGATAATCTTTGATCTCCGAGAGGGAAAGCTCCTGATTTTCCAGAGGAAAATATGTCGGATTCGACACAAACACATCCCGGAATTCCCAGATTGTCTTTTGGATATAAGACTGGTTCAGGCGGGCATTTGGAGAGTTTGTCACAATCATATCTACCTTTCCCTGTTCCAGCAAATCTACGCAGGCCAGGGAAGTGGCATTAGTAACCTTGATGGGAACTTTTGGATATTTTTTATGGAACTGTTTCAGATGCGGTACCAGAAGATAGCGGCAGATCGTATCACTGGCTCCGATGTGAAGCTGTCCGAGACCGAGGCTTTGCCGGTCTGTAAGCTGGTTTTCGCCGCGCTGAATCAGATTCATGGCAGGCTCGATGTGCTTCAGCAGCACTTTGCCCGCCGGAGTAAGCTGTACACGTTTTGTACTGCGTATAAAAAGTGGCTGTTCCAGTTTGCGCTCCAGCGTTTTGATAGACTGGCTGACCGCGGACTGGGAAATAAAAAGATGTTTGCTTGCCTCAGAAAAGCTCAAAGAGGTTGCAACATAGTAAAAAACTTTATATAATTCATAATTGATATCCATAAGTAAAAAAGACTCCTTTGCTGATACTCTTATGCTTATTATATCATGAACAAAAACAGTTCATGATCAGTATTCGCCGTTCGTCAATCATACGAGTATGTTGACTCTCTTGCGCTCATTATATCATGAACAAAAACAGTTCATGATCAGTATTCGCCGTTCGTCAATCATGCGAGCATGTTGACTCTCTTACGCTTATTATATCATAAAGTACAGCTTATAGGTGCTTAATATTCAGTAAGCATAAAAAACATGTTTTACGTAGAAAAACAATATATTAACTTATCTTATAGAAAGAATTAAATATATTAATTTTTCTAATCTCTAAAAGTACGTTATACTTATGCTGATATCAAAGATACTGACAGAATTTTCTGATGCATGCCTGAAACACCCCGGACAGTGATTCCGGAGATAAACGTTTCTGCATGTATTGAAAAATGAACGCCCGGTAAGATTCATTCAGAGAAGATTCCGGGAGAACATCTGATTGTTTGGAGGAAAAATATGAGCAATGTTCGCAGAGTATATGTAGAAAAGAAACCCGCTTATGCGGTAAAAGCGCAGGAATTGCAGGCAGAGATTAAAAGCTATCTCGGCATTTCCACAGTGACAGGCGTGCGTGTCCTGATTCGCTATGACATTGAAAATATTTCTGATGAAACATATAAAAAAGCACTGGTAACCGTATTTTCTGAACCGCCGGTAGATACCGTGTATGAAGAGAATTTTGACCTTGGTAATGCAAAAGCATTCAGCGTGGAATTCCTTCCGGGACAGTTCGACCAGAGAGCAGACTCTGCAGAACAGTGCGTGAAATTGTTAAATGAAAATGAGGAGCCAGTCATTCGTACTGCCACTACTTATGTGATTGAGGGAGAAGTAACCGATGAGCAGTTAGAGGCGATCAAGCACCACTGCATCAACCCGGTAGATTCCAGAGAGACAGGCATGGAGAAACCACAGACGCTGGTAACTGAGTTTGAAGAACCGGCAGACGTTATCGTATTTGACGGATTCAAAGATATGCCGGAGCAGGAACTAAAAGCGCTGTATGACTCACTGAACCTTGCTATGACATTCAAGGATTTCCTGCACATCCAGAATTATTTCCACAATGATGAGCATAGAGACCCGACCATGACAGAGATCCGTGTGCTGGATACTTACTGGTCTGATCACTGCCGTCATACAACATTCTCAACAGAATTAAAAGAAGTAACCTTTGGCGAAGGCGATTACAAGGAGCCAATGGTTAAGACTTATGAAGAATATGTTGCCACCCACAAAGAGATCTACAAAGGCAGAGACGACAAATTCATCTGTCTCATGGATCTTGCCCTTATGGCAATGAAAAAACTGAAAAAAGAAGGCAAACTCAACGATCAGGAAGAATCTGACGAGATCAATGCCTGCAGTATCGTCGTTCCGGTAGAAGTAGACGGAAAGACAGAAGAGTGGCTGGTAAACTTTAAAAATGAGACACATAACCATCCGACAGAAATCGAGCCGTTTGGTGGTGCAGCTACCTGCCTTGGCGGCGCGATCCGTGATCCGCTGTCAGGCCGTACTTATGTATATCAGGCAATGCGTGTTACCGGAGCAGCAGATCCTACCGTATCTGTAAAAGATACCATCGAAGGAAAACTTCCACAGAAGAAGATCGTCCGCTCCGCAGCAGCAGGATACAGCTCCTACGGAAACCAGATCGGTCTGGCTACCGGCTATGTAAAAGAGATCTATCATCCGAATTACGTTGCAAAACGTATGGAGATCGGTGCCGTTATGGGCGCAGCTCCGAGACGTGCGGTACAGAGAATGACTTCTGATCCGGGAGACATCATCATCCTTCTGGGCGGTCGTACCGGTCGTGACGGCTGTGGCGGTGCAACAGGATCATCCAAAGCCCACAATACACAGTCTATCGACACCTGCGGCGCAGAAGTTCAGAAAGGTAATCCGCCGACAGAGCGTAAGATTCAGAGACTGTTCCGCCGTGAGGAAGTAAGCTATATCATTAAAAAATGTAACGACTTCGGTGCAGGCGGTGTATCCGTAGCCATCGGCGAGCTAGCAGACGGACTTCGCGTACAGTTGGATAAAGTTCCGAAAAAATACGCAGGTCTGGACGGAACAGAGATCGCTATTTCTGAATCCCAGGAGCGTATGGCTGTCGTGATCGCACCGGAAAATGTAGAAAAATTCCTTGCCTATGCAGCAGAAGAGAACCTGGAAGCAGTAGAGGTAGCTGTTGTTACCGAAGAACCGCGTCTGGTTCTGAATTGGAGAGGCAAAGAGATCGTAAATATCTCCAGAGCATTCCTGGATACCAACGGAGCGCATCAGGAGACAAACGTAGCAGTTGATATCCCGTCCAAAGCAGACAGCGTTCTGGTTCAGCCGGAAGTAACTGATGTCCGTGCAAAATGGCTGGATACATTAAAAGACTTAAATGTATGCTCACAGAAAGGCCTGGTGGAAATGTTCGACGGTTCCATCGGCGCAGGCAGCGTATTTATGCCATACGGCGGTAAATATCAGCTGACAGAGACACAGAGCATGGTAGCAAAACTTCCGGTCATGACCGGTAAATGTGATACGGTAACGATGATGAGTTATGGATTTGATCCGTATCTGTCATCCTGGAGCCCGTACCACGGAGCTGTCTATGCAGTACTGGAATCCATCAGCCGCATCGTGGCAGCGGGCGGAGATTATCATAAGATTCGCTTTACTTTCCAGGAATACTTCCGCAGAATGAGCGAAGAACCATCCCGTTGGAGCCAGCCGTTTGCAGCACTCCTTGGCGCTTACAGCGCACAGATGGGATTCGGACTTCCGTCCATCGGAGGAAAAGATTCCATGTCCGGAACATTTAATGATATCGATGTTCCGCCTACATTAGTATCCTTTGCAGTGGATATTGCAAAACAGCAGGATATCATCACACCTGAGCTGAAAAAAGCAGGCAACAAGCTGATGATGATCACAATTGATAAAGATGCTTATGATCTGCCGGATTATGAGAAAGTTATGAAGCTGTATGATGTTGTATACAACATGATTCAGGAGAAAAAACTGGTATCCGTATATGCACTGGATGCAAAAGGTCTCATCGCAGCAGTCAGCAAGATGGCATTCGGTAATAAGCTGGGCGTATCCATCCGTGGATGCCTGAAACCGGAAGAAGCATTTGCACCGGGATTTGGTAACCTGATCGCTGAGGCAGCGCCGGAAGATACCGATGCGATCAAAGCCGCTTTCGAGGCAGCAGGACTTCGTGCAAACGTATCCATCGTCGGATCTGTTCTGGATGAGCAGGTATTCCGTTATGGCGATGTGGAGATTTCCATGGAGGAAGCTCTGGATGCATGGACAGGCACACTGGAGAAAGTATTCCCGACCCGTGCGACAGAAAACAAAGAAGAAGTCCAGACAGGACTTTATGATACAAAAGACATCTATGTATGCAAACATAAGATCGCGCGTCCGACCGTATTTGTTCCGGTATTCCCGGGTACAAACTGCGAATACGACAGCGCAAGAGCATTTGAGCGAGCAGGTGCAGATGTCATTACAAAAGTATTCAGAAACCTTTCCGCAGAGGATATCCGTGAATCTGTAGATGTATTTGAGAAAGCCATCAGCCAGTCTCAGATCATCATGTTCCCGGGTGGATTCTCCGCAGGTGATGAACCGGAAGGATCTGCAAAATTCTTTGCAACCGTATTCCGGAATGAGAAGATCAAAGAGGCAGTTACAAAACTGTTGAACGAGAGAGACGGTCTCTGTCTCGGTATCTGTAACGGTTTCCAGGCATTGATCAAACTGGGTCTCGTTCCGAACGGGGAGATCGTAGAGCTTGACGAGAATGCTCCGACACTGACCTACAACACCATCGGACGTCATATCTCCAAGATGGTCTACACAAAAGTAGTGACCAACAAATCCCCGTGGCTGGCAGGCGCAGAGCTTGGCAAAGTATACACAAGTCCGGCATCCCATGGAGAAGGTCGTTTCGTAGCACCGAAAGAATGGCTGGATAAACTGTTCGCAAATGGTCAGGTAGCGACTCAGTATGTCAACGAAGCAGGCAATCCGACTATGGATGAAGAATGGAACGTCAACGGTTCTTACATGGCGATTGAAGGTATCACAAGTCCGGATGGACGTGTCCTCGGTAAGATGGCGCACGCAGAACGCCGTGGCGATGCAGTTGCAATGAACATTACAGGTGATCAGGACATGAAACTGTTTGAGTCCGGTGTAAACTACTTCAAATAAAAACAGCAGGGTTATCTTATGTTAGAACTGGTGGCTGCTTTGAAAAATGATAGGATGCTAATTTTAACAGCAGAAAAAGAAGATCGTATAACATGAGAAGAAAATACCAGTTGGTTCGATGAACTAGCTGGTATTTTTTAATATACAGAGGTATAATGTGCGTAAGCATTGAGCAGTGTCAGATAACATTAATTAAACAGAATATTGTGCTTGCACAAAAGATTCTGTTTAATTAATGTTTGTCTGATAGGGCGAAAGCCCGTCAGTGAAAGAAATCTTTGATTTCTTGAACGGATACTGCGGAGTAAGAGAATGTGCATACACATTGAGCAGTGTCAGGAAAAATTATTTTAGGAGGAATCATCATGGGAAAATTGATCAACGGTATTCATCATGTGGCATTAAAATGCAAAGGTGTAGAAAAATTTCAGAAAACGATTCATTTTTATAAAGATATTTTAGGTCTTGATGTGGCAAGAACGTGGGGAAGTGGAACAGATGCCGGTATCATGCTGGATACAGGCTGTGGCATTCTGGAGATTTTTGCTTCCGCAGAGGAGGATCTTCCGCAGGGAGCCATCCGGCATTTTGCACTGGCAACAGATGATGTGGACGCATGTATCGCAGCGGTAAGAGAAGCAGGATATGAAGTGACTGTAGAACCAAAGAGCATGGCGATTCAGTCAGAACCGGAATTCCCGATCCGTATTGCATTCTGTATCGGACCGGTAGGGGAAGAGATCGAATTCTTTCATGTGAGATAACAGAATATATTTTAAATGATGGAACAGCAGTTGTTGAAAGAGTGACAGCTGCTGTTTTTTTGAACATGTTGGCGTTATACATATATTTACATAAAATAATACAATAAACAGATAATAATAAAAATATTCGATAAATAAACAGAAAACTATTGACAAAAATAAAAAGTGAATATATAATTAAATTATCAAAAGAAACAAGAAATCAAAGACAGGAGGACAGTCCAATGGGCTAGATGATTTTCCCTAACTTTAAAACCAAAAGCATTAAGTATCACGTCTATTCCGAAAAGGAAAGATAAGGTCGAGCGATTGATTCCATCGAATATAAGTTGGGAGAGGACAACTGAATAAGAGAACAGGAGGTTATACAGTGAAACTTCAGTTTAACAGTTAAAAGAGCTATCTAATGACGAGAAAGTTAGATAGCTCTTTTACATGTCTAAAAATATAAAATTTCCTGTACAATACATATATTAAAATGAAAGGAAATGAATATATCATAGATCGCTTCTGGAAATCATGCTTTTATATTAAAAAAACAAAACTAAATAACGAGGAGGACACTGTAGGGGAAAAAGGAAATACTTGAAATAAGGCTACCGCAATCCCACTGGCTTTAGATGGTGGGTTAAGGTAGCTAAAAATGGCAGTTGGTGTTATAATTGCCCATAGACCAGGTCAAAGCTCTGGACAAAAAAGTGATTATTTAAATATAGGAAAGCAAGGAAGGTAGAGAGAATATATGCTGGAAAATGATTATATCGTCAAACAGATAAAAGAGATGACGCGGGCACTGATCAATATGCTGTTCCATGTAGATACAGACAGTCCTACAGAAGATCTGCTGGACACCCAAAGCGCCAAAGAACAATATCGGGAATTATGCCGCCTTGCTGATCAGGGAGAACTGAATGAAGCTGGCAATGAATTGTATGATCTGTTGGAAGCGGAAGAAAAAGAAGCATTAAAGATTGCATTATTGTATTATTCGTATATCAATGATAAGGACAGCGCATTTCTGGAAGCTCATGACTATGACAGAGACGAGATCAAGTCAGATCTGAAAGATCTGGTGGAACGATGTGGAATCATTGGCATATCAGATGTTTTTCTTCGGTAATGGGAGTTTGTCAAGTAAAGTGTGTAAGTTTTTTGTGGGGTCGATGGCAGATATCATTAAAAAGTGTATAAGAATATATCAAAAGAGCTGTTTGCTGATGTAACTAAGATTTTAACTTAGTGTCTATCCTCAGGCAGCTTTTTCTTTTGCTATATAATAGAACTCAGTTCTAACTTTCATATAGAATCATAAAATCAAAAATAGACGATGATTGTATCTGTGATGGTATATTACTAAATTGTATAAAAATAAATAAATAATATAAAAAATATATTAAAATCAGACAATTTAAAATAAAATAAAAAAGTTTCGAAAAAGTATTGACAAAACGATGTAAAGTTCATATAATAAAGACAACAAAAAACAAGAGACACGAAATACAACAGACAAAGGAAGTTTAATCCTAGCGGAAGAGCCGCAAATAAAAAAAGAGTATCATTCGTATCTTGAGAACACAGGAGGATAGTCCAATGGGATAGTTAGTTGACTTACATAAAAACCACTCATGAAGTGTTAATCATAGATGATGCTAAGAAGGAGTGATGAATATGAAAGGCAGAGGACCATAGTCCAGGGACAAAAAATTAAGAAACAGGAGGACAGTCCAATGGGATAAGCAGTTGACCAATAAATTCTTTTATATGCAATCGTTGGCGAGGGAGATAACGAGTATAAGGAAATGAGGTAATTCCATTGAGAAGATAAATGAAAATCTTCAGAAAACTGAATATTGAGAACAGGAGGTTATACAGTGAAACTTCAGTTTAACAGTTAAAAGAGCTATCTAATGACGAGAAAGTTAGATAGCTCTTTTACATGTCTAAAAATATAAAATTTTCTGTACAATACATATATTATAGGTAATTGCGAAACAAGTTCGCAATCCTGATTAAAAATGCGGTAAGAATCCAGCAATGCAGAAACTATCCTTGAAATGGTTGACTGATTTTTCGACATTTACACAGATTTTGTAGGTGTCTTCCCATTCACGCGAACCTCGTTCTACACCAGGATAGGCGCGGAGATTTTTCTCAGGATAAATATAAATCATTCGTTCGCAGGAAGAAGTGGTGCACGGATTATCACAGTGGCATTTACGATAAGTTTTTCCAGTCTGCTTATCACGCATCCATTTCATTTTGGGGCATACAAATTTCATGGTAGGAAGTTTGCTTCTTAAATGAGATTTACTGCCTTCCCGTTTCATAGGAAGCGTAGAATCGTGTGGACAGCAGGGAATGCCATTTTCGTTAACTGTGTAGTCAGTTCCTTCCATGGATAATTTTACCCGGAGAGGAATAAAAGCCTTACGAAATCCAATGTTTTCAAAAAGAGATTTATCCTCATCCGGAGAATCCGGTTTCTTTTCTACAACAATATCAGGATGTGCATTTAGGAAATCCTTGTTGTAGAAAGATATGTCGCGGACAATGCCAAGTCCATTTGTGATGATACCGAATTTATAGGCATAACAGAAGTGACCGTTGATGTATAGTGAGGGCTATTTCCGGAATAATTACATATAGTATCGAAAAGGAATGTCTGGCGGTTTTATTATGGATAATGAAAAAATTGAAAACCTTCTGAATTTATCGTTGAACAGTACGCGGGAGGAGCGGGAACGTTCCAGTGTGTTGGAGACCGGCTATTCCAGCCAGGAAGATACATGGGAAGTAATCATTAAATTTTCCGGGGAATTTCAGGAACTGCTGCAGAAATTCCCCCAGATCAGAGGTCAGGAACTGCTGTATCAGTATGCACTTCTGATCGTGCCGGAGTCGATGGTAGACATTGTGGCAGCAGATAAGCAGGTGGCATACATGGAGAAGCCGAAGAGGTTATTTTTTGCCGAACGGAATGTTTTCTGTAATCTGACGAAAGATAGTGACCAGATAAAAAACAGATTTGTAAATCGAGTAGAAGAGAATATGGTTCTGTCATCCACTCAGTTTTCTGATGACACCGGCAAAGGTGTAATCATTGCCATTATTGATTCAGGTATCGACTATGCGCATCCGGATTTTTGCAATTCAGATGGAAGTACAAGGATTCTGGAACTGTGGGATCAGACCTTGAACCGGGTGTATACGCAGGTGGAGATTAATGCAGCATTACAGGCTCCAACGGAGCAGCAGCGGTATGAACTTGTGCCAAGCCGGGATATTTCCGGCCATGGAACCCATGTGACCGGGATTGCAGCCGGAAATGGCAGGGCTTCCGGGGGGAGGTATGTGGGTGTGGCGCCGGAGAGTTCCCTGCTGATCGTGAAGCTTGGTGTGGCAAAGACCAATGGTTTTCCCAGAACGACGGAGCTTATGGCAGCGGTGGATTATGTTCTTCGCAGGGCAGAACAGTATCAGATGCCCGTGGCGGTCAATCTGAGTTTTGGAAATAATTATGGCGGACATGATGGAAGGTCATTGCTGGAAACTTACCTGAATGAGGTGTCCTCTTACTGGAAAAATGTGATCGTTGCAGGGACCGGCAATGAGGGGACATCCAGAATTCATACGTCGGGGCGATTTCCTATGCAAAATGAGACATCTGTTTTCCTGAAACAGAAGGGAACAACGTCAACAGCGTCAGAAGTAAAATCAGAAGCGATTCCTGCTACAATAAACAATACAGTACCGCAGGATATCCAACTGGCTGTAGGTGCTTATGAAACCGGCTTCAGCCTGCAGATCTGGAAGTCTTATGCGGATGATATGCGGGTTACGGTCATACATCCCAATGGGATCAGCAGCAGCGAGATCCGTCTGGAACAGGGGATACAGCGGATCTATCTGGAGGGTACGGAGCTGCTGGTGTATTACGGAACGCCGCTTCCCTATACGGTCAGTCAGGAAGTGTTTCTGGATTTTATTCCATCCGGAGCGTATGTGGATAGTGGCGTGTGGATCATTCGGCTGACTCCCGGCAGGATCGTGGAAGGAAGTTATGATATGTGGCTGCCCTGGCAGGGTGGACTGAGTGAGGGAACCGGTTTTTTATATCCTACGGAAGAAACAACACTGACGATACCGTCTACCGCAGATAAAGTGATCTCTGTGGCGGCATATGATTCCAGATATCAGACGCTGGCAGATTTTTCCGGCCGGGGCTACACGCGCAATCGCACGGAGATCAAGCCGGATGTGGCAGCGCCGGGCGTGGATATTATTGCCGCAGCACCGGGGGGCGGATACGATACTCGAACCGGAACTTCTATGGCAGCCCCATATGTGACCGGGCTTGCAGCAAGGAAGATGCAGCGGGGCATCGTGCAGGGAGAAGATCCCTATTTGTATGGAGAGAAGATCAAAGCGCAGTTTCATCGGGAAGCCCGGCCGCTGGATGTGCGGCGGGAGTATCCGAATCCGGAGCTGGGGTGGGGGATTCTTGAATGAACATGATCTGACAATGATTTCCCGTGCATAAAAAGAGAGGGATGATAAGGACATCAGGGTAAAAATAAGATTTGGATCCGGTTGTTTATGATTAAGAAAAGATGGTAGAATAAGCTTGATTTTAAAGAGGGGTTTTTTTATAATACAGATGTTACAAGACCTGTGTGAACTTTATGAAAGGATATAACTTTAACATATGAAAGTAACATACCTGGGACACAGCGGATTTTTATTGGAAACAGACGCAGCATATTTTATGTTTGATTATTATACAGGAAAGATCCCGGAATTAAATAAGGAGAAGCCATTGCTTATATTCTCCAGCCACAGACATCCGGATCACTACAATCGGGAGATCTGGAAGTTCAGAAAACAATATCCGAAGGTGCAGTATATTTTATCAAAGGATATTAATTTTTCACAGAAAGCAGTTACAAAGCTGGGACTGACAGAAGAGGAGGCTTCCAAAGTGATCCGCCTTGCGGGCAATGCTGATCGGACGTTGAAGCTTGCAAACGGACATTCTGTGAGGGTCGAGACTTTCCGGTCTACAGATGAAGGCGTGGCTTTTTATCTGACTATCGACAAAAAAACAACGGTATTTCATGCGGGTGATCTGCATCTGTGGCTCTGGGAAGAAGAGGGCAGCGGTTACATGAAGCAGATGGAGAAGAATTTCTATCAGTTTACGCAGAAGTTAAAAGGCCGTCATACAGATATCGCATTTCTGCTTCTTGATCCGAGACTGGAAAATCATACGTTCGATGGCATGGATGCTTATATCGAGATGCTGCATCCGTCTGTCGTATTCCCCATGCACATGTGGGATAAATATTACTGGATCGACCGGTATCTGAAAGCGCGGCCGGAGATCAAGAGATCCGGTATCATGAAAAAGACGGAGGCGCCGGGGCAGTCGTTTCATATATAGGGAATAATGAGTGCAAGAGAGCCAACATACTTGTATGATTGACGAATGGTGATCATGAACTGCGTTTGTTCATGTTATAACGAGTGCAAGGGAGTCAATATATGCACATGATTGACGAACGGCGAATGTTGATCATCAATTGTTTTTGTTCATGTTAGAATATGATATAAAGTAATAAGTATATAAAATAGATAACAAGGAGAATACCATAATGAACTTTAAAATGATCCACGAAAATTACAACGTATACGACCTTCAGAAATCACTGGATTTCTACAAAGAAGCATTGGGACTGGAAGAGAAACGCAGAAAAGAAAGCACAGACGGTTCTTTTATCATCGTATATGTAGGAAATGATGAGACAGACTTTGAGCTGGAGCTGACCTGGATGCGTGACATGGATCGCCCGTATAATCTGGGAGACTGTGAGTTCCATCTTGCATTTTCAGTTCCGGATTTTGAAGGAGCGCATGCAAAACACAAAGAAATGGGATGCATCTGTTTTGAAAATGAAGAGATGGGAATCTACTTTATCGAAGATCCGGATGGATACTGGCTGGAGATCCTTCCGGAGAAATAAAGAGAAAGACAAAAATAGAGTACCTATATTTTTGCTGAATAGCAATAAATATGGGTACTCTATTTTTTACAGGATGATTTATGACACCGTATTTTCCGGTTCTGCTGTCAACAGACTGGTAAACAGAGGAATGACCGGATTAAAATTGTCACGTTTCCACACAGCTACAAGGATCAGTGGATCGCTCTTGTAGATCGGGAAGGAGCGGACGGATACATTTGTGGAGGAGATACAGTTATCATCCAGCACAGAAAATCCCAGCCCGGATTCTACCATGAGGAGCAGGTTCTGTGTACTGGTGGCATAATGGATCTGTTCCGGAATAAATCCGTGAATCTCACAGAGCTGTACGATATGGTCATAAGCCCCTTGGGAGATCTCCGGTTTGATTGCGATCATCGGTTCATTTTTCAGTTCTTCCAGATGGATGTAATCCTTTTTCGCCAGCGGATGAGAGGTGGAAATGACACATTTCGGACTGGATTGGAAGAACGGCTGGTAGATGACTTCAGTGTCAGGATATTCCAGCAGATCAAAGTCCATGGTCAGTGCGATATCGATTTCCCCTTTCAGCAGAGCATTCCGCAGTTCTTTAAATGTTCCGCGGATCAGCTGCAACTGGATGTTCGGGTGATGATCCCGCAGAGTATTCAGCGCGTAGGGAAGAAAATTCTCTGAAAGCTGCGATTCGATCACGCCGAGACTGATGGAGCCTTCCTGCCCGAGGCCGGCTTTTTTTGCTTTTTCAATGGCATTTCGTCCCTGATCCAGTAAAACAGAAAGTTCCTGATAGAGAACAGCGCCCCCCGGAGTCAGCCGTACATATTTTTTCGTGCGGGAAAAAAGCTGGATGCCAAGCTCTGTTTCAAGGTTTGATATATTTCTGCTCAGAGAAGACTGCGCAATAAACAGATGATTGGCAGCCTCTGTAAAATTCAGATATTTTGCTACATTCAGAAAACATTCAATCTGAAAAATCGTCACAATACTCTCCTCCAAATATAAAATGCACTTTCGGGTCTTCTTTTTCTACATCATATATACTGTGAAAAGAGAAATCTTATATGAAAATTGATTTCAGAAATACTCATTTAGAAGATTCCGAGAGTACATGATAAATTATTTGCTATATATTTTAGCATAATCTTATTTTTTATTCCAGTCAAAACAACAAACATAAAACGTTACAAAACGATAGGCTGCAAATATTATCGGTCCTATTCTATTCAAATATGTTTGCAGTTTTCAAAAATATGTTTTTCTGTTATACTTTTATCAGTCTGGAATAAAGGATATCAGACAGAAAAGGAGAAAGAACATGAGTTTAAGTTATATGGACATCCGGGAGCAGATCTGTGATGTATGTTATAAAATGTGGCAGCGTGGCATCGTTGCGGCAAACGATGGAAACGTATCTGTAAAGCTGGAGGATGGAAGCGTCTTATGCACGCCGACCGGTATCAGCAAGAGTCTGATCAAACCGGAGATGCTGGTGCGTACTGATATGGAAGGAAATGTGTTGGAAGCGGCAGAAGGGTATCGCCCGTCTTCTGAGATGAAGATGCATTATCGTTGTTATACAGAGCGGGAAGATGTTGGCGCCGTTGTACATGCGCATCCGCCGGTAGCGACCACATTTGCGGCAGCCAATATCGCACTGGATGATTATTGCGTAATGGAAAATATCGTAAATACCGGAGCGGTTCCGGTCGTTCCGTTTGCAACACCGTCTACTGATGAAGTGCCGGAGGCAGTTGCTCCGTATCTGGAAAATCATGATGCCATGCTTCTGGCAAACCATGGAGCACTGACGGTAGGACCGAATCTGACAGCGGCTTATTATAAGATGGAATCCGTAGAGCAGTATGCCAAGACTTCCCTGTATCTGAAGATTCTCGGCGTTTCCAAAGATATGGAACCAAAGGATATCGATACGCTGATCGGTCTGCGGGAGAGATATCACATTACCGGTCGTCATCCGGGATATGTAAAATACAATCAGCTGGAGAAAGTTGAAGACAGACGATAACAGTATATAAAGGAATTGATAATCGTATTAAATATGGAAAGTAGCGGATGTTTTATCATGTTGGAATGATGGAAAGAAAATTTTCAACGACGATTTGAAGTGACATGTTCCATCATATACGTTCAGATTTTTGAGATGAAGATTTTGAATGCATATGAATTGAAATGAAAAAGGAACTAAAATATCACTATAGAAGAAAAGAAGGAATGAAATGAACACCAGACAGATTGAATATTTTCTGGCAGTAGCAGATGAATTGAATTTTACGAGAGCGGCGGAAAAGCTATATGTGTCACAGACGGCCGTTACCCAGCAGATCAAGACGCTGGAGGAACAGCTTGGCGTCAGATTGTTTGAACGGACAAAGAAAAAGGTTATGCTGACTCCTGCGGGAGAGGTATTCCGTGGAGAGAGCCAGGAGCTTTTACATCATATCGATGCGATCACAGAAAAAGTAAAGATGACTTCTGCCGGATTCTCAGGTGTATTGAGTGTGGGATTCGTTATGGGTATGGGTAATACCACCTTGCCGGACAAAATCCGTGTGATCAATGAACATTATCCGAATATCCGGTTAAATTTCCGTTGTCAGGAACCATCAGCATTGCTGAAATCCCTGAAAAACGGAGAACATGATCTGGTATTCATGCCAGTGTTCGATGAACATTATCTGGAGGGGCTGCGCTATAAAGTATACGACAGATATTCCATGGTGGTGTTGCTGCCAAACAGACATATTCTTGCCGGCCGTGAGTCACTGACCCGTTATGATCTGCGAAATGAGAATCTGATTCTCTGTTGTTCTGAGGATGGCAGACTGGGAGAGGAACGGCGGATGCTGGCACCATTTGAAGCAGCAGGAATCCGCCCAAATGTAGTGGCGAAGATCGAGGATGCAGAGTCACTGCTGTTTATGCTGTCTGCCAATATGGGCGTTACAATCTTACCGTCGTATCTTTTCGACCCTTTCCTGCATCATGGAAAATTGCGTGCGGTACCGTTGGTGCCACAGGAAGATTTTATTGATGTGGCTGCGGTGTGGACGCCGGATGACCAGAACCCTTCACTGGCGAAGATACTGCCATTGTTGAATTAGACAGGATAGAAAAACCATATAAAAAAAGATGGTCTTTGTTTTTGAGTGGAAACAAAGATTGGAATATCAGAAATAACGTAAGAGAGGCATCGGATTGTTCCGATGCCTCTCTTAGAAGGGTTAAGGTTTTTTTAAGGGGGTTATTAAGGTTAGGTAAATTACTTTTATTAGGGGGTCCTGCGATGTAAGGATTGCACATCACAGAAGGTTTTTCGTAATTTAGGTTTCCTTGGAAATTGTTCTTTCTCAAGGACATGCTTATCATAACCCATGTTTTAGAGAAAGAGAAATGAAAAAATAAGTCTCAATAATAAGAAAAAGTTATTAGTTAAGATTTCCTTTAGAAATGAATGGCAAAAATAATGCAAGAATTACAGAAAAAATCCGGATACATAAAATTTTTTGTTCGTTTTGACTGGAAATGTGAAGAAGAAATAAAATAAAAAATTTGAAAAAACTGTTGCGTTGACGCAGGAAATGCAAGATGATACACTGTTAAAGATTGGTTTTCTATTTATATGTTGAAAAATTTTTGCCTGATTTTACTTTCAGGGATATAAAACGAAAAATATATGTTAAGACTTGTACTGCCGATGAAAGACGGTGGAATATGGACTCATATGAAAAAAGAAAATTTGTATAGTTGAAAAGGAATTGAGAAACCAATGTTGATCATGGTAACTGGGGGCAGCGGCAGTGGAAAGTCGGAATTTGCGGAACGATGCTGCATGGAGCTTTGCCCAAGGGAAAAAATATATATTGCGACAATGCAGCCTTTTGGAAAAGAAGGGGCTGCGCGGATACAGCGACATAAAAAATTGAGAGCGGGGAAGCATTTCCAGACGGTAGAATGTTATACAGACCTGGAGAAGCTTATTTTAAATGCTCAGACAACATTATTGGAATGCTTGTCGAATCTGACAGCAAATGAAATGTTTACCAATGGGCTGAATGAGAAGCAGACGGTGGAAAAGATCCTGTCAGGCATATGGCATCTGCAAAAGCAGACGAAGCATCTTGTAGTCGTGACCAACGATGTATTTTGTGACGGGATTTCCTATGAACAGGAAACAGTGCAGTACATGAAAGCGCTGGGAGAGGCAAATGTGCAGCTTGCAGCGATGGCAGATATAGTTTGCGAGGTAGTGTGTGGGATTCCGCTCTTTTTAAAAGGCAATAAGATGGAATATTCTTTACTGACAGTAGGGGAAATGGATCATAACTATATTGCGGCGAACTGGAAATAATAGTGACATTTCCCGAAGAAGGAGTTTTAGAAAGATGAATCTTTTGAAAAATATTGCGGTGGCATTTTCTATGTATTCAAAGATACCTATGCCACAATTTGCATGGACAAAAGAAAATATGCGTTATGCACTCTGTTTTTTTCCACTGATAGGAGCGGCTGTGGGCGTGTGCGTATGGATCTGGGGACAGCTAAGTTTCAGACTGCCCTTTGGAAATCTGTTTGTGACGGGGGTATTTCTGTTAATCCCTGTGATCGTAACAGGTGGCATTCATCTGGATGGATTGCTGGATACGTCGGATGCTTTGAGTTCCTGGCAGCCGAGGGAGCGGCGACTGGAGATCTTAAGCGATTCCCATGCGGGAGCTTTCGCGATTATCGTATGCTGTTCTTATTTTATTGCGGCACTGGCAGTCTGGTCGGAGGTAACGACAGATTTGCTGTTAGTACTGGCTGGAGGATATTGCCTCAGCCGTTCCCTCAGTGGATTTGGCATTGCCACATTTCCCTGTGCGAAAAGCAGTGGTCTGGCAGCAACTTTTGCGGACCAGGCGGATAAGAAAAAATGCAGAGTGATCCTGCTCTGTGAAGCTATCGCATCCAGTCTGTTTATGATAGGGATGCAGCCGTTATGCGGAATACTGGCGGTGGCAGCAGCATGGCTGACCATGCTTGGGTGCCGAAAGATGTGTATGAACAAATTTGGCGGCATTACAGGTGATACGCAGGGATTTTTCCTGCAGATCTGTGAGCTGCTGATGGCATTTGCAGCCGTGATCGGAAGTAAGGTGTTTATAATCAATTATTAAGAGAAAGACTAGTGAAGAAAATTCTGTATTTATAAAGACAGACGACAGGGGAATAGAGGAGATACGGGAAGTAATGATATTAATAACAGGCGGTGCATACCAGGGGAAATGTCTGTTTGCAAAACAGCTGATAAGTGACAATAAAGTGTTTTCAGGAATAGAAAACGATATGTCAGAAAATGTATCGAATACCGAAACAGTGGCGGATACTGTTGCGATTTGTAACCAAATTCATATCGCAGATGAACGTACTACAATAGAAGAAATACAGATGGCACATATCTGGGATCATTACCATCTGTGGGTCGCTGAGCAGCTGCGGGGAAATAACGATCCTTGGCAGCAGACGCAGCAGGTGCTGGAGAAAAATCCGGATATCATCATCTGCTCCACAGAGCTTGGATGCGGGATCGTGCCCATCGAAGAGTTTGACCGAAACTGGCGTGAAGTTACGGGACGGCTGTGCTGTATGCTGGCAAAGGAAGCAAAGGCGGTATACCGTGTAAATTGCAGTATCGGCATGCAGATCAAGTAGTGATAAAGATAAATTATTAAAAGCAGTATTTCTGTATAATGTGTTGAAAAACCAGGACTATATACTGAAAACAATAGACAACAACAGACAATAGTAAATATTAAGCAGGAAGGAAATAACAAATTTGGCTGGATATGAAATAGAAACATGTGTGGAGCGTGTGATTTTGGTAGGTGTCAGCCTACGGGATGACGACGATACAGAAGATTCTCTGGCGGAGCTTGGGGAGCTGGCAGCGACTGCGGGAGCAGAAGTGGTTGGAACGGTTATTCAGCAGCTGGATCAGATCCATCCGGGAACTTATGTGGGCAGCGGAAAGCTGGAAGAGATCCGGAATCTTATCTGGGAGCTGGATGCTACCGGCATCATATGTGATGATGAACTTTCTCCGGCGCAGCTGCGGAATATGGAACAGATCCTGGATACCAAAGTCATGGATCGGACACTGATCATTCTGGATATTTTTGCGGCACGGGCAAGAACCAGCGAAGGTAAGATCCAGGTAGAGCTGGCACAGTTAAAATACCGGCTCAGCCGTCTGACGGGACTGGGACGGTCTCTGTCACGACTGGGAGGCGGTATCGGAACCCGTGGACCGGGAGAGAAGAAACTGGAGATGGATCGTCGTCTGATCAATCACAGAGCGGCACAGCTGAACCGGGAACTGAAGGATGTGATCCGCCATCGGGAGGTCAACCGTGCCCGACGTATGGAGACCCATACGAAAGTGGCAGCCATCGTTGGATACACCAATGCCGGAAAATCCACGCTTTTGAATACTCTGACCGATGCAGATGTATACGAAGAGGATCAGCTGTTTGCGACGCTGGACCCTACCACACGACTGCTGGAGCTTCCGGACGGACAGAGCCTGATGCTTACTGACACGGTAGGATTTATCCGCAAGCTTCCCCACCATCTTGTAGATGCGTTTAAAAGCACATTGGAAGAGGCAAAGTATGCGGACTTTATCCTGCATGTGGTAGACGCTTCCAATCCGCAGTGGGACAAGCAGATGTTTATCGTATATCAGACGCTGGAAGATCTTGGAATCGCAGGAAAGAAGATCATTACATTATTTAATAAGTGTGACCAGCTGGAGGATGCGCCTCATTTCCGGGATTTCCGCGCGGATGCATCCCTGTGTATTTCGGCAAAGACCGGAGAGGGGTTCGAGGAACTGTTTACATTATTAGAAAATACGCTGCGGGAAGGCAAAACACGGATTGAGATGCTGATCCCTTATGCCCAGGCAGGCAAGATCCAGCTTGTGCGCAAATACGGAGAACTTTTAAAAGAAGAATACCGGGAAGACGGCATTTATATCGAGGCCTATGTGCCGGGAGGCATGTCTCTGGAGCTGATGTAGAAATCTGTGAAACAAGACATTGCTTCCTAAAGAACTGATAGAAATATTAAGAAAATATCTTAGAGTAAATTTATTGAAGATAAAGAAATATTGCCATTCCGGTAAAAGATAGATATTTTCCGGATATATGATAAAAAGATATGAAAAATATTTTTATATCAGGAACATAGAAAAGAATTAGGGGTAAAAATTAAGAAACAACGGCTGTATTGTTGCAGGCATCGTGGAAAAATGGTATTCTGAATACAGAAAAATTTCTGTATGGGAAATATGTTTTCTAAGTGATGTTTTTGCGGAATCTTATGAGAGTCCGCAGGCATAGATGGTAATGTATGATGGGAGCCTTTTTAGGAATATCAGAAATACGTTGCAGGCAATGGAGGATAGCTTATGTCAATTTTGATAAAAAACGGAATCGTTGTGGATCCTGTTCTTGGAACGGAAGAGAAACAGGACGTACTGATTGAAAAAGATAAGATCAGTTGTGTGGCTCCGGCGATTCAGGAAAAAGCAGCCCGTGTGGTAGACGCAGAGGGCTGTTATGTCATGCCCGGATTTATTGATCTGCATGTGCATCTGCGCGATCCGGGACTGGAATATAAAGAAGATATACAGACCGGCACAAAAGCAGCTGCTCATGGCGGTTTTACAACAATCGTGGCGATGCCGAATACAAAGCCGGTAGTAGACAGACCGGATATTGTGGATTATGTGACTCACAAGGCTGCATCCGTAACAAAAATTCATGTGCTGCAGGCTGGTGCGGTAACAAAAGGACAACAGGGTAAAGAGCTGGCAGATATTGCTGGCATGAAGAAAGCCGGAAGTCCGGCAATCAGTGAGGATGGCAAATCCGTTATGAATGCTCAGATCTACAGGGAAGGCATGAAGCTTGCTGCTGAAAATGATATGGCAGTTTTGGCACACTGTGAAGATATTAATATGGTAAATGGCGGCGTGCTGAATGCGGATGCAAAATCCGAAAGCCTTGGCATGAAGGGAATTACCAATTCCGTAGAGGATGTCATCGTGGCAAGAGATATCCTTCTGGCGAAGGAGACAGGCGTGCGTCTGCATCTTTGCCACTGTTCTACAAAGGACAGCGTGCAGATGGTAAAACAGGCAAAGGAAGAAGGTCTTCCTGTAACTGCAGAAGTCTGCCCGCATCATTTTACCCTCTGTTCCGAAGATATTCCGGGGGACGATGCGAACTATAAGATGAATCCGCCGCTTCGTACGAGAGAAGATATGGAAGCTCTCCGGGAAGGTTTACGTCTTGGAATCATGGATGTGATCTCCACAGATCATGCGCCACATTCCGCAGAAGAAAAGAACCAGTCTATTGAAAAAGCGCCTTTTGGCATTGTAGGACTGGAGACAGCAGCAGCCCTGACGTATACAGAACTGGTTAAGACCGGACTTCTCACGATGCCGCAGATGGCAGAAAAAATGAGTCTGAATCCGGCAAAAGTGCTGAAGCTGGATAAAGGTCAGATTGCAGAAGGAAAAGTGGCAGATATCGTGATCTTTGATACGAGAGAGACATATGCCATTGATCCGCAGACCTTTTATTCCAAAGGGAAAAATACGCCGTTTGGCGGTTACCAGGCAAATGGAAAAGTGCGTATGACCATCGCCGATGGCGAGATCGCTTATGAAGAGTAGAGTTTGCAGATATCTAAAAAAGAAATATAGAAACGAGATAAGAAAGGAACAAAGATGATCAATAAACTTTGTGAAAAAATCAAAAAAACAAACGCACCTATCGTAGTCGGACTTGATCCGATGCTGAATTATGTACCGGAGCATGTGAAAAAACAGGCATTTGCGGAGTATGGTGAGACATTAAAAGGCGCTGCTGAAGCTATCTGGCAGTATAATAAAGCAATCGTAGATGCAGTCTATGATCTGATTCCGGCTGTAAAACCGCAGATTGCTATGTATGAGCAGTTTGGCGTGGAAGGTCTGATCGCTTACCAGAAGACGGTAGATTACTGCCATGAGAAAGATCTGGTTGTCATCGGCGATGTAAAACGTGGAGACATTGGTTCCACATCCGCTGCATATGCGGTTGGTCATCTTGGAAAAGTAGAAGTAGGAAGCCAGAAGATTCCGGTATTCAACGAGGATTTTGCTACGGTAAACCCATACCTTGGAACAGACGGGATCAAACCATTTGTAGACATCTGCAAGGAAGAAAAGAAAGGTCTGTTCATTCTTGTAAAGACATCCAATCCGTCCAGCGGAGAGTTCCAGGATCGTATGATCGACGGAAAACCGCTGTATGAGCATGTGGCAGAAAAAGTAGCTGCATGGGGTGAAGAGCTGATGGGCGATGCTTACAGCTATGTAGGCGCTGTTGTAGGCGCTACCTATCCGGAGATCGGCAAAGTGCTGCGTAAAGTAATGCCGAAGAGCTTCATCCTTGTACCGGGCTACGGCGCACAGGGTGGAAAAGGCGCAGATCTGGTTCATTACTTCAATGAAGATGGACTTGGCGCCATCGTAAACTCATCCAGAGGCATCATTGCAGCTTACAAACAGGAGAAATACACACAGTTTGGCGCAGAGCATTTTGCAGATGCATCCAGACAGGCAGTGCTTGATATGATCGAGGATATTGACGGCGCTTTAAAAAATCGATAAGTAAAAATTTGTGTCGCCGGAAAACTGGCGAAAAGGACATTACTATCAAAATGAGCATATATAAAATATGCAGCGTTTATTCTGAAAACACGGGCATGGATTTTTTCAGATTTTGTGTCCGATATAATGTGAGGTAAAAATAAATATGGCCGAAAAATTTAAAGAAAATGCAGTGATCATCAGTCAGGAAGAGATCGCGCCGGGGATTTTCAGCATGTGGCTGAAGACAGAGCAGATTGCACAGCATGCGAAAGCCGGACAGTTTATTTCTATTTACTGTGAAGACGGCAGCAGAATGCTTCCACGTCCCATCAGTATCTGTGAGATTGACAAAAATGATGGAGCGCTGCATCTGGTATACAGAGTTGCGGGAAAAGGCACACAGGAATTTTCTGAGAAAAATACAGGAATGGAATTAAGCGTTTTAGGACCGCTTGGAAATGGATTTCCGCTGAAAAGTAAAAAAGCATTTCTCATCGGCGGTGGCATCGGCATCCCGCCGATTCTGGAGCTGGCAAAACAGTTAGACTGTGAGAAGCAGATCGTGCTTGGTTACAGAAACAGCGACATGTTCCTGCTGGATGAGTTTAAGAAATACGGTCCCGTATATATCGCAACGGAAGATGGAAGCTACGGAAGCAAGGGAAATGTTCTGGATGCAATCCGTGAAAATGATCTGGAAGCAGACATTATCTATGCATGCGGGCCGACACCGATGCTTCGTGCATTGAAAGAATATGCGGCAGAGAAACAGATGGAATGCTGGATTTCCATGGAAGAGAAGATGGCATGCGGTATCGGCGCATGTCTTGCATGTGTATGCAAGTCCAAAGAAGTGGATGCACATACAAACGTACATAATAAACGTGTCTGCAAAGAAGGTCCGGTATTTCGCGCTGAGGAGGTGGAACTGTAATGAATACAAAAGTCAATATTGCAGGGGTAACCTTTGATAATCCCGTAATGGTAGCTTCCGGAACATTCGGTTCCGGCGAAGAATTTTCTGAATTTGTGGATCTGAACCGTCTGGGTGCTGTTGTGACAAAAGGTGTTGCCAATGTGCCGTGGCCGGGCAATCCGACACCGCGTATCGCAGAAGTATACGGCGGTATGCTGAATGCCATCGGTCTGCAGAATCCGGGAATCGATGTGTTTGTATCCAGGGACATTCCATTTCTGAAAAAATATGATACGAAGATCATTGTAAATGTATGTGGCCGCTCTGCTGAAGACTATTGTGAAGTGGTAGAACGTCTGGCAGATCAGCCGGTAGATATGCTGGAAATCAACATTTCCTGCCCGAACGTCAAAGAGGGTGGAATTGCTTTCGGAACAGATCCGAAGGCAGTCGAGGCAATTACAAAAGAAGTGAAAAAATATGCAAAACAGCCGGTTATCATGAAACTGAGCCCGAATGTAACAGACATCAAAGTGATGGCAAAAGCAGCAGAGGCTGGAGGGGCAGATGCACTGTCTCTGATCAATACGCTGACGGGGATGAAGATTGATGTACAGAAACGTACATTTGCCATTGCCAATAAGACCGGCGGACTTTCCGGTCCGGCAGTACATCCTGTCGCAGTGCGCATGGTATATGAAGTTGCCAGTGCAGTAAACTTACCGATCATCGGTATGGGTGGAATTCAGAGTGCCGAGGATGCGCTGGAATTGATTCTTGCCGGAGCTACAGCAGTCAGCGTGGGAACTGCCAACTTTACAAATCCGACGGTAACCATGGATATTGTGGATGGCATCGAAGAATATCTCCGTATACATCATATTGAAGATATTAATGAGCTGATCGGAGCAGTAAAATAAAAGAGTCTGAAAAGCTGATACAGCCGGTAACGCATGTTACTGGCTGTTTTTCATATAAGGTGTTTTCGGCAACTAAAAATAAAGCGTATGGATGATGCAGATGAAGAATGCTTAAATATTGTTGTAGGTAAATTATAAAAATGTTATTGTATATCCAGTGCCCAGAGTCATACGTTTTTAATGACAGGATATAAGGAAAAAAAGGATTGTTTGGGGGAAAGCATCGTGGGGATTAATTTTGAATATTACAAAGTATTTTATTATGTCGCCAGATATGGGAATATCACAACAGCAGCGAAAGCGTTGTTTTTATCCCAGTCTACGGTCAGTCGTATGATCCAGAATCTGGAGCATGATCTGGAAACTACACTTTTTGTCCGCAATAAAAAGGGGGTAACGCTCACGGATACCGGTGTGGTGTTGTACAACCATGTATCTCAGGCATGTGAACATATTTTCCTTGGAGAACAGCGGGTCAATCTTATGAAACAGCTGGGGGAGGGCATGATCAAGATCGGAACCACGGAGATGGTTATGAAGTATTTTCTTATGCCGTTTCTGACAGAGTTTCGGAATAAATATCCTCTTATCAAAATGGATATTTCTTTCCAGGATCCTTCAAAGATCGGTATGGCGCTGACTTCCGGACAACTGGATCTGGCGATCCTGACCACGCCTATTGAAGAGGATGAACGATTGGGAGTACTCTCATGGATGGAATTTTCTGATGTAATGCTGGCAGGAAATGCGTATTCGGAATTAAAGGAAGACACCTATTCATTGCAGAAGCTGGTAGACTATCCATTTATTACCATGCGAAACGGTATGAGCGCCCGAGTATATCTGGAAAGGGTTTTTCTGGATTATGGAGCAGCGCTAAATCCGGTATACGAAGCAGAATCCATGCCACTGGTCTTAGATATGCTCGAAGCCGGATTTGGAATAGGATGCGCACCGGAATTTTATGCTGAGGAGGCATTGAAACGGAAGAAGGTTTTTGAGGTTCATTTGGAAAAACCGCTCCCGAAACGAGAAATCTGTGCGGTATACGCAAAAGGCGCACCGGGAAATCTAGCAAGAGATGAGTTTTTAAGGATATTTCAGGAGTAGTTTTTTATAAAAATATAAAGAAATAAATTTAATCAAAAGAAAATAAAATCAGGTAGGATTTGTTTTTATAAGGGTATATCCATGCATACAGCGCATGGATATACCCTTATTTTATTGTTTTACAGATGATTGAGTGAAATGTTACCATATAGCTACAGAGATACAGATTTCCTGAACTGTTTACAACAGATGATTGGTAAGGAAAATTTTCTGACTGCAAAAGAGAATATGGGAACGGAAATCTTAATCGAAAAGATGAGAAAGATTAAGAATCAAGATTAAGGAGGAAAAGGAAATATGGGAGTTAAGACAACAAAAGATATCAAGCTTGTGATTCAGCCGGTGCACAGTGTAATGGTGCATGAATATGTATTTGAGGGTCCCTGTCGTTTTGGTTCCGGGGATGAACTGACAGTAGAGTTTGACCGTATGAATGGAGCAGAGGGACTGAAGGTTTTCAAAAAGAAGATCGCGGAATATCTGGAAGGGGATGCAGATTTTGAAATCCTTCCGCCGGTAGAGTGTGAGATCAATGAGTCATTTGAAATCTCCGACCAACTGATGGCAGACATTACGGTAAACGATGCAAAGGTAGACTGTTACCTGTTCTTTTCCGTACAGCGTACTTATCCGATCATGCTGAAAACAGCTGTTATGACAGGGAAACCGATCGTTCTCCAGCCGAAATGCTGTGGCAGTACGATGGTTCCGGCGATGATTCGCAAACGGGGGTATGAATGCATCTCCCCACTGACATGGGAAGATCTTTCCAATATGCTGAAAGTTTACCGGGTAAGAAAAGTGCTGAAAAAATCAAGAGCGCTTCTTTTGACCCGAGCTTATACTAATGCGGCTCTTGTCAGCGCACCGGATGGATTTATCAATCTGGATGATGCCACAAAGATTTTTGGAACAGAGTTCTGTTATCTGGATGTACATGAATTTCTGGATCAGACACAGCCGATTCCATGCACGGAGAATCATACGAAACCAGGCATTCGTGGTCTGAACCCGACACCGGAAGAAATGGATGAGATCAGTAATCAGGCAGATGCGCTGATTGCAGGGGCAACCGAATGTACAATGTCAAAAGAAGATCTGGTACATACACTGCGTTTTTACAAGACGACGCAAAAGATGCTGGAGCATTATGAATGCAACGCTTTTTCTGCACCATGTCCGGAGATGTGCGCTACCAGACGTCTGAATGCAAATAAATTTACACCGTGTCTGACCCATTCTCTGTTGAATGCACAGGGTGTATGTTCTGCCTGTGAATATGATGTGCCGGGATTGATCACACAGATCATCCTTTCTTCTTTTGCGCATGCAGGCTGTTATATGGGAAATACGAGTGTGGTTCCATTTGAAAAAGATGGTATCACACCGGTCATTGTGGCAAATCCGGCAAATGACATTGCGGAGAAAGTCAAAGAGATGGATCAGGAGACAAGAGATCATCTGGTATATATGTTCCATTCTTCTATCAACTTACAGATGCACGGCTATGATGCGCCGCAGATGGATTATGCAATTCATCCATACACTGGTTCCCGCTGGGGCGGTACTTTCCGTCATGATTTCAAACAGGAAGCAGGACAGATTATTACTATGGCACGTATCGCACCGGATGGAAAAAGTATTCTGGTTGCAAAAGGTACAATTGTGTGTGGTGTAGGTGAAAAACTGGAAGGCTGTACCCAGGGTCTTGCGTTTACCGTAAAAGACAACCGGGATTTCTATAAGAAACAGCAGGATTTCGGCAATCATTGCCCCGTAGTCTTTGGTGATTATTTTGACCAGGTAGTAGCACTTGGTGAACTTCTTGGACTGGATGTAGTTACTGCATGATGACGGTAGAAAGTTTTGAAGAGAATTTAAAACAAAATAATGAGAAATGTGATGTGCTGATTCAGGAGATTCTTTCAACAGCAGGAAATCTTAAATTGTATGAGCTGCTGTATCGGTATATGCTGCATAAGTTTATGATGTTTGATCTGCTGGAAGAACTATCAGGGCAGGACGGGAACAACAAGTCTGTTGATGGAACTTTATCCGTGGATATCCTGGAACTGGCACAGCAGAGTGTGGAAACTATCGCCCATCTTCAAAAAGGTGGTCTGAAATTTAAGGATCATTCCGGCACCTGCGGTTCCGTGTCTTCGGCAGTGACCAAGAAAATATTGTTCCTCATTGCCTTACAGAAAGCGCTTGGGATCACATTTGAGAAGCATGAAGCCGCAGATATAGAAACGGTCAGTGATCTGACTGAACATGTAAAGGAACACCTGTTTGCAAAATGGCAGGCAGGTGTTCCAGATGCTAGAGTAGATATGGAAAGAGGGCATGATGCTGACAATACCTCGCATGTTGAGAAGAGAAACTGTAATGTGGAAACCTGCGAAAAAAAGGTAATATATCCACAAAAAAAATCTGAACTGACACTTCGCCAGAACCGTCTGGTGGATGAGATCAATCATCTTGGTGACAGTTTGGAGCAGTACAGTTATCTGGTATATCGCTCCGGACAGATGCCGGCATTGCATGAGAAGTACAGAACAGAAGCTAATCGTGTGAAGGGATGTCAGTCTGTTGTATGGATGGTTTTATCTGTGGAAGATGGTATTATGCATCTTAAGGCAGACAGTGATACGTTGCTTATGAAAGGCGTGCTTGCTGTTTTGCAGGATCTCGTAGATGGTGTGGCGGCAGAGGATGTATGTCAGACATCCATTGATATTTTTGATCGTACCCAGCTGGCGGTATCTTTTCAGTCAGACCGGCTGGCAGGAATACAGAGCATTTTAAACAGTATACAAAAGACTGCCTGTGGCGCTGTACGGCATTGATTTTAACAGGAAATCACAAAAAGAGATGCAGGACAGCCTGCAGAGCAGAATAAAAATAAAACAGGAATTGTTACATAAAGAAGGCGTTTGGGATATTTTTGGCAAACGGGTATATGAGCTTAGTTGTCCAAAGATATCTTACAGAAAAACAATATGTAACAATTCCTGTTTAATTATTGAAAGAATCTGTCAGATCTATTATTCAAAGATGTAAAAGCGTCTTATGTTATAAAGACAGCAGTTCTACGGACTGCACTTTATTCTGTCGCAGGTTTTAATTCCAGCGTTTTAAATCCAAGCAGCAGCTGAAGTCTCGTATCCGGATCATCCAGCGTGATTCCAAGCATTTCTTCAATCTTTCCGACGTGATACAGAACTGTATTGCGGTGCATGCAAAGCTTCTGGCTGGCGAGAGTCGCACGTCGTTCACATTGCAGGAAGGTGTACAGAATGTTCGGGTAATCCACAGAATAACGGCTGGCGCTTTCTTTCAGTGTTTTCAGACTTTGGATTGCCATACTGTTGTCAAGGATGCCTTCATCATGTTCCAGGATCAGCTGCATCTGATAGTAGAGGACATAATCTCTGAAGCAGTAGACCTCTGCAAAGTTTGGTTTTGAAACATCAGACGGATCCACATCTTTTTCTGCCAGTTCCTGTCCGATGCGGATAGCGGTGTAAGCCTGCTGGTAGGCAGTGGGAATCTCTGTCAGAAGGCAGAAAGTATTGCTGATTCCACATTGAAATGAGTACAGCTGTAGAATTTTCTGAAGTTGCTGACCGATATTATCGGGAATTGTTCCGCGATAGAGCATTAAAATATTTTTCTGGTAAAGCACTGTATCAAATACAGGGAAAGCAGTAGAAAGTTCGGAAACGACTCTTCGGAATGGGAAATTTTCTTCATTCGTAAAACGAAGAAGCAGCAGCTGGAATGTTCCGTGAAAAGCAATTCCAATCGAACCTGCTCTGCGGTAGGCTTCATCTGTGGATTTTAATTTTCCATCCATAATATCCTGAAGGAGAGAAGCTACCGGTCTGCCTGTATCTTTGATATAAAGGCCGGATTTTACATATAGCTGCAGCATTTCCATTAAAATACGGAACAGTTCCAGAATGCCTTCAGAATATTTCCGACAGCAGACCATGACAGCCAGCATCGTATAGGTATTATTTTCGTGAAAAACTTTTTTTACTGTAACATATTCGGACATGGCATAGTCGTCACTGACGATAATGTCATCTTCTTGTTCAAACTGGGTATAGCGACCGAATTTCTGGAATTGCTGGATTGTTTCTTTCGGGTGATAACCATGGCGGGTCAGTTCATTTGCCACCACATCATCTGTTTCTATATGTTTGGTATATCCGATCAGTTTAAAAGAGGAGTCCATCACAGCGATATGATTGCCGATCATCGATTCGCTGAGATCCATAAGCGCCTGGATGCCTTCTCGTTTGGATACGGAACGCAGCAGGTCTACTTTCCAGTTTACGACACGGAGAAATGCGCGTTGTGTTTGATTAAACAGCTCCTGGGGTCGAAGATTCTTTTTTACGATAGAAATATGAGCCATGGCTTCTTCTGTTTCCCTTTCATCTACCATTCGATCCCGGACACAGAGAAAATGAAGCTGAGGATGGGTATGCTGCACCAGTAACGCATCAGACAATCCGCCTACATACAGTGTTTTGGTTCTTCCGGACGGCATTTCGGTATCCAAAAGCTCTACACTGTCAAAACGGATGGATAGATTGGTATCATTACTTTCGTATTCGTATTCCAAAAGATCTAAAATTAATACCACAGAGAGATCCATATTCATTACCTCCAATCAGAAAATGTTTGAATTGTAAAAAATAACATAGATTCAGATGATATTTATAACTATATTGTTAAAAAATACTCTCAAAAAATGAATATAGCAAGCGTTCTTTGATATATTTTACAATACAAACTGTCATTATGTCAAATTAGTTTTTCCTAATTGCTAAAATGAAAATAAAATGAACATATTAACCTAATAGGATAAATAAGAAGAATGTGACAAAAATTATCAAAAAACTTTCTTATTTTCAGAATTTTTAATGATGTTTCTGACAGCTGGAATCGTTATAATCTAAGTAAATCAGCTGATTCGAAAAAGTTTAAAGTTAAAAAGGGTTACCAAGGTTCTGTAAAACGTATTTTTCAAAAGGGTAGGAAAATGCGTGAAAAGAACGATTTAATGAATAAGGTTTGATTAGGAGGAAAACACTATGATTCGCAGAGGTTTAGATGTAAAGTTAAACGTAAAACCAATCTTTTTAGGACTTCAGCACAACTATTATTATGAAGGACCATGCCGTTTCGCAAAAGGCGAGGCACTGACTCCGGAATATGAAGCAATTCTGGCACAGGAACTGAAAGATAAATTCTTTGAGGATGTAAAAGCAAATCTGCCGGCAGAAGCAGTAAACATTCTTGAACCGGTATTTCTTCCATGTCATGATAACTGGCAGGTTCCGGAAGCAGCATTTGATGCAATGACTACAGACAAAGAAGAGATCGATGTATTTATGATGTCCGGTGGTATTGCACGAAGTGGTC
Source organism: uncultured Roseburia sp. (assembly GCA_900557275.1). Next base: position 36,277 of record USRX01000008.1, read on the forward strand.
TTTTGATAGAGCTGGCTGAACGTACACACAAACCGATCATTCAGGATCCGGCTACCTGCTGTGACCTTACAGCTGTAACTGCTTCTATTAAAAACAGAGGTCTTGAGTGCTATGCACATCTTACTTGGGAAGGCATTGCAAAACAGTTGAGAGTCCTTCGTGTGCGCAAAGCATTAAAACAGGCTAATATCCTTCTGGGCGTTCGTTTTGATTCCAATGGATCTAAGAGCGGTAACGATACATTTGTTTCTCTGCATCAGGCTACTGAGAAATTTGGTACAAACTTCCGTTTCCTGAACCTGCATGAACTGCTGGATTACATGCAGCCACTTCCGGAAGGTGGCAACTACACCACACCGGGAAGAATGGATACACCGAATATCACAGCTGAAGATATCGCAGAAGCAGAAAAGCTTGCTGACGAGATCCTTGCAGGCGCTGACATTGTAAACATTGACAGAGAAGCAATGGTAGAATCCTGCAAAGCATATGTAGAAGTAAAGAAACTCCTTGATTTCCATGACTGCTGCGGATTTACTGTTCCGTGTCCGGATACATGCTCCACAAGAAGAATCAATGAGATGAAATTTACATTCTGCTTAACACATTCACTGTTAAACGAGCAGGGTATTCCATCTGCATGTGAGTATGATGTAGACGGCGTTCTGACCATGCTGATCCTGTCCACATTATCCAACTGCGCACCGTTCATGGGCAATACGAACCCATTAGTATATGAGAATGGAACCCTTCGTCCAATGAGACGTTTCAATATTGAAGACATCAAAGATGTGGAAGATCTTACAAATCTGTATCATACTTCCCACTCTACACCAAACCGTAAGTTCCACGGCATCGATGGCGAGATGAACAGCTACAGTGTACGTCATTTTGCATATGATCAGAAATTTGGCGCTGTATTCCGTCATGACTTCAAAGAAGACAAAGGCGAGAAGATCACGATCTGCCGTCTGTCTCCAGATTGTAAGAAGATCTTCATCGGCGAAGGAACAATCGTAGGCGGTGGCGATTACGAGCTGGATAACTGTAACGGATATGTTGTATATCGTGTTGCAGATCAGGCAAAATTCTTCAAAGCTCAGTGTGAAGTAGGAAATCATCTGCCATTCGTATTTGGCGATTACGCTGATGAGCTTGAGATGCTCGGCGAAGCACTCGGCCTGGAAGTTCTGAGAGTATAATTTTTCAGAAAAAAGGATTATTTACATAATCAAATAACAGTGACATGACTCTGTAGGGATTATAGTATATGAAACATATCCATAGATTATGGTTTGGCCGTACTGTAAAATATGCGAATCGTATATTTTTGCAGAACGAAACATAAAAGAAAGAAAATATCGTATGGATATAAGTTTCGCGGATGTGCTATAATCAGATTAAATAAGTTGTACTGCCGACAGAAGTGGCAGAGAACAGTGAACAGAGTAATGAAATCGTGTCAGAGTAAAAGCCCGGTAAGGCTGTCAGTAGGCACAGCCTTATCGGGTTTTCTGTCGATATGAAAGAAAATCAGGACTTTACAGGGGGTAGGATATTTTGTTAGACGTAGAAAGAATCCGGAAAGATTTTCCGATATTGGACAGCGAAGTGAATGGACAGAAACTGATATATCTGGATAATGCGGCAACGACGCAGCTGCCAGAATGTGTTTTGAAACGGCTGGATCAGCACTATCGTCAGGATAATGCAAATGTTCACCGTGGCATTCATCTTCTCAGCGAACGTTCAACCGCAGCATTTGAAGATGCACGGGAGACCGTGAAAGAATTTCTCAATGCGAAAAGTATCAAAGAAATCATATTTACGCAGGGAACGACAGATTCTATCAATACAGTTGCCCAGGGGCTTCGAATGCAGATCCAGCCGGGAGATCATATTGTTACCACGCAGCTGGAGCATCATTCTGACTTTTTACCATGGCAGAGACTCTGTAAAGAACGGAATGCTGTTTTTCATCCAATCCCGTGTCCTGATGGAAATCTGGATATGGATGCTTTTAAGGAAGCACTTTCCAACAGACCGAAAGTGGTTGCAGTCACACATGTATCCAACCTTACCGGAACAGTCATGCCAATCCGGCAACTTGCAGCAATGGCTCATGAGGCAGGGGCATTGTTTTTAGTGGATGGCGCTCAGGGAATTCGCCACGATGTGGTAGATGTGCAGGAGTTAGACTGTGATTTCTATTGTTTTTCCGGACATAAGATTCTTGCACCGACTGGAATCGGTGTTTTATATGGAAAAGAAGCATGTCTGGAATTGTTGGAACCGGCTCGCGTTGGTGGAGGGATGGTCGATGTTGTAGGACTCGAAATATCTACCTATGGTCCGCTGCCGACCAGACTGGAAGCCGGAACTCCAAATTATGCCGGAGCCATCGGGCTGGCAGAAGCATTGAAGTATCTGACACATATTGGCAGAAATGAAATAGCAGTGTATGAGCAGGAATTGACGGAGGATGCAGTCCGAAGCCTGTCTGCTCTTGAAGGAGTACATATATTGGGAACTCCGGCACATCGAAGCGGCGTCGTGTCCTTTACTCTTACCGACGTTCACCCATATGACGCTGCCAGTGTGCTGGATAAGCTGGGAGTGGCGCTCCGCTCCGGCAACCACTGTGCACAGACAGCGCTCGCCATGTTCCGGGAGGAAGTGGCATTGCGTCTCTCTGTAGCATTTTATAATACACATGAAGAGATTGCAGCCTGCTGTCAGGCAATTCAACGAACGATGGAGATGTTTGCAAAATGGAAGAAACACTGACGATTCAGCAACTGGAAGATACATATATCGAAGATCTGAACATGCTTGGCGACTGGTTTATGCAGTATGAATATCTTCTTGAAATATCTGCAGAGCTGCCGAAAATCCCGGAGGAGAACCGTTCGGAAGAAAATAAAGTACATGGATGCCAGTCCGGCGTGTGGCTGAATCTGTCCATGGAAACGGGAAAAGTACATGTGCTGGCAGACAGTGATGCACTGATCATCCGGGGGATGCTGGCAGTCATCGTATCATTATTGGATCAGAGAACACCGCAGGAGATCATATCCTATAAACCGCGTTTTCTGGAAGAGACAAACCTGAAACAGCAGATATCTACAGACCGGTTTCAGGGAATCAATTCTGTGATTACTACGATACAGCAGTATGCAAAGCTGCATGCAGGGGAGGAATAGGCCATGGATGTAGAAGCAAGAAAAAAGATTGTTGCGAAACTGTTGTCCGCAGCAAAAGAGGCGACACAGAAAGAGGCAGAGATCATAAAAAATGAAAAACAGCCAACATATGAGTTTGTATTTGAACATGTGAGAGCCTATGTGCTTTCTAAATTTTTACTCCCGCCGGACTGTGAGGAGGAAAATATCAAAGGGCTGGCAACACTGAGTCTGGCAAAGACAATGAAACTGGATAAGAATGTGATCCATGATCTGGATACAGCGACACCATGCGATCATGCAACGTCAGAATCGACAAAAAAGGTACTTCTTTTGTATGCGGTTCAGAAAGATATGGAACTGAATCCGGATCCGGAAGGAATCTCCAGAGTTCAGACGGTAACGGAGTTGGCGCAGTATGTACTGGAAGCAAGGAAAAAGGTTATTCAGGAAAATGCGTGATGCATAGAAAATATTATATAAAGACAAGGAAAGATGTCAGATTACAAGTTTTTGTGTGATCTGGCATCTTTTTATAAAATCTGTAATAAAAAATTAATTTCTTCCTGTTGAAAGGCTGTATTTTTACTGCTATACTAAATATAATATATGTAAAAACGACTGATTAATTGTTTAAAAGAAAGAATGATTTTCCATATGTATATTTGTTTGGAAAAATACATGGTTGTAAATGTATTATTTACACGGTATACAAATAAAAATTGAGAAGAGATATTCGTTATATTTCCGGCATAAAAATGACAGTCAGGAGATATTTTGCATATAGAAATATGAAAAACAGCAGGCTGCGGGATGCAGCATTTTGAAATATAGGGAGGATATAGAAATGGAACAGTACAAACAGGAATTTATTGAATTTATGGTAGAATCAGATGTTTTGAAATTCGGAGAGTTTACACTGAAAAGTGGCAGAAAGTCTCCGTTTTTTATGAATGCAGGCGCATATGTAACCGGCTATCAGCTGAAAAAACTGGGCGAATATTATGCAAAAGCAATCCACGATAAATATGGCGATGATTTTGATGTATTATTCGGACCGGCATACAAAGGTATCCCGATCAGTGTCGTAACTGCCATCGCTTATCATGAATTATATGGAAAAGAGGTTCGTTACTGTTCTGACAGAAAAGAGGCAAAAGATCATGGCGCTGATAAGGGCGGTTTCCTTGGAAGTCCGTTAAAAGATGGTGACAGAGTGGTTATGATCGAGGATGTTACCACTTCCGGAAAATCTATGGAAGAGACTGTTCCGAAAGTAAGAGAGGCAGCAGATGTTACCATCGTAGGTCTGATGGTATCTCTGGACCGTATGGAAGTAGGAAAAGGCGGTGTAAAATGCGCACTGGATGAGGTAAAGGATCTCTATGGATTTGAGACCAATGCCATTGTTACTATGGCTGAAGTTGTAGAACATCTTTATAACAAAGAATGTGGAGGAAAAATTGTCATTGATGATGCATTAAAGTCTGCAATTGATGCATACTATGAACAGTATGGTGCAAAATAGAGACAGAAGATAAGTTCAATGACACGGGAAAAACAAAAAAAAGGGCTGCGTGTACTCTGTTATCTGGCATTTGGAGTATACCTTGCAGCATTATGCTATTTCCTGTTCTTTGCGGAGCTTACCGGAAGAACAGATATGAATCGTGATTATCATTATAATCTCATTCTGTTTAAGGAGATCACACGTTTTATCAAATACAGACATGTACTGGGATGGTTCCCGGTGTTTGCCAATATTTTTGGAAACGTGCTGATTTTTGTACCTTTCGGTATGTTAGTTCCCGCATTGAGCAGACGATATAAACGTTTGCCGGGAGTAACGCTGCTGAGCTTTGAACTGAGTCTGGCAGTGGAACTGATCCAGCTGATCACGAAAGTAGGAAGCTGTGATGTGGATGATATGTTATTAAATACATTGGGTGGAATACTGGGATTTGCCTGCTATAAGATCGTTTCCTGTACTTCTCGAAGGAAACATAAATGATGATTCCCTGTTTTTGTACACTGAATCAGAAACAAGAGCACATAGTGTAGGTTGTGTTTTCGAATTTAAAAATGCGATGTAGATTTTGTGAATATAAAGTGGAAAGCAGTGGGCATACAGTTTATAACCGGATATATCAGTTAGGAAAATGATATGACAAAAAGTCGTAGAGAGTATTTTAAGCGAAATAAAAGAAATATTCGAAGAGAACAGAAGTTTACGTTAGAAGGAATCCTTGCGGGTTCTTTTGGAGCGGCTGCATTGATCCTGTTTTTGGTGTCTGTAATCCGTTCTTTTCGGAGAGCAGGAGAGGCAGGCGCGCTTCTTGGAACGGCGGGATTGCTGGGGCTGATCTTTGCACTGGCTGCACTGCTGCTTGGGATTTTGGCTTTTAAACAGAAAAATGTGCGTCCATTTCCACCGAAAGCAGGAGTAATCTGCGGTGGTATCTTTACAGCAGTATTTGGCGCATTATATGTATATGGATTTATGATATAATGAGCGCAAGAGAGTCAACATGCTCGCATGATTGACGAACGGCGAATGTCGATCATAAGCCGCTTTTGCTTATGATATAATGAGCGCAAGAGAGTCAACATGCTCGCATGATTGACGAACGGCGAATGTCGATCATAAGCCGCTTTTGCTTATGATATAATGAGCGCAAGAGAGTCAACATGCTCGCATGATTGACGAACGGCGAATGTCGATCATAAGCTGCTTTTGCTTATGATATAATGAGCGCAAGAGAGTCGAGAATAAAGTGAACATGACAGAAGGGGAGATTTGAGAAAGTCTCCCTTGCTTTCGTTTTAAGAAAAATCAGATTGTACAGAAAAAGCAATATATTATAGTAGAAAATGGAGTGAACAATATGGGAAATTATAAACTGATCTACAAAGAGTCCAACGAGGCAAGTCATCTTCGGCTGGAGCTTGCAATAGAACGGATACAGGAGATAAGAGAGGAAACGACGGTTCCGGAACAATATCGTGCAGCATTTCTGGACATGGCAGAAAATCTGTTGTATCTGCATTCCTTATCCGTCAAAGAGCAGGAGGGCACGCTTTATCAGGCTGATATGCAGGAATGGGAAGAACGGAATGAACAGATCTACGGAGCCATCCGACCGGAAAATTATGACAGCTGTTGGGGAAACCCGGTCTATGCGGTAAAAACCTGTGGAAAAGAGGTCGGACGTCTGTTGGCTTTTCTCTATTCAGAGTTACAGGCCGGCATCAGTTACGTATATCAGGGACGTCTGGAAGCGTTTTCCATGCTGTGTGAGCTGTTTATACAGGTTTACAACTGTTTTGAGGAACTTACAGAGGGATGTGTCAAAGCAGCAGGGGATATGGACGAAGCTATAGGAATGGAGAATGTAGATGAAGGTAATAAGAGTTACTGGAATCAGTTACAGGCTGTTTTAAAAGAAGCAAAACAGGTCATTTACTGGTATTTCCATGATTACAGTGAACTGTTTGCTTTATGGCAGGTCAAAGATCTGGTAGACGCAGATTATGATTTCTGCACGGATATCATTATGAACAGTGACCTGAGTGATTTGGCTTATCTGTACCACTACGGACTTCCGGTGGGAGAAAATGAAAAAGGAATTGCTGCTTACCTGAACGGCATGACAGAGGAAGAAGTGCAGGCAATGGCGGATACTTATACCGAAGGGTATCGCATAGGATTTGAAGCGACGGGAAAAGATTTGTCAAAGAAGAAGACTGTGAGCATCCATTATGCTATCGGTTTTGAACGGATGATGCGTGCGGCTATTAAAAATTTTGAAAAAATAGGACTTCGTCCGACAATCGCGTTGGAAACCTTCTCTTCGTTTCAGGCAAAAGGGGCAAAACGCGGTGCATATTCCACTTCAGTAAATCCACAGTTTGATTTTGATCACAGAGAAGACCGTGCGCTGTATTTTGATAAATCCTTTGTGGAGCGTCGTCTGGAAGCGCTTCGTACCGCTTTTGAGAAAAATAAAAAACTGGCGGCAGAGCATGGCGGACCGGCAGTACTAGAAGTGTTTGGAGAAGAGCCATTTGCTCCGGAATCCCATGAAGAAGCAATTCATTTTTCAGACAAACAGCAGCAGTTAAATGTCTACAATGCGTCCATGTCCGGACAGGTTACCAATACCTATATAAAAGGGGAAGAGCGTAGCTTTACCATTATTGCATATCCGCTTCCGGCTATTGGCGAAAAGTTTCAGGAAATCTTTGGAGAAACCGTTAAGATCAATACGTTGGATTATAAGACCTATCAGCGTATGCAGCAGAAGCTGATCGATGCCATGGACGGTGCAGTGCGTGTGGAAATCCGTGGAAAAGAAGGAAATGAGACAGATTTATCTGTATCAATCCGTCATCTGGATGATCCTCAGAAACAGACAGCTTTTGAAAACTGTGTGGCAGATGTAAACATTCCGGTGGGAGAGGTGTTTACTTCCCCGGTGCTTGCTGGCACAAATGGTACCCTTCATGTCAGTGAAGTTTATCTGAACGGATTGAAATATAAAAATCTGAAGATGGTGTTCAAAGACGGTATGATTGAGTCTTATGATTGCTCGAATTTTGAGACAACGGAAGAAAATCAGAAATACATCAAAGATAATGTGCTGATGCATCATGACACGCTTCCGATGGGAGAATTTGCCATCGGAACAAATACGACTGCATATCGTATGGGCATGGAGTATGAGATCATGGACAAGCTGCCCATTCTGATCGCAGAGAAATGCGGTCCTCATTTTGCAGTAGGCGATACCTGCTATTCCCATGCAGAGGATACGGCGATGTACAATCCGGATGGAAAAGAGATCATTGCACGGGATAATGAGGTATCCCTGCTGAGAACAGAGGATATGGCAAAGGCATATTTCAACTGCCATACGGATATTACGATCCCATACCATGAACTGGATACGATTACAGCAGTCATGGCTGATGGCACGAGAGTGGCGATTATTGTAGACGGGCGTTTTGTGGTAGATGGTACGAAAGAGCTGAACATTCCATTTGAAGACGTGTAAGTTATATTATTAGAAAAACAAATAGTATAATGATTAAATATAAGTATAATTAATAGATACTATTACCAGATATAATTGGAAATTTCCATGCATACAGGGTAAGATGATTAAGAAGAGATATGATGTATAGATCATGGATATTTCAGAAATGGCTCAATGGTTTCCTGTTCGGAATATAATGGTATGTATTTATAAAATACAAGGCTGAACAGATTTACAAAAGCGGAAGCAGAGGCAGAAACATTAGACTATGATAAGTACAGATATCTGAGTTGTTGAAAAAGGTAAATTTTTTTATAAAAAGGAGAGACCGAAGATGGCAAAAGTAGGAATTGTAATGGGCAGTGATTCAGATATGCCGGTTATGGCAAAGGCAGCAGATATTCTGGAGAAACTGGGAATTGATTATGAGATGACGATCATTTCCGCACATCGTGAACCGGATGTATTTTTTGAGTATGCAAAATCTGCAGAGAGCAAAGGCTTTAAAGTAATCATTGCAGGCGCTGGAAAAGCAGCTCATCTTCCTGGAATGTGCGCAGCAATCTTTCCGATGCCGGTTATTGGTATCCCAATGAAGACATCTGATCTTGGCGGTGTGGATTCTCTTTACTCTATCGTACAGATGCCGTCCGGAATCCCGGTTGCTACCGTAGCAATCAATGGTGGTGCTAATGCAGGTATCCTTGCAGCAAAGATTCTGGCTACTTCTGATCCGGAACTGTTACAGCGTGTGAAAGATTATGCTGCTGAGCTGAAAGAACAGGTTCAGGCAAAGGATGCCAAACTTCAGGAGACAGGATATAAAAATTATAATAATTAAAAGATAAAGTGAGCGCAAAGATTACGAGAGCTATACTATATCAAAACAAGTGTAATGATTACACAAATAAAAATCATTGATGAGATAATAGTAAGTTGAATATCAATCAAAAGTATAATCATTACATAACAAAATAATATTTGTAGAAACAGTGATACTCCCTGAATTTTTACAGGAAGAAACAGGTAAAAGATTCAGGGAGTATGGCGTAGATAAAATGGAGGATAAGACATGGATTATAAGAAAGCCGGAGTAGATATCGAAGCTGGTTACAAATCAGTAGAGCTGATGAAAGAGCATGTAAAAAGAACAATGAGAGAAGAAGTACTTGGCGGTCTCGGCGGATTTTCAGGCGCATTTTCCCTGAAAAAGATTAAAGAGATGGAAGATCCGGTGCTCTTATCCGGAACGGATGGATGTGGTACAAAAGTAAAACTTGCCATGATCCTGGACAAACATGATACTATCGGTATTGATGCAGTAGCAATGTGCGTGAACGATATCGCGTGTGCTGGCGGCGAACCGTTATTTTTCCTGGATTACATCGCATGTGGCAAAAACTATCCGGAAAAGATTGCTTCTATCGTAAGCGGTGTGGCAGAAGGCTGTGTACAGTCTGATGCAGCCCTGATCGGTGGAGAGACCGCAGAGCATCCGGGCCTGATGCCGGAAGATGAGTATGATCTTGCCGGTTTTGCAGTTGGTGTCTGCGACAGAAAAGATATGATCACAGGAGAGAACTTAAAAGACGGAGATGTGCTGATCGGAATGGCATCTACCGGTGTACATAGTAATGGTTTTTCTCTTGTAAGAAAAGTATTTGAAATGACCAGAGAATCTCTGGATACTTATTATGATGAACTTGGCGAGACTCTTGGCGAGGCGCTTCTTGCTCCTACAAGAATCTATGTAAAAGCGCTGAAAAATATCAAAAATGCCGATGTTACCGTAAAAGCATGCAGTCATATCACTGGTGGCGGTTTCTATGAGAATGTTCCGCGTATGCTTCCGGAAGGAAAACATGCAGTCATTGAGAAAGACAGCTATCCGATTCCTCCAATCTTTACACTCCTTGCAAAAGAGGGAGATATCACAGAACAGATGATGTACAATACATACAACATGGGTCTTGGCATGGTTCTGGCTGTAGATGCTGCAGATGTGGACAAAGCAATGGAAGCTATCCGCGCAGCAGGAGATACCCCATATGTTGTAGGTAAGATCACAGATGGAGAGAAAGGCGTGACATTATGCTAAACGTAGCAGTGCTTGTTTCCGGCGGCGGAACCAATCTTCAGGCGATCATCGATGCAATCGACGCAGGGAAGATCACAAATGCGCAGATTGTATCTGTTATCAGTAACAATAAAAATGCCTATGCCCTGGAGCGTGCAAAAAATCATAATATTCCGGCACAGTGCATTTCCCCGAAGGATTATGCAGATCGTCCTGCTTTTCATGAAGCTTTGTTAAAAGCTTTGGATGAAGTGCAGGCAGATCTGATTGTTCTTGCCGGATATCTGGTAGTGATTCCGGAAGTTATGATCCGGAGATACAGAAACCGTATCATCAATATCCATCCGTCTCTGATTCCGTCTTTTTGCGGAACCGGTTATTATGGACTGAAAGTGCATGAAGGCGCACTGGAAAGAGGTGTGAAGATCACAGGTGCCACCTGTCATTTTGTAGATGAAGGAACAGATACCGGTCCGATTATTTTGCAGAAGGCGGTAGAAGTCAAACAGGGAGATACACCGGAGATATTACAGCGCAGAGTTATGGAAGAGGCAGAATGGATCATTATGCCGAAAGCTATTGACCTGATTGCCAATGGAAAAGTTACGGTAGCAGACGGCAAAGTCTTTGTTTCAGAAGAACTATGATATTTGCACTAGATATTGCAGGTGTATATTTCAGATTTTCACAGAGAGAATTTTGAATACATCTTAAAAGTACGTGGAGGAAATACAGATGAACATATTAATTGTAGGAAGCGGCGGACGTGAGCATGCCATTGCAGCAGCAGTTGCAAAGAGCAGCCGTGCAGATAAGATTTACTGCGCACCGGGAAATGCCGGCATTGGACAGCTGGCTGAATGTGTACCGATCGGAGCCATGGAGTTTGACAAACTTGCTACATTTGCGAAAGAACATGCTATAGATTTGACTATTATTGGTATGGACGATCCACTGGTTGGCGGCATCGTGGATGTCTTTGAGGCAGAAGGACTGCGTGTGTTCGGACCGAGAAAGAATGCAGCGATCCTGGAAGGTTCCAAAGCGTTTTCCAAGGATCTGATGAAAAAATACAATATTCCGACAGCAGCATATGAGACCTTTGATGATCCGAAAAAAGCGCTGGAGTATCTGGAAACAGCGAAAATGCCGATTGTATTAAAAGCAGATGGCCTTGCGTTGGGCAAAGGCGTACTGATCTGCCAGACACTGGAAGAGGCAAAAGCCGGTGTCAAAGAGATCATGGAAGACAAGAAGTTTGGTTCCGCAGGAAATCATATGGTTGTAGAAGAGTTTATGACCGGTCGTGAGGTGTCTGTACTTTCTTATGTAGATGGAAAGACCATTAAGATCATGTCTTCCGCACAGGATCACAAACGAGCAAAAGACGGTGATCAGGGTTTGAACACTGGCGGCATGGGAACTTTCTCCCCAAGCCCATTCTATACATCAGAAGTAGACGAGTTCTGTAAAAAATATATTTATCAGGCAACGGTGGATGCCATGGCAGCAGAGGGCAGAGAATTCAAGGGAATCATTTTCTTTGGTCTGATGCTGACCGAAGATGGACCGAAAGTACTGGAGTACAATGCCAGATTTGGAGATCCGGAGGCACAGGTTGTACTTCCAAGAATGAAGAATGATATTCTGGATGTGATGGAAGCCTGCGTAGACGGTACACTGGATCAGGTAGACCTGCAGTTTGAAGACAATGCCTGCGTATGTGTAGTGCTTGCAAGTGATGGTTATCCGGTAGCATATGAAAAAGGAAAAGTGATCTCCGGTCTGGAGCGTTTCGACAAAGAGGACGGATATTACTGTTTCCATGCAGGAACTAAGTTAAATGAGAATGGCGAGTTTGTAACAAACGGAGGACGTGTCCTGGGTATTACAGCGAAAGGTTCTGATCTGAAAGAAGCCAGAGCAAACGCTTATGCAGCTACCGAATGGGTAAGCTTTGAGAATAAATATATGCGTCATGATATCGGAAAGGCCATTGATGAGGCATAAAAATAAAAGCGATAACTGGATTTTGCTGTCTAGCGAATAAATTTAGTAAAAATAAAGCATATGGAACAGATATGTTGAAAGTTTAAAGAGTATCTTTCATCAAAGATGTAACAAGCATCTCTGATGGAGGATACTTTTTTGTGAACATTATATTCTGTTAAAAGGGCAATGGAATATAATTTACATATCGAAACTAAGAAATAAATGAGAAATGAGAAAAATACTTTTTGATACTAGTTGTGTTGCCAACACTAGTGGCGGAATGGAGATTAGAATGAAAAAGGATGCAATTATTTTTGATATGGATGGAACGTTATGGGATGCGGCACAGCAGATTTTAAATTCCTGGAATCATGTAATTACAGAACTGAAGGTTGATAGAGACCCAATTACTATGGAAGAGTTGGAATCCATGTTGGGAAAGACAATGGATAATATTGCGGTGTCGCTATTCCCCTTTTTACAGCCGGAACATGCGATTGAAGTGTTGGATCGTTGTGGCGAATATGAAAATGCATATTTGCGGGAAAATGGTGGAAAGCTTTATGAAGGGTTAGAAGATACACTGAAAATTTTACAAAAAGATTATGACCTGTATATCGTCAGCAACTGTCAGAGCGGTTATATAGAAGCATTCCTGGAACATTACAGATATCAGAAATATTTTAAAGATATTGAATGCTTTGGTAATACAAAACAGGAAAAGGCTGATAATATTTTATGTATTATTGAACGTAATGGGTTACAAAATCCAATCTATGTCGGCGACACGAAAGGGGACTACGATTCCAGTAGAAAAGCCGGAATCTCGTTTATCTATGCGGCATATGGATTTGGAAATGTTACAGAAGATGTCCCGTCAATCAGGACTATTACGGAACTACCTGAGTTGCTTGCAAAACATGACAGAAAGTTATGACAGAAATTTTCTGAAATAAAAACCTGTTTTACAGATAGTATGTAATGATATCTGTAAAACAGGTTTTTTTAATCCATATCCATCAGATGATAATAATCAGAATTCGTGATCATACGGGCATCATCACTGGTAATGCCAAGTTCTTCAATGACATGCAGTGTATAGGTGCAGTGTGTATTTAATGACAGCGTGCCGGTGTAGGTGGTCGACTGTGTTGAATTTGGATCAATACTGAAGTTAGATGAGTAGGAACTGCTTACATGAGGAGTTCCTAAAAGTCTCTGCATCATTGTTTTTTGATCGGCCTGCTGTGGAATCTGATCAAAAATACTTTGAAAACCATTTTCGCTGTAAAGATACAGGTTTAATGTGTTGTAATATCTGTCCTGGTCTGTAAGTGCGGGTTCGTTCAGAGAAAGACACAGATGTCCCTCCTGTGCGTCTTTCTGGTAGGCTTCCCAGATCATATTGGCGTGTTCTTCTGATAACGTGGCAGTTCTGGAATTTCCTTCATTGTCATACAGATCGATGCTGCCGCCGCGTATACTGGCCTCTTTGTAGTTTTTGCACAGATTGTATTTCAGGTACCATTCCGGATTATCCTGTATATTTGCCAGCATCGCTGCCGGAGAAGTCTCATCTGCCAGAAGAGTTTTATTTACCGGAATTGTATAGTGTCGTGAAACACTGGAACCGTCTTTCAGGTAGTAATTGATGGAGAGGGATGTTACGGTATATTCATCTTCAACGTCGGAAGAGGTCAGACTGCCAGCAGAACCGGTGGTTGCCTTGGGCAGTAAGTCATCATCTTCAGAACCGATATCAGTTGAGCTGTTGTAAGCTTCATCCTGCTCATAGTAATCCTTCCATGGTTTTGAATTATAGCGGTATGGCAGATAGTCCTTTTTATGATGGATGATCTCTTTATGCATAGCTATGATCTGGCGGATGGTATCCTCATCATCAACAACGATATCGCTGGCATCCGGATTGCTTCCATTGAGTTCGACAGCAGCAATCTGTTCTTGTTTTGGAACATATTCTTCAATCTTAAACCAGTCAGATTTAAATCCGATCAGTACAGCCATCATGATAGCGATACAGATGACAAATTCCGGTATCTGTTTTTTGCGGAAAACTTTAAAGCTTTTTGACAGAAGCATTTCGGCCAGATAGAAGAAAACAAAAGTAAGCAATGCCGTAATGGACAGCAACAGTTTAAAATAGGATTTGCTGCCAGAGGCTATGATTTCTGTTATAATCGTTCCGAGACAAAGTCCTCCAAAAAGAGCTGCTGCCCAACGGAATACCGGAGCCAGCCATGGTACAGCAACAATATCGCCTACGGTTTCCAGCTGTCTGCGTTTATAAAGCATATAGCACACGAGCAGCAAGACCAAAGCTGCAATACAGTAGACCAGAAGGGTCAGTTTTCCATGAAAAATGATTACGGAAGATTTTGTCTGGAGTTCTGCAGAAATACTGCTGTCCAGACGGAACAGCGGGGTCAGGTATGACACAATGGAATCTGTATTGGTATAAAAGAAATCATTGTTAGTATAGTATCCCGTTATTCCGTAACATACTTCCCCAATGATGATATTCAGAAAATATCGTACACACTGGAATGCAAAGGCCGCAATGATAAAAAATACAAATACACCGCCAAGATGACCGCTGAGCATACAGCAAAATACGCTGAGTGTATACAGGAAAAAGGTCATACCAAGGACAAACAACAGCCAGGCAAACAGGTATTCCACATGGGTAATATTCCGTACGATGCAGACGATCACAGAGAACAGAAAGGCAACAATCTGCGGGATTACCATAAACGAAATACCGGAAATATAATTAGTAAAAAACAGCTCTCTGCGTTTCAGGGGCAGCACATGCATTGTATAGCAGCTCTGACTGTTATACAGATAAGAAAATACAACTGCTGCAGAAATCAGAGAAAATATACAGATGGGAAGCACTGCAAGTCCGGAACGGATCACGTCTGCAAGACATTCCAGGTTTGTGAAAGAATCTGAAGAATACAGCGTAATCGATAATGCCTGTTTAAACAGTGTGACTGGCATCTGAAAAATCAGGATCAGAAGATACAAGCTCCAGATTGGCCAGAATCTTGTCAGGTTCTTCTTGAATAATACAGTATTAAAGAAGGATGTCTTTGATTTCATAATCAACACCTCCCATTTCATAGATAAAGATTTCTTCCAGTGTCAGCGGAAGCACATCAATAAGGATCGGATGCATGGAAGAGAGCCGTTCTCTTGCCAGCTGTGGATCGCCTTTTACAATCAGTGTGTATACTCTTCCGATATTGGACATATGTAAAATCTCAAACTGGTCAGGCAGATTTGGCATACCTTCCTGAAATGCTACCTGAATTTTAGATATGTTGGACTGCAGGTCACAGAGACTGCGTTCCAGCATGATCTTTCCATGATGCATGATGCCTACGTGATCACAGATATCTTCCAGCTCCCGGAGATTGTGGGAAGATACCATAACCGTGGTATGACGTTCTGTTACCATGGAAAGGATAATATTCCACACCTGACGGCGCATAACAGGATCCAGTCCATCTACTGGTTCATCCAGGATCAGCACATCCGGTCTGCAGCAAAGAGCAATCCAGAAGGCGACCTGTTTTTGCATGCCACGGGAAAGTCGGCGGACATTTCGTTTTAAGTCAATTGAGGGAAAAAATTCCTGCATTCGTGTGAACATTTCTTTATCAAAGTTTGGATATATGCCGCTGTAAAAACGTTTCATTTCCAGCGTGTCTGCCTGAAGAAAACAGAATGGATCATCCGGGATATAGGAAATCCGTGCTTTCATGTTTGGGTTTTCCCAGATAGGCTCTCCGTCAATGCGGATTGAACCGCTGTCTGGCTTGTAGATGCCGGTAAGATGACGAATCAGAGTTGTCTTACCGGCGCCGTTTGGTCCGACAAGACCGTAAATAGATCCTTTTGGAACGTGCATCTGCACCTGATCCAGTGCCTGAAATCCGTGGAAGGATTTTGATACATCAGAAACCTGTATCATTTTACAACCCTCCTTTCTGAAATCTGCTGGATTCGTTGGTTCAGATCCTGAACCGGGACAGAAAGAAACAGCAGTTCCCTCACAATCTCATCAAAATTGGCAAATAGATCTTGACAGCGGCTTTTCTGTATAGCATTTCCCGGAGAAGCAAAGGATCCCTTGCCCGGAATCGTATAAATATAACCTTCTTTTTCCAGTTCCCGGTAAGCCCGTTGAATTGTATTTGGATTGATTGTCAGTGCGGATGCCAGTTCCCGGACAGATGGAATCTGTTCATTTTCATCGATGGAACGAGTAAGCACAAGCTGACGCATATTATCTTTAATCTGTTCGTAGAACGGACGGTTGTCTCGATAATTGAGTTGAAACATCCAGCGCCTCCTTTCCGTTATTTATTAATAAAAATCTGTGAATAAGTAAGTCTGCATCTATGACCAAATCAACATAACTGTATGAATTTATATAATACACTTACTATAGCATTGAGAAAAAAGAAAGACAAGGAAGAGAATCCTAGAAAAAGCTTAAGATTTTCTGTAGAGAAGTATGTTCTGATATATGAAAGGCATATGGGAAAAGGGTATATTATATTGCAGGGATTGTAAAAGTGATGATCAGGAGTATTTTCAGACATTGATATAAAGAAGGAACGTTTTATATTATAATAATTATAATGAAAAGTTTTACGAAAAATAAGAAAAACATTGGATGTTTCCTGTAAAAAGATAAGAAGCACCCAATGTTTTTTCTGTTTTTAAAATGATACACAGGATTCTCCTGAGTATAATCAAATTCTTCGAATGTTTTTATAAAGTGTCAGCAGATAGGTTATGCCCAGGTCAGCACTGCAGTTCCCCAGGTCAGTCCGGCACCGAATCCGGCCATGACAATAGTGTCTCCTGAATGGATAAGGCCTTTTTTGCATGCCTCATCCAGAAGCAGTGGAACAGAAGCACCGGAGGTATTTCCGCAATGATCCATGTTGGACGGAAATTTTTCCATAGGAACATTTAATTTTTTGGAAATAACCTGATTGATACGCATATTTGCCTGATGCAGCAGATAGAGATCTACGTCTGAAGGGGTCAGGTCTGCTTTTGCAAGCGTATCCTGAATACTGTTTGGTACAGTCTTTACTGCAAATTTAAAAACGGCGGGTCCGTCCATATAGAGATGATCCATCGGACGTTCACCGGGATCAAATGGATTATTGTTTTCACGATTCTTGACAATCAACGCCTGACTGTGGCTGCCATCACTGCCCATGGAAGATGCCAGAAGTCCTACGGTTTCATCTGCGGTAACTACGGCTGCGCCTGCGCCGTCTGCGAAAAGAACACAGACAGAACGGTCTTTCCAGTCTACGATACGGGAAAGTGTCTCAACACCCACCAGCAGGGCATTTTTGTACATGCCGCTCTGGAAAAAAGCATTGGCGGTATTCAGAGCAAAGATAAAACCGGAGCAGGCTGCATTCAGGTCAAATGCAACAGCATTTTTTGCTCCCAGACGGCCCTGGATATCGCAGGCAGTACTGGGAACCAGTGTATCTGCGGTACAGGTAGCTACGATGATCAATTCAATATCTTCCGGCTGCATGTCGGCGTCAGCCAGAGCTTTTTTTGCAGCTTCGTATGCCATAGAAGCGGTTCCTTCGCCCTCTGACACCAAATGTCTGGAACGGATTCCGGTACGGCTGCTGATCCATTCGTCACTGGTATCCACGATTGTGGACAGGAAATCATTGGTTGCGACTTTTTCCGGAAGATAGCTTCCGGTTCCGATTATTTTTGCTCTCATATTATTTATAGCTCCATTATAGAATAGTTTGATTATCAAAGTAATATAGAAAGTATAAAGAATAAATGTTGAATTGTCAATAAGCGAAGAGAAAAACTATCTGACGGCATAGAAAAATAAAATGCTGCATATACATCAGATGAGACAGAGAAAGTTTTCCTGAGGGAAAAAGAATTATGAAATGCAGCATATCAGTGTTTATAAAGATGAATGTATTTAGTGTGAAAAATACATTTTCATAACCATTTCTTCCGCTATTTTAAAAGCGGTGGAATGGACATTAAAATAAAAGCAGGGTAGACAGGGAGGACAAAAATGGCAGTAGATATCATTCTGGACGCCGGTCATGGCGGATTTGACAATGGAGCGACATACAGAGGGAGAGCGGAAAAGGATGACGTGCTTCGTCTGACATTGGATGTGGGGCGGCAGCTGGAAAAGGATGGGTATTCGGTCGCTTATATCCGGACGGAAGATGTGTATGAGTCTCCTTACCGGAAAGCAGAAAAAGCCAATCAGACCGGCGGGGACATTTTTATTTCGTTTCATCGAAATTCCGGTGTAGAGGAAAATCTTTACAATGGCGTGCAGGCACTGGTGTATTCCACAGAAGGAAAAGAAGCGGTTGCGCTGGGAGAAGCTATCAATGAAAATCTGGAAAAGCTGGGATTTCAGGATCTGGGGGTGGAAGCGATCCCGGATCTGATCGTTCTTCATAAGACGCAGATGCCGGCGGTTTTAATGGAAGTTGGCTTTATTAACAGCGATAAAGATAATGAACTCTGGGATGAGAAGTATACCGAAATCGTACAGGAAATCGTGTCCGGGATTGAAGAAACAGTACCGCTGAAACGACAGACATGGAATGAGCATAGTATACAGGAAGAAGCAAATTTTGCCAGAGAGAATCATTTAGTCAGTGACAGGGCTGGCTGGAATACAGATTTTTATAGGAAAGATAACGATATTTCAGAAGGTAACGAGGAGGATGTATTACAGCAGCCGGTATGGCGGGAGGTACAGCCAAAACGGAAGTTTTATGTGCAGACAGGTCTGTTTAAATATGATGTCAATGCGGCGTATCAGCTGGAACGTCTGCAGATGCTGGGATATGACGGGATTATCCACTACGAAAAGCCCTACTATGGCGTATGGATCGGAGGACAGGAAAATCTGGATGAAGCGGTGGAGACCCAGAGGCAGCTACAGGAGCATGGATATCAGACGTTAATTGTAAGTGAATGAGAAGTTGGTTCATTGAGAACGAATAAAAAGTTTGGCTGTGATTGAAAGGAAAATTTTTCCATGTAAGGTAAACAAAATGAGTTGGTTTTACATAGGATGGGATAGAAAATATATTTTTATGCTGCATGAAAAAGCAAACGGCATGTATATGAGAGTAACTTTTTTCAGAAAATGGAAATAGAAAAATATCCATTCATATACATACGATTAAAAAAATGTTATACTATGTACGGGTATGATATCAAGAGAGTCAACATACTAGCATGATTGACGAACGGCGAATGCTGATCATGAACTGTTTTTGTTCATGATATAATGATGTCTGATAATTCGAGACCGAATTATATATAAAGTGATAGTTGCGAAGTGACATAAGAATACATTGGGAGGGTACATAGCAATGGATAATTTTGTGTTTTACAGTCCGACAAAATTTATTTTCGGAAAAGGAGAGGAAAACCAGGCCGGAAAGTATGTAAAGGAATTTGGCGGAAGAAAAGTGCTGGTGCATTTCGGGGGAAAATCTGCCGTACATTCCGGACTGCTGGTCAGAGTGTGTGATTCTTTGGATAAAGAGGGAATTTCCTATGTGACACTTGGAGGTGTGCAGCCGAATCCACGAAGCGGACTTGTATATGAAGGCATTGAACTTTGCAGAAAAGAACAGGTGGACTTTATCCTTGCCATAGGTGGTGGCAGCGTCATTGATTCGGCAAAGGCGATCGGTCTGGGTGCACTTTATGATGGCGATTTCTGGGATTTCTATACGGGAAAAGCAGCTGTGGAGCGCACGTTACCGATAGGAACGGTGCTGACGATTGCAGCCGCAGGAAGTGAAGGTTCTGATGGCAGCGTCATTACCCATGAAAATGGCAATTATAAACGTGCGGTAGGCAGTGATCTGATGCGACCGAAATTCTCTATCATGAATCCGGAGCTGACGGAATCCCTGCCACCGTATCAGACTGCCTGCGGCATTGTTGATATGATGGCACATGTATTTGAACGGTATTTTACAAATACAAAGGACGTAGAGATTACAGACCGTCTCTGTGAAGCAGTGTTATTGACTGTGATTCAGGAAGCGCCGAAAGTAATGGCAGATCCCAATGACTATCAGGCAAGAGCCAATCTTATGTGGGCAGGAACAGTTGCCCATAATGATACATGCGGCGTTGGCAGGGAGCAGGACTGGGCAAGCCATGATATCGAGCATGAACTGTCGGCATTGTATGACTGTGCCCACGGAGCAGGACTTTCTGTAATCTTCCCGGCATGGATGGAATATACGATGCAGCATGATGTTATGCGTTTTGCACAGCTGGCAGTTCGTGTATGGAGCTGTGAAATGGATTTCGCAAATCCGGAAAATACGGCAAAAGCTGGCATTGAAGCACTGAAAAAATTTTGGGGTTCTCTGGGTATGCCGTTAAGCTTTAAAGAGCTTGGCGCAAAGGAATCTGATATTCCAATGCTTGTGGCAAATCTGCAGCTGAAAGGAAAGAAAAAAGGAAGTTTTGTTCCGCTGACAGAAGAAGAGTGTGCGAAAGTATATCGGCTGGCCTGTCGGAAATAACCGTCCAGATAGTTATAGTATATAAAAATAAACAGTAAATTTATCAGATTGATTGAAGGAATATCAGACCTGTGCTACAATGAAAGTAAATTAATTTCAGGGAGGTATTTTATTTCATGAAACGGTCAGAAGCAAATGAAATTATTGCATATACAATGAATGCATGTGAGGAGTTCAAGCTACCATTGCCGCCTTTTGCATATTACACAGTAGAAGACTGGCAGAGACTGGATGATTCTGAAGTTGAGCTTGTAGAAAACATGCTTGGATGGGACATTACAGATTTTGGAAGCGGAGATTTTGATAAAGTCGGCCTTACCGTATTTACATTCCGTAACGGAAACTTCTATAACAAAGACAGATATCCGAAGCCATATGCAGAGAAACTGCTGTATGTGAGAGATGGACAGATCCTTCCGTTCCATTACCACTGGAGTAAGATGGAGGATATTATCAATCGTGGCGGCGGAGATCTGGAAATTACATTATATAATTGCACCAATGCAGATTTTGAAGATGTGGAAGGTGGAAGAAGTGGAAAACCGGGCGAATTTTCTCAGAGACCGGTTACGGTAAAACTGGATGGCAAAGAGATCTGTGTACCGGCAGGCGGTACCGTTACCTGTAAACCGGGACAGAGTATTACACTGACACCGGGCATCTATCATCAGTGGCAGGGTGTTCCTGGCACCGGCGATATCATGCTGTTTGAAGTATCCATGTGCAACGATGACAACATTGATAATCGTTTTTACCAGCCGAGCAGTCGGATTCCGACTATGGAAGAGGACGAGGCACCAAAATATCTGATGTTTGCGGATTATCCGAACTACACGAAATTCTCTTATAAAAAATAACGTGTAAAAATTGTTCAGAAAACGGGAATGCATGAGCATCAGACAAAACTGTTGAATGAGAAACAGCCTATAAATGTGCTGAGTCTGTATGTAAAATGATAGGGTGTCTGAACGAAAAAAGAAAATAAAAGAAACAAAGTAATTAAATATGTAAGTATAAAAGACTGACGCGTGAAGTGTCTGTTTTGGAACATCTGTTGGATAGAACAGAAGGAACAGGCAAATTCACGGTCAGTCTTTTTTATTTGTTGAGGGTAGAAGAGGATGGAAAATTACTATTTACCACAGCTAGCTGACAGCTTTTTGTGCATATTTTGTGGTAACCAGATCTTTATATGCAGGAGATTTGTCAAGCTGTCCGGCAGAATCAAGGATCTTCAGCAGCAATTCGTAGCTTTCTTTTTCAAAGATCAGATTCGTTTTCCAGGTATCTTGCTGGGCATAGCGGTCAACAATCGTTGCGATGGTGTTGACATCCGTTTCTTTAAACTGAGGAGCGATCACAGCTGCGATCTCATCCGGCGTATGGGAGTTTACATAGTCCATACCTTTTTGCAGGGCATCGGTAAATTTCTGGATGATATTCGGGTTTTTATCAATATAGCTCTTTTTGGCGCTGAAAGCGGTGTAAGGAACATATCCGGAATCTACACCCAGGGATGCAACAACGTATCCGGCACCTTCTGTTTCCAGTGCAGTGGCGCCTGGTTCAAATTCCACAGAAAAATCGCCCTGACCGCCGGAAAAGGCAGCAGCAGTAGAACCAAAGTCGATACTCTGGTTGATCTTCAGGTCTTTTACCGGATCAATATCATTCTGTTTTAAAATGTATTCAAAAACCATTTCGGGCATGCCACCGGCCCGACCGCCAAGCACATCTTTTCCTTTCAGGTCACTCCACTGAAAATCAGGCATCTCTTCTCGGGCAACGAGAAAGTTTCCTGCCCGCTGTGTCAGCTGCGCAAAATTTACGACCTGATCGGAAGCACCTTCATTTGCAGAATATACTGTGGTTTCCGGTCCCATAAATCCGATATCTGCCTCGCCGGAAAGAACGGCAGTCATGGTTTTGTCAGCACCAAAACCGGTTACGAGCGTCAAATCAATGCCTGCATCTTTGAAATAATCCTCTTCAATAGCCACATACATGGGAGCATAGAAGATAGAGTGAGCCACTTCGTTTAAGGTAACTTTTACCAGATCATCCGTAGATTTCTTTTCCGGTTCTGCAGAAGAAGAAATCTTATCGCTGTCAGCGCTTCCGGTATCTGAATCGATATCACTTTTTCCACAGCCACTGAGCAACAGAGCACTAGCCATGGCTGTACATGTAACAATCGCAATTCCTCTTTTTATGATTTTTTTCAAAATAACCTCCTGAGATTTACTGAGTTCTACTGAATAGTGTATGCAGAAGGTTGGAAGTGGTGTGTGCATTATTTGCTTTTTTTACCGGGATATAAATAGACACAATTGTTCATGAGAGAAGCCTGTTTCTTGTTGTTTTTCTCGTCAGATACTCCTGTTTGTGGTAAACTTGAAAAATAGAAAGTTATTCAGCGAAGAACTTATCTACAGATGATACATTACTATGTTAATTGGTAGAAATAAGAATAGCAACGAGGTAAAAAAGCCTTATAAGTGTGTATGTATTTATTATGAGGAATTAACCATAAATATATTGTAGCAGATGGAGAGTGAACGACATGATATCAGAATTGCAGATAAGAGCAGCAAAAATAGAAGATGTGCAGGATCTGTTAGACATTTATGCGTATTATGTGGAACATACGGCGATCACATATGAATATGAAGTGCCGACACCAGAAGAATTTCAGGACAGAATGCGCCATACGATGGAAAAATATCCTTATCTGGTGGCAGAAACGCTGCGAGGACAGATCGTTGGATATGCCTATGCAGGTCCGTATCATCCAAGAGCCGCCTATGGATGGAATGCGGAGATGACGATCTATATGGATCATTTGCGCCGTGGATATGGGACCGGAAAACAGATGTATCTGCTGTTGGAGGATATTTTGAAAGCACAGGGGATTGTAAATGCCATTGCCCTTATCACACCGCCAAAAACGGAAGCGGACAGAGGAGAGTATAACAGCATGCATTTTCACGAGCGCATGGGATATGAGATCGCAGGAAGAGTTGAGTGCAGCGGATATAAATTTGATCAGTGGTTCGATACGGTTACGATGGTCAAACGGCTGGGAACACCGCAGGAGCAGATGCCAGAGATAAAATGTTTTGATGATGTCAGAGAGCAGTTTTTTTTATAGAATAAGATTTTAATAATCATTGAATGAAAAGACATCCCTGTTAAGTAAAACGAAAAAAATATTATATAACCTTGTGTAATAAACGAGGAACTGGACAGAAAAGAAGTATATGAAATATAAACACATCATAGAAGGAAAATTTATCGACCGTCCCAATCGGTTTATCGCTCATGTGGAGATTGCAGGGAAAGCAGAAACGGTACATGTGAAAAATACGGGGCGCTGCAGGGAATTGCTGCTCCCGGGGGCAGCGGTACAGTTGGAAGTGGCGGATAATCTTGCTCGAAAGACATTGTACGATCTGGTCGCAGTATATAAAGAATCACTTGGGTGGGTCAATATAGACAGTCAGGCACCCAATAAAGTGGTACGAGAATGGCTGGAACAGCAGGGATATGATGTGATACGACCGGAATACAGCTATGGGGATTCCCGGCTGGATTTTTATATGGAAAGCAATGAGCAGAAATATTTGATGGAAGTAAAGGGGTGTACGCTGGAAATCGATGGAATCGGCTATTTTCCGGATGCACCCACCATCCGGGGCGTAAAGCATCTGCGGGAGCTGATCGGTGCGCAGAAGAAAGGCTATCGTTGTACGGCTGCTTTTGTCATTCAGATGGAAGGCATCAGAGAAGTCCGTCCAAATATTTCCACACATCCGGAATTTGCACGGGTATGGGAAGATGCCAGAGCGGCAGGGGTAACAATGCTTGCACTGTTATGCAGAGTGGGAAGAGGTTCCCTTGAGGTTGTAGAAGAACGAGTATTGTAAGAACTGTTAATATATGAAAAACTGCCGAAATTCATTTGTTGACACTTTTTTTGACTCATGTTATACTCCCAACGCTAATCTGAGATATATCGTTACATTACCAGTGTCTCTGATAGACAAAATGAAGGTATATTGATATCGTATATTAATTGAAACAGAAATAGAAAATTTCAGAACATAAGACTAGAAGAAATGATATGAGGACAAACAATGATATTTTATTTTTCAGCAACCGGAAACAGCAAATATGTTGCAGACAGAGTCGCAGAGGCAACAAATGACTATACGATTTCTATCGTGGATTGTCTGAAAAAGCAGGCATGCGATTTTGATGTAACAGAAGAAAATCAGGTTGGGATCATATGTCCGACGTATTGTTGGGGACTTCCCAATATTGTGGCAGAGTTTCTGAAAAAGCTTGTTCTGAATGAAAAACCGAAGTATCTGTGGCTGCTTACAACCTATGGCTCTACAACGGGACAGATTGCACGGTTTGCGGATGAGATCCTTGCTTCAAAAGGTTTGAAGTTGCATGGGAGCTTTTGTGTGAAAATGCCGGATACATGGACTCCGATGTTTGATCTGAGTGATCAGGAGAAAGTTCGTCAGATCAACGAAATCGCAGAGCTGCGCATGGATTTTGCTATTCATTGTATCAAATCCGGGTTGAAAGATGATTTTGTGATCCATAAGGTTCCATATATCGCATCTAAATTCTATTATAATGTAGGATTTCCTGTTATGCGAAAGACCTCTCATTTTCATGTGGAAGACAGTTGTGTGGGATGTGGATTGTGTGCCAAAAACTGTCCGTCAGAGGCAATCCATATGGAAAACGGGAAACCGGTGTGGGTAAAGAAACAGTGTGAGATATGTCTTGCCTGTCTGCATTATTGTCCAAAGTTCTCCATTCAGTATGGCAGACGGACGAAAAAGCATGGGCAGTACATCCATGTTCCTTACAAGAAGGAAGGATAGAAAACTCTGCAGCAGGGGAGGGTCTGAGGACTCTCCCCTTTTGACTGGAAACGATAAAATATTACAGAATCAGTGGTTTGTCAGAATCAGTTTTTTAAAGACGGGAGGATTGATCCGGGATGAAAAACAGACAGTTTCCCTGTATTAAAAGCATGAAAAGGAGCGTCTGAAAATATGAGAACTTTCTTGTAAAATCGACTTTCCATATGTTAAAAATCTGACACATTTTTAAGGCGAAAAAAACTGAAAAACCCTCTATCTGGGGGAGGTAAAAAAGTGAAAAAAATCCTGATTTTTCGGGCTTTTTTTCACTTTTTCTATTGCAAAAAAAAAATTCGTATGCTAGAATCCATGGCACCTAAAACGAAAAAAAAAATTCTGACAGAAATCCTGGAGAAAAAAATAAAAAATCTGGAACTCAACTCTGTAGGAGAAGGACGGTTGAGTATTTCAGAAAAATATCCACAAGATTTCTGAAAGAAAAATATGCACTGTTCAAAGAACAGAGAAAAGGAGAAAACTATATGATGGATTTTGCATTAACCGAAAAACAGAAACTGATTCAGCAGGCAGCGAGAGAATTTGCAGAGAGAGAACTTCTTCCGGGCGTACAGGAAAGAGATTTAACAGAAGAGTTTCCAATGGATATTTTAAAGAAACTCGGTGAAGCCGGTCTGATCGGCGTACAGTTCCCAAAAGAATACGGCGGACAGGGTGGAGATTATATTTCCTTTATCCTTATTGTAGAAGAAATCTGCAAAGTTGATTCTGCATTTGGCATTGCTTATGCGATCTCATCCACATTTGCAACCGGAATCTATACATTTGGAAGTGAAGAACAGAAAATGCATTGTCTGCCAAGACTGTTTTCAGGAGATGCCCTTGGATGTTTTGCTCTGACAGAGCCGGATGCAGGTTCTGATGCCGGATCAGCTAAAACAGAGGCAGTAAGAGATGGAGACAATTTTGTGATCAATGGCATGAAACATTTTATTACAAACTCTGCTGTAGCAGACTATTGTATGCTGATCGCTAATACAGATCCGTCAAAAGGCTCCAAAGGTCTGACTGCGTTTCTTGTAGATCTGAAGACCACACCGGGTGTTAAGATTGGACATATAGAAAATAAATGCGGCATCCGTTGCGCAAAAGTAGCAGAAGTTATTTTTGAAGACTGCGTGATTCCGGCAGACCGTCTGATCGGTACAGAAGGAAAAGGTTTCCGTTATGCTCTGACTGCGCTGAATGCAGGTCGTTTGAGTGTTGCCGCACAGGGACTCGGACTGGCACAGGGTGCGTTTGATATTGCAAAAGAATATATGAAAGAAAGAAAACAGTTTGGAAAACCAATCTGCAAAAATCAGTATCTTGCATTTAAGATGGCTGATCTCGAGACAAAGATTGATATGGGAAGACTGCTGCTCTATAAAGGTGTATGGAAACAGCAGAATGGCGAAGATTTTGCCGTAGATGCATGTAAAGCAAAACTGGCTTGTACCAATATGGCTATGGAAGTTACAACAGAATGTATCCAGAATATGGGTGGCGCAGGCTATATGAGAGAGCAGAATGTAGAGAGAATGTTCCGTGATGCAAAGATTACCCAGATTTATGAAGGAACAAACGAGATTCAGCGTATGATCATCAGTGGAAGCATTTTTGCTTAAAACCCTATATATCTGTTCCGGAAGAGTGTGTACACTCTTCCGGAACAACCTCCCCAATATAATACAATGTACGCCTGGTATTTTATTTAACAAAATTGATTTGACAGTATTTGTAATATACTTGCTTTCGTTTTTACCCGCAGGCATTATAAATACACGGAAAAACTCTGTTACAGCATATCAGCTGCATGTCTTGGAATGTGCAATTTAAAGGATGCCAAGTGTATATCGTTTATCTGTTTATATCGTTAAATAACAGACGATGGAATGGAGTAAAATAATGAAAGTATTATTATATCTGGAACAGAGGATTGACGATGAAAAAACATCGGAACAGATGTTGAACAATGAAAATAAAGCACTGATCGAATTTGCAGAGGACATTGTAAAAAAATACAGTGGTTCTCTTTGTGTCATGATGTCAGGAGATGAGCAGAAGAAAACGTATCTGAGGGAAGCACTTGCCAGAGGCTGTGATGAGGCAATCCTTTTGCAGACAGATGCGGTAGAAACGGAGAACGGTATCAGCCGCGGGATCGCAGAAAATATCAGGAACCGATATCATCTGGTCCTTTTTGGATATCGGATGCTGGATGGTACGACAGGGTATCTGGCGGCACAGATGGCAGAATTGCTGGATCTTCCATATATCAATATGGCAGACAGCTTTGAAATCATA
The DNA here is from genome assembly GCA_900557275.1 of uncultured Roseburia sp. The sequence goes on from USRX01000008.1 coordinate 64,432, forward strand.
CCGGATGGAGTAAAGATCCGTAGAAAAGAGGCACATCGGATGCAGGAAGTCCGGTGTTTCCTGCCCTGTGTTCTGGCAGTGGGAAACCGGAAAAATGATGGTCGGCCACTGACAGTCATGAATATTATGCAGGCGTGCGACAAAGAAATACAGATTATTAAAATAGATCATTCGGGTTCTGCTGCACCTTCCCCCTTTGCAGCAGTAGAATCCGAGACACTGGCTTACAGGAAGAGAAAACAGGAAATCTATCAGACAATGGCATTGGATGAAGATGAAAAAGAGTCCGTGATTTCTCTGGAAGAGTCCGTAGGACATATTCTGCAGACAATGTTGGAAAACGGAATGGAGATCCGCAGGGAAAATATATTTTGATTTTTTTGATTTCATAAGAGCTGTCAGAAGACAGTTGGATGATCGGTGTGATAACAGGTTCATACCGATTTTCCTGTTTTCAACAGCGGAATGGAGAAGATTATGAAAAATATTATTGCAGTAATAGAAGAACATAAAAATCAGATAGATGATGCAGGTATTTTCTTACTGGAAACCGCTTCTAAGCTTGCAACAGAAATGCAGGCAGTACTGAAGGTAGAGATTCTGAAAGATGTGCAGAGCATACAGGTGAGAGAGTATGCGGCAGCACTGCGAAAAGTCATACAGGCACAGGAACCGTCGGTGTATCTTTTGGCTGCAACCCAATTTGGAAATGAACTGGCATCTATGACGGCAATCGGTTTGGGAGAGGTCTGTGGTCTGATCTGTGATGCGGCAGAAATCAGCAGTATAAGGAAAGATACCGGAAAAACAGGTGTCTCTATCCGGCGGCTGGCAACAGACGGAAGATCCGTAACAGTGTATGAATGTAAAGAAGATACAGTACAGCTTGTAACGGTAAAACCACAGAAGCCACAGTGGAATACTGTGGAAGATGAAGGCTGGAATAAGAAATCGGGGGTGGAAAATCTACCAGCTGGGGAAGTTATAAAATCTGGTAAAATGGCCAAAGCAGAATTGTATGATACCGGATTGAAAATGAAAGAAACAGGATTGACAACCGAGCAGTTACTGATACAAAAATATGCAGTACAACTGCTTGATAAAGCAGAAGAAAAACAGATTCTGTTCCCGGTTATTATAAAAGATACGCCGGAGATTTTATGTGATTATACAGAAAATACAGAAGTTCTGGATATTGAGCATGCCGATTATGTGTTTTCCGGTGGTCGCGGGATTGGCGGCAAGGGAGGATATCAGAAACTGGAAGAACTGGCTGCCGCATGCGGAGCGAAAACAGCTACCTCCCGTGCCAACGTGGATGAAGGATGGATCAGTAAAGAACGTCAGGTAGGATTAAGTGGCAAGATCATTGCTCCGAAAGTCTATTTTGCAGTGGGAATCTCCGGCGCAGCGCATCATGTGATCGGTATTGAAAATGCAGAGACTGTGATAGCAGTCAATCTGGATCGGAATGCGCCGATCTTTGATGTGGCCGATCTTGGAATCGTAGCAGATGGACAGAAGGTAATAGAGCGTTTATTACAGCTTATGAAATGATTAAGAAGTGACAGTTCCGAAGAAAAATGTTATTATATAAAAATCAACATAGTAATATGATCGGTAAATAAATAGTATATTGAAAAGAAGTTAGTGTGAAAATACATTTTCATATTCATAGCTATTTATGCCGTCAGTCAAAGGCGGTGGAATGGAGATTACAATGACACGGGAACTGGATCAGAAATTAGAGAATTTAAAACAGTATTTAAAGGAGCTTGGAAGTGTAGCCGTTGCATTTTCCGGCGGCGTAGATTCTACGTTCCTTTTAAAAGTGGCGCATGATGTATTAGGAGAACATGTGATTGCAGTAACGGCACAATCCTGTTCTTTCCCGAAGCGGGAACTGAACGAAGCAAAAGTCTTTTGTGAAAAGGAAGGTCTCGCGCATTACATCTGTGATTCGGAAGAACTGGAAATTGAAGGGTTCAGCCAGAATCCGGTCAATCGATGCTATATCTGTAAGAAAGAGCTGTTTGAAAAGATTCGTATTATTGCAACTAAAAAAGGAATCTGTGAGATAGCAGAAGGCTCTAATCTGGATGATAACGGAGATTACCGACCGGGTCTGAAGGCCGTGGCAGAGTTGGGAATAAAGAGTCCGCTTCGGCATGCACAGATGACAAAAGACGATATCCGTGCAATTTCAAAAGAGCTGGGATTGCCGACCTGGAAAAAACAGTCCTTTGCCTGTCTTTCCTCCCGGTTTGTATATGGAGAAGAGATCACAAAAGAAAAACTTGGCATGGTAGATCAGGCGGAGCAGCTGTTGTTGGATCTGGGATTTTATCAGGTAAGGGTAAGAATCCACGGAACTATTGCAAGGATTGAGGTACTGCCGGAAGAATTTGAAAGACTTATCCGACCGGATATTCGCCAGCAGATCACGGAAAACTTCAAAGCATATGGGTTTACCTATGTGACTATGGATCTGCTCGGGTACCGGACAGGCAGTATGAACGAAACACTGGAATTATCCTGAATTTTCTGAAATGCATGATAGACGGAGCGGAGTTACGGTATGGAACGATTTTTTAGCGTGTGAAAACATGATGGAAAATGATGCATTAAGTAAAGATGAGGAACTAGCAAAAACAGAGAATCTTAATATATTATAAAAATGGATATCTGACAGAAAATTTACTTTTCTGTCAGATATTTTTGTGTTAGGATAAAGTAGTAACTAGTATATTGATTTCTTAGTTAAAATCAGAAGTTGTCAGATCGAATCGGTTTTACCGGGGTGTATGATTAATATATTAGCAGAAAATGAGTAAGATCTGACCGAAACAAAATCATCAATCAGAGAAGTAGGAGATATTTCTGTTGATGGTTGAGATTCGGCAGATTTCACAAATTCAGAAACAGGAGGATTCATATGGGCATTATCAGAGCGGCAATACAGAGCGCAAGTTCCACATTGGCAGATCAGTGGCTGGAAGTGATCGAACCAGATGACATGGGTGATCATACAGTCATGACAAAAGGTGTAAAAGTAAATACCGGAAGGAGATCCCAGAACAGAAAAGGAAGCAATGATGTGATTTCCAACGGTTCCGTTATCCATGTGTATGACAATCAGTTTATGTTACTGGTGGATGGTGGCAAGATCATCGATTATACCGCAGAACCGGGATATTATGAGGTGTCAGATTCTTCTTCTCCATCCCTTTTCAACGGAAGCTTTTCCGATGCGTTGGAAGAGACATTTCACAGACTGGCATTTGGCGGACAGGCTTCCGGAAAACAGATGGTATTTTATCTGAACCTTCAGGAAATCAAGGGCATCCGCTTTGGAACCCGCAATCCAGTCAACTATTTTGATAATTTTTATAATGCAGAACTGTTTTTACGAACCCATGGAACTTATTCTATCCGTATTACAGACCCGTTGAAATTTTATGCAGAAGCGATTCCGAGAAACAAATATCAGGTGCAGATTGAAGACATTAATGAACAGTATCTGGCAGAATTTCTGGAAGCGCTGCAGGCTGCTATCAATCAGATGTCAGCCGATGGCATCCGCATCTCTTATGTGACATCCAAGAGCAGAGAGCTTGGAAAATATATGGCAGGCGTGCTGGATGAGGAATGGAACCAGACCCGGGGTATGGAGATTCAGTCCGTAGGAATTGCAAGCATTTCCTATGATGAAGAATCAGAGAAGCTGATCCATATGCGTAATCAGGGAGCGATGCTTCAGGACCCGGGTGTGCGGGAAGGTTATGTACAGGGTGCCCTTGCCAGAGGCATGGAAGCGGCAGGAAGCAATTCGGCAGGAGCTGTCAACGCATTTATGGGAATGAATGCAGCTATGCAGGGAGCAGGAAGTTTTATGGGAGCTGCATCTGCGACTAATATGCAGCAGATGCAGAATCAGCAGAACATGCAGGTGCAGCAGCCACAAACTACTGTTGGCGGTCATGGATGGACGTGCAGCTGTGGAGCCGTGAATACCGGAAAGTTCTGTGCGGAGTGCGGGAAACCGGCACCGGCGGCAGAGTGGACGTGCAGCTGTGGAGCGGTAAATACCGGAAAATTCTGTTCAGAGTGTGGAAAACCGGCACCTACAGCAGAATGGACTTGTAGTTGTGGAGCAGTAAACAAAGGAAAATTTTGCTCTGAATGTGGAAAACAGAGACCATAGGGGAAGTAAGAATGGCAACGATTAGTTTTAAATGTCCAAACTGTGGAGGAGATCTTGTCTTTGATCCCTCCACTGGAAAATACAAATGTGAGTTCTGTCTGTCACTGTTCACGCAGGCAGAATTGGAACAGTTAGAAGCTGACCGGGCGGAAGATACGGTCGTGCAGCAGAAAGATCCGGCAGCTGCATGCAGTGATGAAACTGGATATTCACAGGGGAACGGATCTGGATCTGCAGACAGTAAAAATGAATCTGGTTCTGCCAATAGTACAGACGGATATGCCCAGAATAATGAAAGCTGTGATCATGACAGAGAAACTGTTTTCGGTACAGGTTCGGGAGACGGTTTTAAGGATGAAAATACCAACAATGTAAAAGATGCAGTATTGTACACCTGTCCGAGCTGTGGTGCCGAAATCGTTACAGATCAGACAACATCATCCCTGTTTTGCTTTTACTGTCATAATCCGGTGGTGCTTTCAGGAAAGCTGGAAGGCGGCTTCAAACCGGATAAAGTCATTCCGTTTGCTTTTGGCAGGGAAGATGCACAGCAGCGTTTTCTGGATTTTGTGAAAAGTAAAAAATTTGTTCCGAATGCTTTTTTCAATAAAAAACAGATTGATAAACTGGCTGGTGTGTATTTTCCGTACTGGGTATTTGACGCGAAAATGGATGCGGGGCTTGCCGGAGAGGCAAAAAATGTCCGTGTATGGGTTACCGGAGATACCGAGTATACAGAAACGAAAGTTTATCAGGTGGAGCGTCAGGGAGAAGTATTTTTAAATGATCTGACGAAAAATGCGCTGAAGAAAGCGGATGTACAGTTATCTCAGGGCGTACTGCCTTATGATTTTTCCAAGGCGGAAGATTTTCATATGGGATATCTTTCCGGTTTTGTATCGGAACGAAGAGACATTGACAGACAGGAACTGGAAAAGAGTGTGCGTCAGGAAGTAACGAATTATGTGCAGACGATGATGGAAGGCGAAGTCAGAGGCTATACGTCGTTCTATGGCGGTCCATGCCGGATCTCTAATGTGGAAGAAGACTGGACATATGTGCTGCTTCCGGTGTGGACGGTTACATACAGAGGAAGTGACGGAAAGACCTATTATTATTCCATGAACGGACAGACGGGAAAAACATTCGGAGAACTTCCGGTAGATAAGAAAAAGATGTTTCTGACCGGTCTGCTCATTGGAATCATTATATTTGCAGTCTTTCTGATGGGAGGGTATCTGTTATGATAAAGAAATATGAAAATCATATCGCTCGAAAAGTTATCGGACTCCTTCTTGTTCTGGTTGCGGTTGTATTTATTTTTTTGTTTCCTGCCCGTACTTATGCGGAGACACAGCAGGTATATGACAATGCATCCATGCTCTCGGAAAATGAGATCAATGTGCTCTCGGAGGCAGTAGGACGACTGGAGGATAAGACGGGATGGGATCTGGTACTGCTGACTGTGGACGATTCCTCTGTCAGCTCTTCTCAGGATTATGCGGAAGAACAGTTCATTCAGCTGGCAGATTCCGAGAATGGTGCAGCGCTGCTTCTGGATATGTATAACCGACAGATCTATATCGCAACGTCAGGAGAAGCTATTACATATCTGACAGATGCAAGGATCGACAGTATTTTGGACGATGCGTATGAATATGCTTCCGGTGAGGAATATGGGGAAATGTTTCAGATCATGGTTTCTGATATTTCCCGGTATTACGATGACGGTGTCGTGAAAGGACATGGCACTTATAATACAGACACCGGAGAATATACAGTAGATGGACAGACTGGAGAACGGGGACTGACCGTGGGAAATGTGGTTGTTGCGGTTATTGCCGGTGTGATCGGTTGTGCAGTATTCTGCATCATTATCGTAGGACGTTACCGTCTGAAATTCCATACATACAAATACAGTCCATTTGAACATGGACATGTAGAAGTTCACCACAAACAGGATCTTCTGGTGCATACACATGTGACTACAAGAAAGATTCCTAAAAATCCACCGCCAAATTCTGGAAATACCAGTTCGGTGCATACCGGCGCCGGCGGGAATACCTTTGGTGGAGGCGGAAAAAGTTTTTAGTGAAACAATATTAGATATCAGATATTGAGAAAAGATGATATGCTCCCTTTTGGGCAGACAAGTGAGATAACAAAACTTGTGATCCGAAAGGGAGTTTTCTTTTATGGGAAGATTAGTGAAACTCTTTTTTGAGAGAAAATTCCATAATTTTATGTTGTAAATAGTGTTATATGGGATCTTGTTTTTTAAAATAGGACATGTATTTGTAATATGACGTATATCTGTAGAATTTTATAAAGCGTAATGAGGAGAGGACAGATACTGTATCTGAAAAATAAAGAAACCTACAGGAAAAACAGAGAAATGAAATAAAAAGGTTTACTACACAGCTTTACTGTGCTAAAATTTTAAAGTAGTGCTATTAGAAAGAATGCAAATAAGGCATTTTTGAATTGAGGTGTACAGTATGAGTAAAAAAATTAGGACAGAAGCGGTAGATCACTTATTTGAAGCGATTCTCAGCCTGAAAGATAAGGAAGAGTGTTATACATTTTTTCAGGATGTGTGTACAATCAATGAAATCTTATCTCTGTCACAGCGTTTTGAGGTGGCTCATATGCTGCGGCAGTCCAGAACTTATCTGGATATTGCGGAGAAGACGGGAGCATCCACTGCAACCATCAGTCGTGTAAACCGTTCTCTGAATTACGGATATGATGGCTATGATATGGTCTTTGCAAGAATGAATGTTGATTCTGATACAGAAGAAAAAAAGGATCAGGACGAGGCTGAGTGATGAGTGTAAGGTGTGTATGCTGAAACAAACAGAATGAAGTCGAATAACAATTATATAATGAAAAACAGAAAAGATTCATAAGAGAATCTACAGATATGCGGATCGTATCCGAATACTTATGGATAAAAGCGTATATTGTTATGACAAACTGCCGATTTACGGGAAAACCTTTAAGTCGGCAGTTTGTCTATTAAATGTTCGATCATTAATTTTTTCAGGTAAACATCGGAAGCAAGCATACAGATAAAGGCAAAGGTTTTTAAAAAATCCTGTTCTTTATCGGAGACCTGATCTAGATTTTCAATCTTTGAGAGGGCATCTTTGCTGAGTTCCTCTTTTTTTCGGAGATCTTTTGCGAGATCATGAATGATAGGGTATTTCTGGTCAAAAATAGAGGTATAGACATCTTCTAACGAGATATCTTCGGTATTCCCAAAATATTTATCGGTCAGAGGTTTCAGCATGCGCTGGATATCAGTAATGCTCAAGATATTTTTGAAATAATAGATAAATGCCAGCGTTAGGATATGCTCTTTATTATATTTTTTCTTCTGCGGCGGAGGCAGGAGATTATTTTTTGCATAATTGTTGATCATAGATTTGGTAAGCAGTTTATCTGATGGATAGCGCTTTGTGCTGCTCAGATGCTGATCGATAAAAGTCGTTACCTGATCCATATACAGATCGATATCCGGGATGTCTTCCGGGTGTACATAGTCGATCTGGGAGAGATATTTCAGCATTTCATGCATTAAATTATCGGTATTTTTTCCCATTTTTTTTACCTCGCTTTGCTTATCATAACAAAATTAGGGGGGAGTTGCAAGGCAAAGCACGAAAGAAAAAATTACCGTAAAGTTACTTGAATGGTAGAACAACAACTGATATAATGGTAAAAACAGAAAATATGTTCGAATGATAAAAATAACGTGTGACAGGAAAGGATCTTAACCTATGAGTACAAGATATGATACATTAAATGACCGACAGAGAGAGGCGGTGTTCCAGACGGAAGGTCCCGTTCTGATCCTGGCGGGAGCCGGTTCCGGCAAGACCCGTGTACTGACTTACCGTGCAGCATATCTCATTGAAGAGATGGGAGTAAATCCTTATAACATTATGGCAATCACGTTTACCAATAAAGCAGCCGGAGAGATGCGGGAGCGAATCGATGATATCGTGGGATTTGGTTCAGAGAGCATCTGGGTCAGCACCTTTCACTCTACCTGTGTGAGAATCCTGCGCCGTCATATTGATCGTCTGGGATACGATAATAATTTTACGATTTACGATACCGACGATCAGAAAAATATTATGAAAGAGATCTGTAAACGACTGGAGATCGATACGAAACTTTACAAAGAACGGACTTTTTTAAGTGCGATCTCTTCTGCGAAAGATGAACTGATCTCCCCGGAAGAATTTTCCCTGCGGGCAGCCGGAGATTTTGCTTTGCAGAAACAGGCGCAGGTGTATCGGGAGTATCAGCAGGTACTGAAGAAAAATAATGCGCTGGATTTTGATGATCTGATCGTAAAATGTGTGGAGCTTTTAAAAGCAGATCCACAGGTGTTGGATTATTATCAGGAACGGTTCCGTTATATTATGGTAGATGAGTATCAGGATACCAATACGGCACAGTTCCATCTGGTAAAGCTTCTGGCAGATAAATATAAAAACCTTTGTGTGGTAGGTGATGATGATCAGTCCATTTATAAGTTCCGCGGAGCGAATATCCACAATATCTTATATTTTGAAAAATATTATCCGGATGCTACAGTCATCAAACTGGAGCAGAATTACCGTTCCACACAGAATATTCTGGATGCTGCGAATGGCGTGATCAGCAACAATACGGGACGAAAAGAAAAAGCATTGTGGACGGATCAGCATGCAGGAGATTCTATCGTGTTCCGGCAGTTTGATCAGGCTTATGATGAATCCGATTACATAGCGAGAGATATTCGTACACTTGTGGCAGACGGTGCATATAATTATCGTGATTGTGCCATCCTATATCGTACCAATGCACAGTCCCGTCTGTTCGAGGAGCGATTTGTTTCTGCAAATATTCCGTATAAGATTGTAGGTGGCGTAAACTTCTATGCCCGCCGGGAGATCAAGGATCTGCTGGCTTATCTGAAAACAGTGGATAATGCCAGGGATGATCTGGCAGTAAAGCGGATTATCAATGTTCCAAAACGTGGTATTGGACTCACATCCATTAACCGGGTGCAGGATTATGCTGACACCTATGGCATGAGCTTTTTTGATGCGCTGTGCCGTGTGGATGAGATCCCTTCTATGGGAAGAGCGGCATCCAAGATCCATCCGTTTGTAGGATTTATTCAGGGGCTGCGTGCAAAAGCAGATTATATGTCTGTAGAGACATTGCTGGAGCAGATCATTGAAGATACCGGTTATGTGCATGATCTGGAGCTGGAGCAGACGGATGAAGCGGATGCAAGGATTGAAAATATCGACGAGCTTGTAAGCAAAGCTTCCGCCTACGACGAGGAAGCGGAGACTGCTACACTGAGCGGATTTCTGGAAGAAGTGGCACTGATCGCAGATATCGACAGTCTGGATGAAAATGATGATTATGTAGTCCTGATGACGCTGCACAGTGCAAAAGGACTGGAATTTCCAAATGTCTATATGGCAGGTATGGAAGATGGGCTGTTCCCAAGTTACATGACGATCACATCCGATGATCCGATGGAAATCGAAGAGGAACGACGTCTGTGTTATGTGGGAATTACCCGTGCGAAAGAACGTCTGACGTTGACCTCTGCACGGATGCGTATGGTGCGTGGAGAGACCCGTTACAGTAAGGTATCCCGATTTGTAAAGGAAATCCCGGAGGAGCTGTTAAAAGGCGTGCTGCCGAAAGAGAAAATCAAGGAAATGCCACGGTCAGAGACCTATGCAAATGCCAAGAAAGCATTTCGGGCAAAACCATTTGGTGCTTCCTATGGATCTGGAAATACCGGGAACGGCGAAACGGCTTCTTATGGGATGAGTAGCAGCCTGTATGGTAGCAGAAATGCAGGAACTGGAACTGGGTATGAGAATGGAACTGCCGGATATGGCAGCCGTTCCTACGGCAGTGTAACTATTTATGGAAGTGGCAGTCCGGCTGGCAGCAGTTATCAGAAACAGGCGGGAAAAAATTTTTCTTCTGCAGCGACCAGAGGTGGCTCTCTTTCATATAAAGTGGGAGACCGGGTGCGTCATATGAAGTTTGGCGAAGGTGAAGTACTGCGTATCGTAGAAGGCGGTCGGGATTTTGAAGTAACGGTAGATTTTGACCGTGCAGGTACAAAAAAAATGTTTGCATCGTTTGCAAAATTAAAGAAAATATGATAAAATATCAGAAACCATAGAGATTTATCTTAAATAAAGGAGCAATGGATATGAACAACAAGATGGAAGAATTGTTAGGTATGACAAAATTAGCAGATTTCTTATCAAAAAGAGCAGATGAAGAGAAAAAATCCAGATTTTTATGGATTATGGCTATTATCGGAGCAGTAGCTGCGATCGCTGTTGCGGCATATTTTATTTATAAGTTTTTTGCTCCGGACTATATGGATGATTTCGAAGATGACTTCGAAGATGAATTTGAAGAAGATTTCTTTGATGACGATGATGAAGAAGAGTACGAGGATGAAGAAGAATAATTTTTCTCTTGACTTTTTTGAGAAAATTGTGGTAGCATAACCTACGTCAACAAAACAGCATATGGTAAAAATTGGAAACGTAACTTCCTCCCGGACGATAACGAACAACACATATTGTCAGATATCGAAAGGGAGGAATTTTTATGCCAAAAACAAAATTTCAGGAAGTTATTTTTGGAATTATTATGGTCTGTGTCATGGTATACGGTATGATTTGTTATAATTTAGCACTGCCGGCAGGTAAACTGGAGCCATATATGTTTCTCGAGGCTGCAAAGACGCTTCCATTGGTAGGCTTAATCGCTTTTTTGGTAGAGTTTTTCTTTGTAGAAAAACTTGCAACAAAATGTGCGCTTCGGATGACTGATCCGGAGACAGAACATCCATTTCATTTTATTCTTGCTATGGCGGCAGCGACTATTTCTATGATGTGTCCGATCATGAGTTTTATTACGATGTTGATCTATCATAATCCGGGAATGAGTCCGGAACTGCTGTCTGTATGGCTGACAACGGCGGCTAAAAACTTTCCGATGGCATTATGCCTGCAGATCTTCTTTGCAGGACCACTGGTTCGTCTGATCTTCCGAACCATTTTTGAACGGAATCCGGAAAGAGCAGCGCAGATGCAGGAGCGTCTTTCAAAAGAACCTGCATATGAGAAAAACACAGTTGTGGAATAATCATATTCCAATATTACTGAGAAGATACAATATACAGGGAACGCTATTTGGTAATAGACTTTGGAGAGATATTTTTGGTAGCGGCTTCTAATTGTTAGATGTTAAGACTAACTTTTGGAAATCGGTACAATGCTTTCCAGAGTCTGTTTTTTATGTAACAGGATGAATGATTTCGTACTGGCATACATGACCGAAAGCCTCAAAGGATGCAATAAAAAACTTTAGTTGTTGATAGAAAATATATCTGGTAAGATTCGTGGAAATATTATAAAATAACAAAATGGGTTGAGCAAACCATAAAAGGAAGAATGTGAAAGTATCCGTTTGAAAATATATTCTTGCAGCTGTTTGTTACGATATCTGAAAAGCTGCAGAATGTAGATCAGTATAGAAAAATGCGACCATTTGTGTCGTTGAAAAACTGGCAGAATGGATATTCGTATAGAAAAATGTTTATGAGAAGAAAGGATTTTGTATGAAAAAAGGTCAGGTATTAGAAGGAACAGTGGAAAAGGTTGCATTTCCGAATAAGGGAATCGTTTCTGTTGAAGATAAAAAAGTGATTTTAAAAAATGCAGTGCCGGGACAGAAGGTGCGTTTTTCCGTGAGCAAAGTGAGAAAGGGAAAAGGCGAAGGCCGTGTGCTGGAAGTGTTGGAGAAATCTCCACTGGAGATGGAGCAGCCCAATTGTGTCCATTATGGAATCTGCGGTGGCTGCACATATCAGTCTCTTCCTTACAAAGAACAACTGAAACTGAAAGAAAGTCAGGTACTGGAGCTGATGGAAGCAGTCGTCCCCAATGCAGTAGATATTTTTGAAGGGATCAAACCCAGCCCGGTAGAATTTGGATACCGTAACAAAATGGAGTTTACCTTCGGAGATGAGATTAAAGAGGGACCATTATCTCTTGGCATGCATAAAAGAGGCAGTTTTTATGATATCGTGACCGTAGATCAGTGCAAGATCATGGACGAAGACTTTCGAAAAATCCTGTCCGGTACATTGGAATTTTTCAGGGAGAGAGATATACCGTTTTATCATCGGATGAGACATGAAGGGTATCTGCGCCATCTGCTGGTAAGAAAAGCGGTTAAGACAGGGGAAATTTTAATTGATCTGGTAACGACAACACAGGGGATTCAGAAAAATACGGGAGAAAATCTACAGCAAAAATTGTTATCAGAATGGAAAGATATGCTTCTTAATCTTTCACTTAACGGAACTATAGCAGGCATCTTGCATACAAAAAATGACAGTGTGGCAGATGCGGTAAAAAATGAAGGAACGGACATTTTATATGGTAAAGATCATATTTATGAAGAATTGTTAGGACTGAAATTTAAGATTTCCGTATTTTCTTTCTTTCAGACAAACTCACTGGGAGCAGAAGTGCTGTATCAGACAGCAAGGGAATACATTGGAGATACGCTGGATGAGAAAGCAGATAAGACAGTTTATGATCTGTACAGCGGAACCGGAACTATCGCGCAGATCCTGTCTCCGGCAGCAAAGAAAGTGATCGGTGTGGAGATTATTGAAGAGGCAGTGGAAGCAGCAAAAGTAAATGCCGCTTTGAATGGTCTGGAAAATTGTGAATTTATTGCCGGCGATGTGCTGAAAGTGCTGGATACGATTGAAGAGAAACCGGACTTTATCGTATTGGATCCACCAAGAGATGGTGTGCATCCGAAAGCACTTGCGAAAATTATCAAATATGGTGTAGACCGTATGATCTATATTTCCTGTAAACCGACCAGTCTGCAGCGTGATCTGGAGATGCTGCAGGCGGGTGGATACCGTGCAGAACGGATTTGCTGCGTGGATATGTTTCCGGCGACAGCAAATGTGGAGACGGTTGTACTGCTTTCCCACAAAAAGCCAGACGGACATATCAACGTAAAAATTGAGTTTGGCGAGGGTGAGGGAAAAGTTCCACTTGATAATATTGCTAAAAGAGCGGAAAGCTATAAGCCCAAAGAACGAGTGACCTACAAAATGATAAAGGAGTACATAGAAGCGAAATACGGCTTCAAAGCACATACCGCATATATCGCAGAGGTAAAGAGAGATTTAGGCTTGCCGATGTATGATGCTCCTAATGCGGTAGAAGAATTGAAACAGCCGAGGAAACATCCGACAGCGGAGAAAGTGGAAGCGATAAAGGATGCGTTGAAGCATTTTGAAGTGATTTAATAATGGTGAGCGTATCATTAAAAATAGTGGTACGCTTTTCTTTAAAATATTTGGGAAGCAATATATAAGTGCTGAATATGCTTGAAATGAGGAAGATGGAGTGAACCGTATTACAGAAATAACAAAGCGAGATATTTAAGATTTATTTCAGAATGGATTAGAGATAGACGAATTTTTTCAAACCCGAACCGTTACTTATACTTATTATGGTCGCCTTGAAGAAATAGATTTTCTTAAAAGATTATATGATTTGGAGAGAATGCCAAGTTTTGATTCAAGATTTGCAAATGCAGAACAGGATATTTGGCAACATACAGTGAATAATGATGATTATCCATACTGCTGGGTTTTTGAAGACAAAAGATTCAATTTACAAGATGGTAGCGATGAAGTATATTTAAAATTTCTTTGCGAAGTATTTCACCCTGCTGTTCGATATGATAAGGGATACTGGAAAGAATTTTTAGTGGCAACTAACAAGCTATTACAAAATGACGGTTGGAAGCTATGAAACGACAGGCAGGCAGCCCCCAAAAGAAAATGCGTCGCCATTGGCGACTAATTTATCAAAAGGGCGTTCTGATGAGGAATTAGGAGAACTTGTTGGAGAAAGCAAAGACCAGATACGCCGCTATATCCGTCTAACGGAGCTTGTTCCCGAAATCCTGCAAATGGTAGATGAAAGGCAGATTGCTTTTCGTCCTGCGGTTGAGGTTTCTTATCTGACCGAGGAACAGCAATACACCCTGCTTGAAGCAATGGAGTACAACGATGCTTTATCGCAATCAATAACAGCGTGGACAGCGACAAACCACAGGATAACGACTTTACCCCGTTCCTCAACATAATGAACGAGTGGTATGCCAAGGACACCAGCAACAAGATAAAGT
>USRX01000009.1 GCA_900557275.1 uncultured Roseburia sp.
TGCCCAGTGCTACCATTGTGGATGATATGGAGATACAGCTGATACAGATTACCATGCCGATCCACAGGTTTAAGTAGTTTCCGGTTTTCCACGTTCTGTCCTTTTTTGTACTGGGAGCCAGATCATCATTGTAATATTTTGATTTTTTCAGACTTTCGGCTGCTTCCGGCGTTAATTCATAGATGCCGTCATTCACTTCTTTTTGTGTTCTCTGAAACATAACATCTTCTCACTTTCTTTTTTTTTAGAAACTCCTCTCTTATTTTTACTCTCCACTCATTCAGACAGATCAGAAATCCGGTTCACATATGTTTTTAATCTTCACAATGTCCACACGTTCTTCCCGATAGGATAGATTTCGAATCTTCCTGCGAAAAACTGAAATCTGATTCATTTTTAATGTTCATCCGGTATTTCTGTTCTGTCAGGGAATTATTATTATCACTCCCGCTATTCTAATCTTCTGTTATCTCAATTTATTTTGCATCACATTTTAATACTGCGTTCAGCATTACGGATGCGCCCTGTGTACACTGTTTTACAGAAGTAAATTCAGGTTCACAATGGGAATGACCGTCTTTGGAAGGTACAAAGATCATGGTGGTCGGCATCATGTAAGAACAGAACTGAGCGTCATGGCCTGCTCCGGAGTTGATCTTCTGGTTGGAGTAACCAAGCTCGTTTACAGCTTCCTGTACATAGCCTACCAGCTCTTTGTCATAGTATACGGTATCTCTTGTCCATGCCGGCTCATAACCTGTTGTACATCCTACAACCTCTTTCGGCATGTTCTCAATGATCTTAACAACCTGCTCGATCACTTTCGGATCTTCATGTCTTGCATCCAGGGAGAAGTCTACATAATCCGGGATTACGGTATGTACATCCGGGTGGAGTACAATCTCGCCTGTGGTGTATACCAGTTCCGGATCCAGTTTGTCAAACTCTTCGTGCAGGTACTCAAGTACTTTTGCTGCTGCATACAGAGCATCATGACGGTATTTCATCGGTGTGGTTCCCGCATGGTCTGCCTGGCCATAGGTACGGATTCTGTAGCATACCATTCCAAGTACACAGGTAACAACGCCCACATCGTTTCCGGCTGCCTCAAGGATCGGTCCCTGCTCAATATGAAGCTCGAACATTGCTTTGTAGTCTTTCGGGTTCAGACGGTTTGCTTTATCTCCTTTGTATCCGGATGCTTCCAGTGCCATTCCAAAGGTCTGGGTCGGGTCAAGGATGGATTTTGAGTTCAGCATATCCTCATGTTTGAATTTCACGCGGATGTCTTCCGGCAGGTAATCGTAGCAGAGCACGCCGGATGCCATCATTGATGGCGGATACAGGGATCCTTCCTCATTGGTCCAGATCATGGCTGTGATGTTGTGTTTATGCGGGATGTTATTCTCAGCGATAGTCTCAAGGACTTCCATAGCTCCCATTACACCAAGGATACCGTCATAGTTGCCGCCATTTTTTACAGAATCACAATGGGAACCCATTACGATGCCCGGCAGATCCGGCTCGGATCCTTTCAGTGTTGCATAAAGGCAGGCCATGTCATCGGATTTAATCTCTGCGCCGATGGCTTCCATTCTCTTTACGAACTCTGCTCTTGCCTGTAATGCTTCCGGGGAAAGGGAATATCTTGTGATTCCGCCGTGTCCGGCATCTCCGAATGTGCTAAAGGTTTTGATCTTGTCCTCCATACGGGCTTCACTACATGTATACATATCTGTTTCCTCCATTTCTTTTATATAAGTGTCAAAATATTATTTTTTCGGTACACGTTTTACATATTTGCCCATGCCAGGTTTTCCAACAAAATCGCCGTTGTCATATACAAGCTGGCCTCTCAGGTAGGTCTGTACCGGATATCCGTGCAGTTCTTTTCCTTCCCAGATCGTATGGTCATAATCAGAATGCATGCTCTCCAGTGTGATCTTAAAGTCTTTCTCTTTATCATAGATGACGATGTCCGCATCTTTTCCTACCACCAAGGAACCTTTCTTGTCACAGCCAAAGATGTTTGCCGGATTCGTTGCGCATAATGCAACTGCCTGTGGGAATGTGATCTTTCCGCTGTTAGCTGCATCCAGCATATATGGATACAGGTTCTCTACGCCGGCGCATCCGTTCGGGATCTTCGTAAAGTCATCTTTTCCCCAGTCCTTCTCATAACTCTGGAACGGACAATGGTCTGTCGCAACGGTATCGATCAGGTTCATCCTGATGGCTTTCCATAATGCATCCTGGCTTTCCTGGCCTTTGATCGGCGGTGAGCATACGAAGTTTCTTCCGTCTTCCCTCTTATATACATCACAGGTAAACTCCAGGTACTGTGGGCAGGTCTCTACATATACTTCCGCTCCTTCTTTCTTCGCTTCGATACATGCCTCCAGGCCTTCCTTGTCTGCCATGTGCACCAGGTAGACCGGTGTGTGCAAGTTCTTAGCCCAGTGGACGGTACGTTTGTCCGCTTCTGCCTCTACGAATTCCGGTCGGCTCATGTAATGGTACCATGCGCTTGTCTTTCCTTCTTTCAGGAACTGCTCCGTATACAGGTCGATCAGGTCCGGGTTCTCTGCATGGACGTTGATCATGGCTCCCAGCTCTTTTGCCCTTAAGAGCAGCCGGGACAGGGTCGCATCATCCACCATCATGTTCTCTTTCTTATATACCAAGAAACACTTGAAGCTTGTGATGCCTTCCTTTACGGCCTCTTCCATCTCATCCAGGATCTCTCCGCCGTTCAGGTCTGTGATACAGCAGTGCATCGCATAATCCACACAGGCATCTGTCTCCAGGATCTCTTTTTTGGAATTTACCAGCCCGCGGATCGTTTCGCCCGTATGCTGTACCGGATAATCAAAAATGGTTGTTACTCCGCCACACGCTGCCGCACGGGTTCCGGACAGATAACTGTCCGCGGATACGGTGCCGCCAAAAGGCATCTGCAGATGGGTGTGGGCATCCAATGCTCCCGGGAGTACCAGCTTACCGGCTGCGTCATATACCTCTTCTGCTTCGGCAGGATCGATGTTCTGCTCAATGGCTGCAATGCTTCCATCCTTTACAGCCAGATCTGCTTTATACATGTCACTGGATGTAACGATGGTTCCATTTTTGATCACTAAATCATACTTTTTCATGATCTTCCTCCTTCTCTACTCCTTGCATACGTTTATATCAGATACAGGCACATATAATTCATACAAACAATTCTTATACGAAAAAACGGAGCATTCCTGTTGTAAGGAATACTCCGTCGTATTACATGTCCTCTATTATTCGGAACTGGTAGTACCGCTCCGTTTGTATGCTCGCATTATAACCCTCTTTGTTTTTAAAAACAAGGTTTTCTATCAAATCTGTCGTTTTTTAGGCCTAAATTGATTTTTCTTTGTGCTGTCATACAATTTTCTGTCTTTTTGTACAATGTACTCTCTAATATTAGGCAAAAACTTTTTGTTCCAGACGCATAACCCGTCCTTCCAGTTTTCGGACATTCTGAACAATCAACCCCGTTCCTTCTTTTTCTATACGATCAATTCGGTAATATTCCTTTAATTCTTCCAGATCTTTTTCTATCTTATCAATTTTAGTCTCCAGATAATCTCTTGTCCGATACAATTCTTCCAGTAACAGATTCTCTGATTCATGAAGCTGTGCTTCCCATTTCTTATCTTGTTCTGTGAAACGCTTGTCAAGCTTCTCTTCCCACCTTCTGTCCTGTTCTGCGAAACGCTTGTCAAGCTTCTCTTCCCACCTTCTGTCCTGTTCTGCGAAGCGCTTGTCAAGCTTCTCTTCCCACCTTCTGTCCTGTTCTGCGAAACGCTTATCCAGTTTTTCTTCCCAGCTTCTGTCCTGTTCCGCCAAACGCTCTTCTATTTTCTTATCCTGCTCTGCAAATTTAATATCAAATATTTCCCGAATAGCTCTCAAATCACACGCTTCTAACATAAACGATCTCCTTGCTTTCTGTTTTTTGCCATATAAATACCTGCCATAGTTCCTGCCACACCTGCTGATACCATGATTAAAAATAACGGTATCTGTCCACTGTCTCCGGTAACAGGCGCACTCACATGATCCTGTTCTCTGATCGGCACATCCTGAACATGTATTTCTTTTTCTATCACAGGAATATTCTGTCCCTGATATGAAGCGTCTACTTCATATTTTTCAACGTCTAACAGATATCCTTGTGCCGCTTCTATTTCTTTTATGTAATATTTTCCCAACGGAAGATCTGATTGAAAATAGATTTTTCCGTCTTCATCCGTCTTATTAGATTCCACCAGATCATCTGCCTGAATGATTACCTTACCTTCTCTGTTGTGAATATTCTCCTCAGCATACAGACCATATACTGCTCCCTCCAAAGCACATCCTGTTTCAGAAGATGTCTTTAATAAACGCAATGCTACTTTCTGTCGCTCATTTTTAAATTCGCTGCCATAGCTGGACATTTCCACATTCTGCCCCTCATACTCCAACGTAAACGCATCCAATTTTTTGTTGCATACATATCCTTCTGCCGCCTGAATCTCTTCAAGATGATAACTTCCTAGCGGAAGTTCTGTCAGGGATGCTTTTCCAGATGTATCCGTAATCATTTCCTCTATCACGGTTCCTTTTGAAAGACTCACACCATGATATTGCTCCAACTGTCTGTTTCCACTCTCATCTTTCTGAAAATCCGACGTATAAATGTCTTCGTCACAAATCAGTTGAAATACAACTCCCTCTAACGGAAGTTCTTTATAATGGAACATTGTTAAAACAGATTTCCTTTCCAAGCACTCCCGCAAGCTCTGTCTCCATCCGTTCGTTCCTATACCATCTAATTTTTCTCCGTATTTTGTAACAGTAACCACACCTTTCTGACTTTTGTTACTCAGCGCAACTTCTATCACAAAATCTCCATCTTCATCTGTCAGATAATCTTCCTCTGATGATACCCGAAAGGATACTGCTTCCTTTCCTGCCAAATAACCTTTTGGAGCCTTGATCTCATATGCCTCATAATTTCCCGGTTTTAATTTCAACGGAGTTGTTATTGTACCTGTTTGATCTGTTACAAATGTAGATATCTGTTTATTACCTACTTCCATAGATACATCTTTTCCGGTATCCAGATCACGGATCCGAAATTCCGTGCCAGCCAGTTCCACAGTGCGCCCGGTGTCCAGATCTTTTTTTACCATTCTGATATAAGCTGAAAATGGCGCATCATTAAATACTCTCCATTTTTGCGGAACTTTGGAATCTTCTGAGATATTTACAGTAAAATCATCTGTTGTATTCCTGTTTTCTGGTGTCTTTGTCTCTCTTACCAGATACTTTCCATATGGAAGTTCCTTTGATCTACCATATCCGTGCTCATCGGTTACGATAACATCACTGACAGCCGTCTGTTCCCATCCATACTTCTCAATATCTGAAAGCAGCTTTACCGTAAACTCTGCACCGGATACCAGCTCTGTTTCTGCACTGCTTCCATCTGTGGAGATTTTAATTAATTCAAATGCCTGTTTTTTTACAGCTTCCTGCACTTTTACTTCCACCATAACGATCTGTGTCCTCTCATCCACATATGTCAGGGAAACCGGATACTTCTTTTCATCCAGAAGATATCCTTCCGGTGCTGCAATCTCCTGAATATAATATTTTCCAAGATACAGATTTTCAAACGCAAGCATTCCTGCTTCATTGATCGTTCCTTCCGCTACCATTGTCCCTGCAGGATACAGCACCAGCTCCTGGCTATCCGGATATACAATATCTTCTTCCGAATACAGACCGTATTTCGCTCCTTCCAGAATGGCATCTCCCTGAACCTGAAAAGTACCTGTATCCCGGTCAATCTTTTTCAGAATGATTTTTCCCTTCACAGCCTGTTCCTCCATTTCAATTTCTACTGTTTCTCCAGCATGAACCATAACCGGTTTTATCATATCATCCAGCAGATATCCTTCCGAAGCTCTGATTTCTTTTATGTAATACACATCCTGTCTTGCTACCAGTTCTATTTGTGCTGCCCCATCTTTCCCTGTCAGCGGAATTTCTGTGATCAAATTTTCACAAGTGCTGTCACTATAGACTCCATATAATGCGCCTTCCACCGGCTGACCTGTCTCCCTGTCCTTTTTTATAACTCTGACTATAGTGTTCTCCGGTTTTACAGACAGCCATGTATCGCTTCCAACTCTGCACTCTTTGTTATATTGCTGAAAAGTAATATTTTGATGATCCGCTGCCTTTGCTTCAAATACCGTTACATAAGGTCGTTCTACACTTGCTGTTGCTGTAACGTGGATTCCACTACCATCTGTTGGAAGATTCCTTACATTACGTTCCGGAATCCGTACGTAAAAATGCTCTTTTGTTCCCTCGGATTCTTCCCATATCAGTTCTGTTCCCTCCGGAGCCTGTTCCAGTTTCACTTCTCCATTCAAGATTTTCCCTTTACTTCGAACGGAATACCAGTCACTTTGATACCAGTTTCCATCTTCGATTAAATGCAGCTCATTAGATGCTGGCGAAACAATCGAATATTCCGGAGTATCTCCATATCCATCCTTTCCGGCATTCTTTTTTACATCCTGATACATACGCATCGTGCAGTCATACACATTCTGATACCCATCTACCGACCGAAGGGAACTTATGGGATGCCCATCCATGCCATAATCCGAAAGAATGCAGTAAATAACTGCCTGCGTTACATAATAATCCCTGACCCAGTCTCCGGTAGAATAAGCCGCGTCATTCTTTCCACCATAACAATGACTACCATGTTCTATAGCATAAGAAATCTCCGAATACATACCATTCTGCTGCCATACCTGACTGATATACTCTGCTGATTCCTTAAAATGATTGCTAAATTGGGTACAGTAGGCCAGACGCCACCCATTTCTGGCATCATCAGCAATATATTTCACATAATTTCTCACTCTGGCATTTTCTACCGTAGAATACAGATAATCCATTCTGGGCAGATTCCACATCCCACTTTTATCATTTGCCCGTTTTACCTCCAGATAATTTTCCCCTGCCGATATGGTTGCTGCATATGTAACCCCAGTCGGTATGACCGTCATCCATAACGTAAGTATTGCCAACAACATTGCGCCGCCCTGGCAAAAGACCCTTCTCCATCTCCAATTTTTCAAAACACCCCTTCGTTTTCTTCTCTGTTTTTTCATCATATCCTCCTTTTTGTGCTGAAATCCGGATATGACAAAATATTTTGTTTTCTACTTTTCCCAGTAACATTCAGACGTGCTCCTGAATTTTTCTTCAAATATTCTTTCCAATATATCTGCTTCCATTTTCTCAGTGTATAATTCCTATGCATGTTGAAAAATACAATCATACATCAAAAACCACTCTCAGAAATTTTTATTCACGAGATTCTAATGCTATAGTTAGATATAATTGAAATAAGCTTTTATTATAGTCAGATATAAAACGAGTGCGTTTTCATCGTTTTATATTTAAATATAAACCTGTTCTCCTGCACCAAAATGAAACTGTTTGTTCGAAAATATTACATCCGGTCATTCCGGTTTTCATTATGTAGTTTTCCTAAGCATTGAAATTTCTGAATGCGCTGATTGCGCGAGATATAAAGACGATATCTAATACCTATCGTAAGAATATTAAGAAATTATAGAATGCTTGCCCTTTGATAAGGTAGGCTCATTCTATCACGGAGAATCTCTTCCTGCAAGTAAAAAAGCAGTAAAAAAAGACGGCTGTTTCTTATGCATTCTGCTATTTTGAAACAGTCGTCTTCTCTTATTTTTCCTATTCAATTTTAAAAATACGCATAAAATCAGGCATTTTTCATCTTTATCTGGTTAAAAATCCTTTGTTAAAAATGCTGAATTTCAAAAATATTTCCTATATTGATCTTCGAAAATTTAATACTTTCATAATATCATTCGCCGTTCGTCAATCATGCGAGCATGTTGACTCTCTTGCGCTCATTATATGATATAAAACCAGCTTGCATCCTGCTCCAGATCACTGGACTGGATCTCCTTCTCTTCTCCCGGCATAAAATTAAGCTCCTGGTTTTTAATGCTGACTCTGCTGCCCGGCTCGATGGACTGCGTAATAAATGCATTACCGCCAATAACAGAATTTGCACCGATCACAGTATCTCCTCCAAGTATGGACGCACCGGAATAAATGATCACATTGTCCTCAATCTTTGGATGACGTCTGACGCCTTTCAAATGCTGACCGCCTTTTGTAGAAAGCGCACCAAGAGTTACACCCTGATAAATCTTTACATTCTCTCCGATAACCGTGGTCTCTCCGATAACGATACCTGTTCCATGATCGATAAAGAAATATTTTCCAATAGTAGCGCCCGGATGGATATCGATTCCGGTATTGCTGTGAGCATGCTCAGACATGATCCTCGGGATCAACGGCACTTCCAGCTTATACAAAACGTGTGCGATACGGCTGACCGTGATCGCGTACAGTCCCGGATATGCCAGAATAATCTCATTTTTATTAAATGCAGCCGGATCTCCATCATAAGTAGCCTGCACATCTGTCTCCACATATTCGCGGATCTTCGGCAGTTTTTTAAAGAATTTAAAGCAGATATTCTGTGCTTCTTCTTCCATTTCTTCATTGGAACGTCCCTGATTTTCCGATTTCTGACGCAATGCAATACAGATTTGCTTGTTCAGATTGTACATTACATCCTCCAGAAGAACAGCCAGACGATTCTTTACGTTATAATAACGGTACACTTTTTCACGGAAAAATCCCGGATAAATGATCTTCATTAATTTATCGATCATCTCTATGATAACCTCTTTATCCGGTTGGTCAAAAAGCTCTACCTTATTGATAATACGGTCATCATTATAGTCATCCAGAATCTTCGTTACAATGTCATCAATCTCATATTTCTTTTTATCTTCTCCCAATGTTACCGCTCCTCTTTTTCATCATATATTCTATCCTAAACAAAACAGTTCACAATCAACATGTACCATTCCTCAATTATGCAGGCATATCAACTCTCCTGCTTTCATTTCCTGCCAACAGTTATATATACCTGCCATTCTTATAGGCTACTATAAAATCGGATAATACCATTCCACCTGCATTTTGTCAAGATAACAACTCATTTAAGATCTGATCTCTGCGATCCTGTACCATCATAAGGGCACTGTATTTCTGATATGTATCACTTCCATGTCTGCCAAGAAAACGACTGCTCATCTTATCTTCGGTCAGATCAGACATTACAAGCAGCATCTCCGTTCCATGTCCGAAAGCCTGAGCCAGAAATGTCAGTGTATGATCCAGATTTTCCTGCACCTGCTGTGTCCGTGCTTTCAATCCAACCACCCGTTCCTGATAGGAGGCTTTCTCTCTGGCAAAAACTTCCGGATCTTCTGGCGCTTCTTTTTGTTTCCGCAGAAAATCTCTGACTGCAAGCAGTTCCTCTTCTTCTTTCATAACCTGATGCAGCGCTTTTCTTACCGCATCAGAGAGCATACCCGTCAATGTGATCCTTTCATCAAAAGGAGCCTCTTTCGCCCTGTCCAGAATTGCCGGTTTTGCCGTTCCATTCAAAATACCGGAAATCTGATAATCCGAACGGTATTTCATATACAGGTCATAATAAATCCCAAAATTTTCCGCGATCTCTCTGCTTTGCAGATACTGTCCAAACAACTCTGGATCTGTCTCAATATCATTTAATTCGTACAGACGCAGCATAGAAGACAAATCCTCCCATCCTCTCGCCGTTACAAAATTGTTTCCATCTACGGTATGCTCCATACTGTAAAAATGTTCCGGATGCAGTTCCAGATAAGACCGTACCGCCGGATGCACTTGGCGTTCTGCCGCATATGCAGTCCATGCCTTCAAATCCGGTTCCACATCGATCCGTTTCAGTCGGTCCCAGGTTACCGGATCAAACTCTCTTGCCGAACTGTTGTATTCCGGCGGGTTTCCTGCCGTTACAACAAGCCATCCTTCCGGGATCGCATGCATGCCAAATGTCTTATACTGCAAGAACTGGAGCATGACCGGAGCCAGCGTTTCTGATACACAATTCATCTCATCCAGGAAGAGAATACCCTCTTTATGTCCATGATCTTCGATCTCCCGATATACCGATGCAACAATCTCACTCATGGTGTATTCCGTCATCTGGTATTTTTTTCCGCCAAATGTACGTTCTACAATAAACGGCAGACCAAGCGCACTCTGCCTTGTATGATGGGTAATCGAATAGGATACCAGTCCCACACCCAACTCTTCTGCCACCTGATGCAGGATCGCCGTTTTACCGATTCCCGGAGGTCCCATCAGAAATACCGGTCTCTGTTTTTCCCGACTGAGATAATAATCGCCCTTTTCATCTTTAGAAAAATAGGCCTTCATTGTTTTCTTGATCTGTTCTTTTGCTTCTCTTATATTCATTAGATTTCCCACATGTCTTCCGGTTCGGAAAACAATTCCTGTCTGTATTGTAATAATTTTGCCGTAAATTCAAGATTTCCGGAAGCACGCGCTGCCTCACTCCATTTTTCCAGACAGACCGCATCCACCATATCCATATGTACGATCGCATGCAATGCATCCTGACTTCCAGCATCCAGTATCCGGCGAAATACCCGGTCCCTGTACTCATGGATAAAACTCTCATACATGACCATTTCCCAATACGAGTATTTTTCCCGTGTAGAAAGATACAGTAACGCAAAGATCATACACTCGTCTGGACCAAATCTTGTAAGATTGATCCCTTTTATATGTCCCCGTTTTAATCCTTTGCATCCATATAATGTATGCGGACCTATATCCACCGTCAGATCCGGCAGATACATCTCTTCCAATGAACAGCACATGTAAAATGCAAAATCCTCTATTCCGGTTACAAAATCCGGTAATGTAAGGTTCGTTAATTCTGCATCCCCCATAAACATTCCGTGAGCAATGACATGTAAACCGGCAGGCATCTTTACTGTTCTGAGAGAAATGCATTTTGAAAAAGCCATCCTTCCAAGATATTGCACACTATCTGGGAGAAAAACCTCCACCAACGCCGGACAATGTTCAAATGCAGCATCCGCCACTACTTCCAGGCGCTGTGGAAAATTGATGGATTGTAATTTCATACATTCTGAAAATGCACTTCTTCCAATCTGTATCACACTTTCCGACAAATGAATAATCTGCACTGTACACCCGTAAAATGCGCCATCTGCGATTACGGTTATTCCATCCGGAACCGTAACTTCCTGCGCATTTCCTTTATATGATGTCAATACATTTCCTGTAATTTCAAATTCCTCCGGTGTGCTTTGCGTCAGCTGCCCGGAAATATTCTGCTGTTCTGTCATCTGCTAATTTCCTCTTCTTTTTTCTGGTTTTTCCATTTTTACCAAAAAGCATCCGTAAAATTCCTGTTTTAATCCGATATCCCTGCTGCTTTTTGTTCCAGAACTTCTTCACCTAAGATCATCCGGATCGCCCACACCGGCACTTTGGGTTCCTTCATATATTCCTCTAAAAAGACAAATGCCGTCTCAAAGGGTGGCTTCTGTTCCGGATAGATGCCCTCTCCGTCCGTAAAATAAAGCATCCCCTTTAAATGTTTCAGCTCTCCGGACTCCTGCAACTGCTTCACATACTGAAAAGCCGGTCGAAAATCTGTCGTTCCCAGACCACGGATCACAAAATTTTCCATACAGTCCCTGACATCCTGGATACAGCAGATCTTCCGGTCTTCCCGAATCTCGCTGTCACACTGGATCAGCCGGATATGTGTCCGCGCAAAAAAATGTTCCTGTTGTAAAAGAATCTGAAATGTATGTTCCAGAAATTTCTGTACTAACTCACCTTTTACCGAAGCAGAAGTATCAATCACGATCACAAATTCCCGTATCTTTCCGCCCTCCCGGTATTCCAGTGGTTCGATCAAAGGTACATTTCCATACATTTTCAATCCATATGTATAAAAAATATAGTCAAAGGTATCCGGACTTACCTGCATCGTTTCATGCAGGGTAAAAAAACGTTTCAGAAAATGGCTGTAATCATATCTTCTCCGATTAACGATCTGCAGATTCTGGAGCAGAGATTCCGTATTCATATCCGAATGCTTCTGAAAATCCTGTAATTCCACCAAAGCCTTCCGGCTAAGCTTCTCCCAGCCTTCTTTTGTCAGCTCGTTATCCAGATCTTCCCGCTCCCGCAGAGCATACTGCGATTCATCCGACTGCTCAGATTTTCCTGCCTGCACCTTCCATGCCTCATGATCATCCATGCTGAACAGTTCCTGTAGTTTTTGCAGTTCCTGTTTGGAAAGCGGATTTTTCCGAAAATACTTCCAGAGTACTTCCGCCGTCAGACAAGGAACTTTTTCTCGGAGTTCTTCCAGCACAGCATTCTGAAAAGCATCTTTTGCCAAATGTAAAAATGACTGATTCAGACTCAGCAAAATAGATTCCACTACGATGTCGCAGGATAAATCCCATAATTCATCCATATGAACGGTATCTTTATGTATCTGTCGCAGAAGACAGTGAAATATACTGTGCAGATAAAGGCGGTCTATATGATTTTTTTCTGTTTTATAATGCTCGATCACAAAATCCGGTGCATAACAGATACATTTTCCGTCACATGAAAATGTCCCCTCTTCCTGCGCCTCTGTCTTTACCGCCGAAAAGGCAGGACCCAGAAACCGGAAATGCATCAGCAAGCTGCTTTTGGTCAGAGTCAGAATTTCATCTGCAACAACTGCTTTGGATCGTCTGCCTTCCTGTTTTATCATTCATTTATCCTCTCATCAGATAATGACTGCTCACGTTATATGCACAACAGTATACCAAATTTTTTATACTGAAACAATCCAGATAGCTGTTTCAGTAATCCAGAGTATATCTGATCAGTATATGATAAATTCTGACTATTTTCTGCCATCTTTAGACTATCCCAAGGCATTTTAAAATCCAGTAGATCACTCCCAACACCCAGCTTGTAAAAATCCCATACAAAATTACCGGTCCGGCAATTCCGAATATCTGACAGCCGATACCAAACACCTGTCCTTCCCGTTTGTATTCTGTAGCAGAAGATGCCACACCATTGGCAAATCCTGTGATCGGCACCAACGCCCCGGCTCCGCCAAATTTGGCAAAGGAAGGATATATGTTCAATCCTGTAAGGATTACACTGGCAAGGATAAGAAGCAAACTGGTCCAGTAACCGGCCTCTTCTTTTGACAGTCCCAGCGCCTGTCCACTATTTAAAAATATCTGCCCAACCGTACAGATGGATCCTCCTACCAAAAATGCCTTAAACATATTCAAAGGCAGACAGTAGTTTGGAGTAACTTCCCGGATCAGCTTATCATATTTTTCCTGTTTTTTCTGCGGATCCTTCTCGCCCTCAATCTTCTTTTCTTCCTCTATCTGTCCACTCTTTTTAATCTGTCTTTTTTCCATTTTCTTCTCCACTTTTACTCCACATTTTTTCTTCCACAAATTTACTTCATACAAATAGTCTCTGTTTCATCTGTAGTTTTTCTCCATGCGAATGTTGTCTGTTTTTCTACTTTCCCTGATTTTCACTTTGGAAACAATACCATAAAAAATACAGCGCTCCCACAAATTTTCCCAGTGCAAAGCAGAACATTCCTGCATTTAATCCTGCCTTCAATCCCATGCGCCGAAACAAAACCGGCCACACCTGCAAGACCTCTGCCAGTGCTGCCGAAAGACATCCTACAAAACATCCGGCCAGCACGCCGGATACCAGAAGCAGCCAGGATCCCACCGGAATCGGAAGATCCTCAAAAATGGCAACGACCGTTCCTGCCGCCCCGCCAATCACTAAAATAGTCTCATACAGCCGCACATGGATCGCTGTACTACTCTTTCCCGCCATCCTTGGCACCACGCCAACACTGGTCAGCAGAGCAAAGGTTCCTGCTGCAGCAGCTGTCCCGGATATGAGGCCGATGAAAAACAGTACGATTTCTTTTTCCCACATTGTTCTACCATCCCTTCCGCCCAGAACAGCTTTTCCTTATTCTCTCACTGCCTGTTTCTGGTATAAATAAGTTTGTAAGCAGGAAAAATCGATTACAGACTTTTTTTCATAAATCTACTCCACATCCACCGATTTTCCTTCCCGGCTGCTGGATTCGATATAGGTGGTATCCACATCCTGCTCATATTTCCGCATGGCAACCTGCACCGGTGTAGGATCGTCTGTCAGCTTTTTCTTTCCAAGATGATTGTAAAAAATGAGAATGCCCACCGGAAGACCGATACAAAAGCCAATCTCGAGACTGTTAATTCCTACCGCATTTTTTCCCGTAACCTGCTGATAAAACTGATCAAACACGTCCGTCACAGACACATCCGTAATAAACGTCATGATCATAAATGCCGCTCCGAAAAACAATACGCCACAGATAAGACAAGTTTTTAAAAACTGCCATCCCTTTGGTTCTTCTTTCGAAACAAAATGCACGATAAAATCTGGTGCACCCAGATTATTTACCGTAATACCCGGATACTTTTCCTGTATCATCTGTATCAACAGCAGAACAGAAAAAGTCTGTACCTGTTTTTTCCTCTTTCCCCGAAAACGATACAATACCATCTGCCTGACCTGACGCAGAATATCCTTCCTGGCGCAGACAAATTTCCCTACATCGCAAAAACAGACCGTTGACTTTTTCACAAGAACATTCTGCTCAATCTTCACATATAATGTCTCATTCGTCATTCATATTCCACACTTTCCCATTGAATGCAGACGCAGTTTCTGTCTGTTTTAAATCTTTTTCAGAATCCGATGTACCATCTGTTTGTTTCGTATTTCCTGTTACCGCTTCAGTAATATTTTTCATATCCTGTTTTACAGTAGATGCCACATCTTTCGCATTTTCCGTTACAACAGATGCCATATTTTTCATGTCATCCTTTACCAGGTCAGCCTTATCTTCTATATCTTCTTTCGCAGTTCTTGCCACATCCTCCATATCTTCTTTTATCTCAACAGCAGTCTCCTTGATCGTTCTTCCCGAGCTTGAAAATGCCTGCGCCATATCTTCTTTCACACTGCGTCCTGCCTCTTTTAATTTTTCTCCCGTCTGCTGCATCTGCTTTACTAGCGTGCCTTTTTCCATTGTTTCATCCTCCTTTATACAGAAGCAGTAATATAAAATGCCTCCTACAGTAGCGGCAACCGCTACCATCAGGAGGCAGATACGATATTTTTTATGACCCATATCTGCACACATCCTTTTATTGATTTTTCATATTGTGCACATAGTATGCGTCATTATTATTTAATTATTCATATTTATTTCATTATTTTATTTTCTGCTGCCCTGCTTCTTCCCGCATACGCTGCAACAGTTTTTTCTCCAAACGGGAAACCTGCACCTGTGTCATATGCAGTTCTTTTGCCACTGCCGTCTGTGTACAATCCAGATAATATCTCATATAAATAAGCTCCCGTTCCGTACGGCTTAGTTTTGATATCAGCTGTTCCAAAAAGATACGGTCATCCACCGTATCCCTTTCATTCATTCCATCTGTAATCTGATCCTCCAGATACAATTCTTTTCCCTCTGCATTTCCAATCGGCTGATTTAATGATTCCACCTGTGCATTTGCCTCCATTGCCATTACAATTTCCTCTGGGAGCAATCCGATCGCTTCAGACAGCTCCTTCAGAGTTACCTCCCTTCCCAGTTGTTTCTGCATCTGCTGCGTTGCCTGTACAATCTTCCAGTGATTTTCCTTTAACGTCCGACTGACTTTTATCATACCTTCATCCCTGAAATATCTTCGGATCTCACCCATGATCAATGGGACTGCATATGTAGAAAATCGAACATCGTAGCTTGTATCAAACCGGTCAATGGCTTTCATCAGTCCAATGACCCCAATCTGAAACAGATCTTCTGCTTCACATCCACGCCCCGGAAAACGGTGTACTATACTCCATACCAGTCCGGTATTTTCTCTTACCAATGTATCCCTAGCATCCTTATCTCCCTGCTGTGACAATATGATCAGTTCCATCGTCCGGGACATTCTGCATTCACCCGCCAATCTTACGATACATCACAACTCTTGTTCCTTTTCCCGGGCTGGAATATACTTCTATATCATCCATAAAAGCTTCCATGAACGCAAATCCCATTCCCGAACGTTCCAGTTCCGGCTTCGTTGTAAACAATGGCTCCATAGCCTGCCGGATATCCGGAATTCCCACACCTTCATCTGTGATCGTAACAGTAAGATTTCGGTCTTCTAATACACATTCTAAAAAAATCTTTCCCATTTTCCCGCCATACCCATGAATGATACAATTTGTTACAGCTTCTGAAACAGCCGTCTTAATATCCGACAGTTCATCCATCGTCGGATCCAGCGGACTGATAAAAGCAGCCACTGCAACCCTTGCAAACCCTTCATTTTCTGACTTCGCATCAAATACGATCTGCATTTCATTCTGTTGTCCCATATTAGTCTACCCCCTCTTCTTCCACCCGGATCAACTGATGCAACCCTGACATGGAAAATATTTTCTGTACCCGTTTGCTTTTCAAATTCACTGCAACAACCTCTCCCCCGGTAAATTTTAATTTACGGCATCTTCCCAACAGCACTCCAATTCCAGAACTGTCCATAAAATCGGTTGCTGAAAAATCAAAGATCACACACCGGATACTGTACATATCGATCATCAGATCCACATCCTCCTGTATTTTTTTTGCAACATGATGATCCAGTTCCTTTGGTACATACACCGTAAGATCTGTTTCTTTTACTTCATAATGACATTCCATCTCTTCACACCTTCTATTTTTATTTTGCATAAAAACTCTGTATTCATCCTCTTTATGCAATTTTCTGATCCTACCATTTTTGCTATCTCTTCATCTGTATAACATGTCGAAATCACGATATACAAAAAGACGTCATGTATCTTTTTCATGACGTCTTTTGTAATCTGTGTTTATAAAATTTTATCCCGCTATAACAATTTTTTATGAATCAGACTTTATTTCCTGTCTGTTTTTATAATGATATCATCTGAAATATTCAGCATAATAAGTCTGATAAACAATCTATTGTTATACTAGTCGTTATTGTTAGTGTCTGCCGTATCTCCAGAAGTTGTATCCGTTCCTGCTGCTATACCGTATTCTCCCGGATTTTTATTCATATTATCAATACAACCTTTTGCTGTCTTTTTCTCAGCACTGCTGTTTATGCTTCCATCCACAACTTTCTGGAACCACACCATTGCATTGGTACCATCTTTTTTCTGATAATAACTATGTGCAAGATAATATATAGCTTTACCATCATTATAATTTTCATCCATTTGAATGATCTCTGTAAATTCATTAATGGCAGTATCATAATCCTTTGCAAGATATTTTTTCATTGCATCCGTATATTTCTTACCTAATACTTCATCTTTTACAGAATTAAATACCTGATTGTAAATCGTTTTTGCGTTATCACTCAGATTATCTTCCTGTACGGATTCCAGAGAAGTGCTGGCAGCCTCATAGTCTTTGCCTGCATATGAAATATAAGCAGTCAGCAGGTTCTCATAAGAACTGATCTTCTGTTCTACATTCGCACTATCTGTTTTATACTGCTCGATCTGACTGTTCAGGTCACTGATCTGTTCATTCAGACTTTTTATATCCTGTTCTCTCGTAGAAACATTTTCATTTGCCTTTACAACTGCATTATTCGCATCTCTTTTTGCACTCTGTTTCACACCTGGAATTACAAGAAAACATACAACCGCAATACCGATCGCAGCTCCGATCAGAAGGTTTACAACCGAAACCAGCGTGCTTCTCTCTCCAAATTTACTCGGACGTATGATCAGATCATTACCGCTTTCATAGGAAACGATATCTTTATCATCTTTATCCGCACTACGTTTTCCACTGGCACGCAGCTGACGATTACATTCCCGCAGATACGTAAGCGTCTGCGTATTATTTGTATCAATACGCCCTGCTGCCTTCAATGATTTCTTTGCCAGATCGTATTTTCCCTGCTTCATATATAACAGTGCCAGTAACTGATTTCCTTTTACAAGTCTCGGATTCAAAGACAGCACTTTTTTCAGCTGAATGATTGCAAGATCGTCATCCCCCTGCTGACAATAAGTCAGCGCCTGGTTAAATTTTGCGATCGTCTGATTCAGGGATTCCATCCGTGAGCTGCTACTCTGTACATCATTGAGATATTCACTGGCTGGATTCCGCTCCGGGATCAGACTTTTACTGATGACCCATTCACTAATGGCATCTACAGATTCTCCCATTTCATAGTATATGAGTCCCAGGAGATTTCTGGCATTCATATTCATTTTGTCAAATTTCAGGCTTCGTTTCAGTTCCTCCACTGCACCGCTCAAATCACGGACTTTTGCTTTTGCCAGTCCTTCATTATAACAGTAATTGGAAGCGGACTGAATCTTTTTGATCATCCGTACATCTGCTTCACAGGATGGACAGGTATCCGTACTGTCAAGCTCAGAACCACAATAATAACAATACATATTCTGCCTCCACTGCTTATTACTTATTTTTGTTTTCTTTCAACATTTCCTGAAGAATATCCATCATATCTGTCATATCACGATGATAGATCGCATCCTCCGCATCCTCGATTTCTACACTTGGTTTATATTTTTTCAGTTCTTCTTCAAAATTGATCATTCTGACTGCTCCTTTCCTTTGTCTGAAGATATTCCTTTAAAGCTCCCACAAAATATAATGAACCTGTACAAAACAGTTTCTGTCCCACTTTTTTTGCATCCATTGCAGCTTCAAAAGCCTTCCCACAATCTGTAATTCCACAGATATTATCTTGCTGTACCTGCAGGAAAACCTGCTCCAATTCCTGCACGGACAGACCTCTGGCATTTGGAATCGAGGTTACGATAATCTGATTCCAACACATTTCGCTGGATAGGATCTCCACCGCATGGCTGTAATCTTTGTCTTTAACCATGGAAAACAGCAGAATCGGAGATATCTTATCTTCTTTTACAAGGCGGGATGCTGTCTTGATAAATTCCCGGATTCCGGCCACGTTATGCCCTCCGTCAAGATATACCTCCGGAAGGATCTCTTCCATTCTGCCAGGCCAACGGGCATGCATCAGAGCATCTGCAGCCTGTGCATCTGTTAACTCTTCTATCACAGAATCCATCTTATCCATTTTTCCCTTGTTCAGCTGCTGCAACATCCTGATTCCGGTAATTGCCAGTGCCGCATTCCTGGTCTGATAATCTGCCACAAAAGGAATTTTCCATCTTGTCCCATTATCATACTCAGTCAAAAGACAAAAATCAATAAAATTTCTCTTAATTTCATTGATTTTACACATTTGAGAAGAAATCTCACAGACCGGACAGGAAAGTTCTTTTGCTCGCTGTGCAATAACTGCTGCCGCCGCTTCTTCTGTACCATCATATACGACTGGTATGCCTGGTTTTATAATGCCTGCCTTTTCCCCGGCAATCTGCACGATTGTATCGCCCAGATATTCTGTATGTTCCAGACTGATAGAAGTAATGATCGTAAGTATCGGATGCGCTACTGCATTGGTGGCATCCAATCTGCCTCCCAGACCGGTTTCCAATACAACATATTCCACATCTGCCCTTGCAAATATTACCATTCCAATTGCAAAAATAATCTCGAAAAATGTAGGATGGGGCAAATTTTTTTTCTGCATCTTTTCCACAGCCTGCTCCACAATAGAAAAAGCGGTCAAAAATTCTTCTTTTCCACACATCTGCCCATCGATCTGGAATCTTTCCCTGATATCCACAAGGTGAGGAGATGTAAAAAGTCCTACTTTTTTCCCTGTCTTCTGCAACATACAGTTCAGGAACATACAGACGCTTCCTTTTCCATTGCTGCCAGCTACATGTAGAATCTTAAATTTTTCCTGTGGATCCCCCAGCTCTTTCAGAAGAGCTTTTGTATGATCCAGACTGTTCTTTTTTGTAAAACGGGGAATATCATAAAGATATTCTACTACTTTCTCAAATGTATCCAATACAGTTACTCCTTTTACTGTTGGACGAATCCTGTTACTGGTTTTCATATATCCAATACCAGTAATAACATCCTTTTCAGACTTCTCAGACCATCCTTATTCCTGCATACATATATTACTGTCCCAGTAATACGCAATTACAAGAAAACAACCAGACAACCGGGATTTTCCCATTGTCTGGTTTATTTTCAACCTGTTCGGATGTTTACAAAATATCATTTTTCAACGCACATGCACATCCGTATTTACAGGATTTTCTTCTGTTTTGATCAGCCCAGCTGCGCAAGACGTGCTTCCACATCTGCCATCATCTGTTTGTATTTCTCAAGTTTTGCTTTTTCCTCATCAACTTTTGCCTGTGGAGCTTTGCTTAAGAATTTTTCATTATTTAACATGCCATTAGAACGAGCCAGTTCTTTTTCCAGTTTGGCTTTCTCTTTTGTCAGACGTTCTTTCTCTTTTTCCATGTCTACCAGCTCTTCCAGTGGAATATACACTACAGCATTTGTGATTACAACAGATACTGCATCATCCGGAATACCGGTCTTATCCTCCTGAACAATGACTTCACTTGCAGAAATCAGATGTGCATACCGGTCTACGCTGCTCTGAAACAGCATACGCAGCATTCCATCTTCTGATACGATATAGTATTTTGCTTTTCTGCTTGGCGGAACATTCATCTCTGAACGGATATTACGGATGCCCCTAACCAGCTCTTTTACTTTTTCTACCGCAGCCTCCGCAACAGAGAATACCCATTTATCTGTATACTCCGGCCAGGATGCCAGCATAATTGTCTCCTCTTCCGGACAAAGAGTGCAATAAATCTCCTCTGTAATAAACGGCATATACGGATGCAGCAACTTCAGCGCATTTGTCAGAACTGTCTTTAAAGTCCAGAGAGCAGCATTTGCAGCTTTCGGATTCTCTTCTTTCTTGTAAAGACGTACTTTTGCAATCTCGATATACCAGTCGCAGAACTCTTCCCATATAAAATCATAGACTTTCTGAACTGCAATTCCAAGCTCATATTTATCCATGTTCTCTGTTACATCTTTTGTCAGAGTATTTACTTTTGATAAGATCCAGCGGTCTACCGGAAGAAGATCATCCAGTTTTGGCTCTGTCGGCTGCTCATCCCCCAGATTCATCATAATAAATCTGGATGCATTCCATACTTTATTGGCAAAGTTACGGCTGGACTCTACACGCTCCCAGTAGAAACGCATATCATTTCCAGGCGCATTGCCAGTGATCAGTGTCAGACGCAGCGCATCTGCACCGTATTTGTCGATAACCTCCAGCGGATCGATACCGTTTCCAAGAGATTTGCTCATCTTACGTCCCTGAGAATCTCTTACAAGACCATGGATCAGAACGGTATGGAACGGCTCCTTGCCGGTCTGTTCCAGAGCAGAAAATACCATTCGGATAACCCAGAAGAAGATGATATCGTAACCGGTTACCAGAACGTCTGTCGGATAGAAATAATCCAGTTCTTCGGTCTTATTCGGCCAGCCAAGGGTAGAGAACGGCCACAGTGCAGAAGAGAACCAGGTATCCAGAGTATCCTCATCCTGTTTCATATGGGTACATCCACACTTCGGGCACTTCTCTGGCATCTCTTTTGCTACCACCATCTCGCCGCACTCTTCACAGTAGTACGCCGGGATACGGTGTCCCCACCAGAGCTGACGGGAAATACACCAGTCACGGATGCCTTCCAGCCAGTGCATATATGTCTTTCCAAAACTTTCCGGAACGAATTTCAGTCTGCCGGATTCCAGAGACTCAATGGCCGGTTTTGCAAGCTCATCCATTTTTACAAACCACTGCGGTTTGATCAGCGGTTCTACGGTCGCTTTACAGCGGTCATGAGTACCTACATTGTGTACATGATCTGTAACTTTTACAAGAAGTCCCATCTCATCCAGTTTCTTAACGATAGCTTTTCTTGCCTCGTAACGATCCATGCCTGCATAAATGCCGCCATTTTCATTGATGGTGGCATCATCATTCATGATGTTGATTTCCGGCAGGTTATGGCGTTTTCCAACTTCAAAATCGTTTGGGTCATGAGCCGGTGTAATCTTCACACAGCCGGTACCAAACTCTTTATCTACATATTCATCAGCAATGACCGGAATCTCTTTATTTACGATCGGAAGCAGCAATGTCTTTCCGATAATATCCTGATATCTCTCATCTTTCGGGTTTACAGCAACTGCCGCATCTCCCAGCATAGTCTCCGGACGGGTCGTAGCGATCTCTACGAAACGGCCTTCCTCTCCGACGATCGGATATTTGATGTGCCAGAAATGTCCGGCCTGCTCCACATGCTCAACTTCCGCATCAGAGATAGATGTCTTACATACCGGGCACCAGTTGATGATACGGGAACCTTTGTAGATATATCCTTTTTCGTACAGACGGATAAATACTTCCTTGACTGCCTCTGAACAGCCTTCGTCCATGGTAAAACGTTCTCTCTCCCAGTCAGCAGAGGAACCCAGCTTTTTCAGCTGTTTTACAATACGTCCGCCGTACTCTTCTTTCCAGTCCCAGGCATGTTTTAAGAACTCTTCTCTTGTCAGATCAGACTTCTGAATGCCCTGCTCTTTTAATTTATTGATAACTTTAACCTCTGTAGCGATGGCTGCATGATCCGTACCCGGCTGCCACAGTGCGGAATAGCCCTGCATTCTCTTATAACGGATCAGGATATCCTGCATCGTATTGTCCAGCGCATGTCCCATATGCAGCTGTCCGGTAATATTTGGAGGTGGCATTACAATGGTAAATGGCTTTTTGCTGCGGTCTACTTCCGCATGAAAATACTTATTTGCCTCCCATTTTTCATATAACCGGTCTTCCAGATCTTTTGGATTATAGGTTTTCTCCAGCTCTTTGCTCATCTGTAGATTCTCCTTTAATATATGATGTATCGTTTCTTTGTGTATCAGCTTCTGCACCCGGTTTCAGTTGCTGTAATGTAAAACAGATTTTCTCCAGGATACAGATATCATAATTTCGTTTTCTCCCCATTATATCAATTTTCCCCTGCCCTGTAAACTTTTTTCTGCATACTTTTCGCTATGCCATTGACAGTAGCATAAGAAACTCTTACACTAAGTATAACATTATGAAAGTCCGGACTCTTCCATGGTATACACCGGGAACACACAGTCTAATCATAATATAAAAACAGAAGCTGCAAAAGAAGCTACCAAAACAGGGGAACGCTTCTTTATTATACTTCCGTAAGGAGATAATCATTACCATGAAAAAATGGAGCAAGCTTGACAATGCTGCCAAAATCTTTCCATCTACAGTGGAAAATTCAGAAACACGTGTATTTCGCATTTACTGCGAACTGAAAGAAGACGTCTGTCCGGAGGCGCTGCAAAGTGCCGTCGAACAGGCTTTGAAGCAATTTCCACAATTCCGAAAGATCCTGCGAAAAGGATTGTTCTGGTATTATATGGAAAACAGCAGCCAGAAACCGGTGGTTCAGGAAGAATTTGAGTCTCCCTGTTCCCAACTGTACCGTTCCGGGCATCACAATTTGCTTTTTTCCGTTACCTACTACAAAAAAAGGATCAATCTGGAAATCTTCCATGTCCTGGCAGACGGAGCAGGTGGCATTGTCTTTTTAAAATCTATTCTGGCGGCATATTTAAATATTCTGCATCCGGACACACTTCCACTGGATGATCCGCTGCTGGACAATCCGCTGGATATCTCCGATATGGATACCGATGCATTTGAAGAATATTACACCGGCGAAAAAGATACCCGGGATAAGTCAAAAAAACTGGTCTGGATCCTGCGTTCCAAACGCCGACCCGACTTGGATATCAATGTAACAGAAGGCATTATCTCCACAAAAAAAATATTGGAGCTTTCACATAAATACCATGCCACCATGACACAGTTTCTGGTCGCTGTATTTATCCGCTCCATCATCAAAAATCTGTCAGACCGGGAGATCCGCAAAACATT
The DNA here is from genome assembly GCA_900557275.1 of uncultured Roseburia sp. The sequence goes on from USRX01000009.1 coordinate 24,138, forward strand.
GGTCATCGACATCCCCATCAATCTGCGGAATTTCTTTCCCTCTGACACAACACGGAATTTTTTTGCAATCCTGCCCATTACCTATCAGCCACAAAGTCAGGATGATTCGTTAGAGCAGATCTGTCAGGCCGTAGTACAGGAATTTGCAGATGTCATCACGCAGGAAAACCTTGCGGGAAAGATCAATTCCCTAGGATCTTTTGAACGGATCATGCCCATGCGGCTAGTTCCTTTATTTCTGAAAGATCCGGGACTACGCTTTATCAATTTCCTTACCAAACGGTTTGTGACCGGTTGTTTTTCCAACCTTGGAAGAATCGTATTCCCGGAGAGCATGGAACCCTATATTCAACAGATGGGTTTGTACTCTTCCACTCAGAGCATTCAGGCAGAATGCTGTTCCTTCCACGACCGCATGGTCATCGGATTTACAGAAGCGTTTCTGGATGTGACCGTGATCTATGCATTTTTCGAAGAACTGCGTGCAATGGACGTAGATGTCACGATCAACACAAATACACCCGCTGTCTGTATCGACAAAAATACCCATCCGATACAACAGACTGCTTCAAAAGAAGTGCCAGAAAGCAGCTCACTTTTATCTTCTTCCACTGATTCAGATATTGCATCGGGCAGAGAATATGTGAAACAGGCAAAAAGCAGAACAGACAAAAAACTGGTCTGGTTTGCTGATCCAGCAAAACGGACGGAATCCAGACCGGATGATGTATTTCCAGTTCCAAAAGATAAAAAACATCTGCCGGCAAAACTGCTGCATATATCTAACATCATCTGCATCATCGCCATGCTGTGCTATGCGCTGGTCTATGTATTTACACAGAATAAAAATTTCTGGATCATCATCATGTGCATTAACACACTGTTTATCTGGAACAGCATCGTCCGTGGAATGATCATAAAAAGCAGCATTCTGCGACGATTATTTACCTGTTTTCTGTGGACGAGCATCTTTTACCTGGCCATTGACATTTTTTCTGGCTGGCACGGATGGTCCGTCACGTTGCAGCTTCCAACCTTCGCTCTTGTCAACCTCTTCCTAAGCCTGTATCTATCTGCATTGTTTAAAACAGATACGTCCGATGAAGAATTGACACTGTATCTGTCACTGGAAAGCATGATGGGCATTGTTCCGGGAGTTCTCGTGCTGACACCGGCACTGCCATTTACCGTATATACACTGGCATTGTCCATTGTCTGCATCATTTTCATGTTGCTGATGCTCCTGTTCCGCTGGCGCAGTATCAAGCACGAATATAAAAAGACATTTCATTTCTAATATATGACATGTATAAATGCACAGCTATGATTTATCGCTGTGCATTTTTATATATGCTAATCTTGCTCTTCTGTCTACTGCATTTCATTGGCAATACCCCCTTCTGAAGTTGTAATTTCCATACAACTTTTTCCGGATAAATTCAATATAACCTTGAAAACTATAGAAAGAAAAAGCACTGTACCATTCAGCTGCCATTTCTGTGCAGAAACAGCTGTCTGATTGATAACAATGCTTTTCTTCTACAAATTCTATATACCTTTGACCATTTTTAATGTTCCTGTCATTTTTCCTGTAAGTATCTCTACTTCAATACATTCTCAATATCATTTTGAAAAACATGAGCACAAGTTCTCTGACAGAAGCTTTTGCATTTACATACTAGTATACTGTTTTACCAATTATTTAGCGATATCCACACCTGCAAGATATCCACTTCTTGTCGCCTGATCGACTTTACCCGGTTTGATGGCATCGCCAACGGTAAAGACTTCTGCACCGACTTCTTTCGCAGCTGCTTCCAGTGCAGATGCATCTACAGATTTCATACCGAGGGCAAATAAAACGGTGTCTGCTTCCAGTGTCTGCACGCCGTCTGCATTTTCGATCACAACGCCATCCGCTTTGATCTCCAGACATTTTGTTTTCGGAAGCATGGTCATATTATTTTTCTCCATCTCCCATACAAGCGCTTCTCTGTACATACCGAAGGACTCGTTTGCCACACGATCCAACATCTCTACGACAGTAACTTCATGCCCGGTCTTCTGCAGGTATAATCCAGTTTCGCATCCTACCAGACCGCCGCCGATCATAACGATCTTTTTGCCGCACTCTACCGTGCCATCATACACTGCCATCGTCTGATGCGCATGCTCGATACCTTTGATCGGAGGACATGACGGAACGCTTCCGGTAGCAAGTACAACGGCATCTGGTGCAAATGCTTTGATATACTCTGGTGTAACTTCTGTATTTAATTCTACTTTGATGTCTCTGTTCTCTACTTCACGGATCAGCATATCTTTGAAATTGCGCAGATCCGGTTTATCGATATCGATATCGGTAAAGTACAGCAGTCCGCCAAGCTTGTCAGATTTCTCCACGATGGTTACCTGATGTCCTCTGTCTGCTGCTGTCATCGCTGTCTGCATACCTGCAGGACCGCCGCCGATCACAAGCACTTTTGCATGCTTCTTCGGTGCCGGAAGCGCATCCGGATCAAACGGAAGATGTGCCAGCGGATTGATGGTGCAATGACCTACATAAAGGGCAAGTTCTTCACTGGTAAACGGAAGATCATCATAGCCTTCCTCCGGAGAACCCGGGAAACATTTATAGCAGCGCAGACATCTGCGGATCTGTGCCTCATTTCCATCCATACATTTCTGTGCAAAATTCGGGTCTGCCAGCATCTGACGGCCAAGGATCACGAAATCTACTTTTCCGGAAGCGATCGCTTCTTCACACATTTCCGGAGAATTGATGCCGCCTACTGCGCCAACCGGAAGCTTTGTATATGATTTTACGATAGAGGCCGGCTCAATGTTCAGACCATGCGGATGGAACATACTGCTCTCTGTACCGGATTTTACGGACTCTTCGTAAATACCACAGGTTACATGTACGGAAGTGATATATTCTTCTACAGATTTTATGAATTCTCCAGTTTCTTCCGGTGTGATGCCGCCCGGCTGATGATCGGTACCATCGATTCGAAGTTCTACAAGGAAATCTTCTCCTACTGCTTCACGGATCGTTTTTAAGATCTGTTTAGGGAATCTGCCACGGTTTTCCAGAGATCCGCCGTATTCGTCCGTTCTTGTATTCATCAATGGGGACAGGAACTGGGTAAAGATAAATCCATGTCCGCCATGTACGAGAATACCGTCAAATCCTGCTTTTTTCATATAAACAGCAGCAGTTGCAAAATCATTGGCGATGCGGTCCATATCATCCTTTGTCATCGGACGTGCTTTGATGCCTGCAATGTTTACCGTCTCTACCGGTCCGATACACTCCTCTTCCGGACTGAACGGAACTTTCTCTTTTCCACAGTGTACCAGCTCAGCCAGAGCAACAGCGCCATGTCGTTTAATACGTTTTGCATACTCTGCAACAGCATTGAATGTATCCATATCCTCTTCCGGTTTTGCAAAATCAAACGGACGGAATCCTGGGATTCGTACTGCGTCTACAAAGTTGACATCGGTCTCTCCTACTATTACACATGCATTTCCACCTCTTGCCGGTCCTTCAAGCTTCCGGTAAGAGAACTCTCTTGCATCCGGATTCTGTACGATCAGACCAAATGCCATGGGTGCACTGACGATACGGTTGCGGTACACCTTATTTCCTACTTTCATCGGGCTCAGTAAATGTTCAAATTTCATTTTAAAACCTCCATAACCTTTTATAATGTACGCCCGGAATTTTCTTCCAGTAAATCTGTCTCTAAAATCTTCATTCAGGAGATTCCGTGATACATTATATACTTAAAATTTTTTCAGAAAGATCAAAAAATACCATTTATATTGTCGTGGGCATCCATTTAGTTATAAGAATATTTTTTGTCATATTCTACATTTTCATAAAGATTCTCCCTATAAACCTGTATTTCATTGACATACCTAATAATTTTTTCTCTAAACCTATCTTAGCACAATCCAAAACATATGAGAAATTGCACTTTTTAACACCAGATATAAACATTCCTTATAGCTAAATTTTAAAATACATGATACACTGTAATCAATCGTGATTCATTCGTATGATAAATGGCTGCATATCATCTTTATGTTTTGCAAAATGGGGAGTTATATATCATATGGCAGAATATAGCGTAATGCATTTACCATACAGACAAAAATATTTCACACCGGGAAGTTATCTAAATAATACGGCAATCCTCCGTGGGGGAAATCATTGATTTTCTGATTGACACATAGGGGTTCATATCGAGGAGAACGACATTTATGAATACTACACAATTAAAATATTTTCTTTCGGCAGCAAAGCATTTGAGCTTTTCCGAAACGGCAAAAGAATTTTATATGACGCAGCCGGCAATCAGTCATCAGATCTCCGATCTGGAGCAGGAACTGGGGACAAAGCTGTTCAATCGGACTGCCCGCGGCGTCAGCCTGACAAAATCCGGAGAGATATTTCTGGATGATGCCAAGCGTTTTCTTGATCTGGAATATTTCAGCAGAGAACGGCTCCGCAATGCGCAGGTTCTCAAAGACGATCATCTTTCCATCGCCTATCTGGCCAGTCCATGCAAATATTTTCTTCCGAAAGTCATTTCAGATTTTCACAGACAGTATCCGCAGATTGAGATCACACTGAAACGACTGGATGCGCTGGGTGCGATCTCCTCTCTTGAGCAGGAAACCTTTGATATTTATTTTTCACTGATGGAAGATCTGAAGCACCAGAAGCACTATCATACAAGAAAAATCCACGAAGATCATTACTGTCTGATCTGTCGATCTAACCATCCCTGTCTGCAAAGCCTGAAGATCGATTATGAAAAGATCGCCACAGAACCATTTCTTATGTTTGAACCGGAAAAAGCGGCTTACATGAGCCGTCAGATCACACAGGTATGCAAGGATCTGAACTTCACACCTCGGGTCGTAAACACCTATCCTTCCATGGAAGAAGTCCTGTTTGCGGTAGAATCCGGACTAGGTATCAGCATCCTTCCTGGTAAGACTCGGAACTATTTCAGCGCATCCCTGACCTATGTGCCACTGGACAGCAGCAATACTGCCTGCGCCATGGGCGTTGCCTGGAGATCCGAGGCTGACGATGACAGACCTGCCATCCAATGGTTCATCAATGCCCTGAACCAGCACTTTGTCCGACTGTCTACGAAATAATCCCTGTTTTAAAATATGGAATTTTATTTTTATCTCTTTCATGAGCATAGAAACAAAAAGAACGTTGTCAGAAAAAGCAGTGCCTGATATCCCTTCTTGCCGGGAAATCAGGCACAGAAGTCCTCATTACTTCCATGCTTTCTGACAACGTTCTTTTTTCATTTACACGCACAGATTATTTGTCATTACTTTCATAATCTGAAAAACACGTTAAACACATTTTTGACAGCTATCGTCTTACTTATTTAATTTTCCATTGGCTTTGCTCTGGAACTTCTCATTGTTGATGATAAAACGCTCATGGGTTCCTTCGCCTATCAGACCAGCTTCATCACTTGCTTTTACATGAAATACAAGACGGCGTCCGTCTACTTCCACCAGCTCTGTCTCACAGGTAACCTGCATACCGATCGGGGTAGCAGCCACATGTTTTACATTCAGCTCTGTACCAACGGTTCCGCTTCCCTCTTCCAGATATGGTGCAACACTCTCGCATGCGGTTTTCTCCATCAGTGCGATCATCATCGGGGTAGCAAATACTTCCAGCATTCCACTTCCCACTGCTGCTGCAGTATTTTCACGAACAACTTCTACGGATCCTGTTCCTTTAATTCCAGCTTCTAACATCCTAATCCTCCTGTCAATTCAGCTTTTCATCTTTACCGGATTTTTTCCATACAGACACAGTTTGACTGGTCTGCCAGACAACATTTTGAATTTTCATCAAATACCTGTCCAGATATATTTCCATATATTGAAACATCCGGCGACTGTCTCTTTTGATTTCGTTCTAACTATAACACAGTCTCCCACCCTCTGTCCAAGAAAATCCTCAACTTTCATGACCTGTCATAAAATTTTAGCAGATCCTTAAGCTTCCAGCAGTTTTGATACGCTTACCAGTTTTACACATACGATAAACAGATCTGCTGCCACTTCCAGCTCTTCCAGTGGCGGAAGTGTCGGAGCAATACGGATGACAGAATCCTTCGGATCTTTTTTGTATGGATACGGAGCGCCTGCGCCTGTCATAACCATACCTGCCTCTTTTGCTTTCGCAACGATCTCTTTTGCACAGCCTTCATTTGCAAAATATGTGATAAAATATCCACCGTTCGGATTTGTCCAGCTGCCTACGCCAAGACCAGCCAGCTCGCTGTCAAATTTTTTCAGGAGCATCTCGAATTTCGGACGGATCAGTGCTGCATGTTTCATCATGTGAGCTTCTACACCAGATCTGTCTTTCAGGAATTTTACATGACGCAGCTGATTGATCTTGTCAAATCCAATGGTCTGTACGCCAAGCTGTTTTTTGATGTCCTCTTTGTTGGCAAGACTGGTTGCAAGACCGGAAATACCAGAACCGGAGAATGTAACTTTTGAAGTAGAGCAGAACTCATATACCATATCCGGGTTGCCTGCTTTTGCACATTCACTGAGGATATCCGGAATCTCGTCACGTTTCTCCTCATACAGATGATGTACACAATATGCATTATCCCAGTAGATTCTGAAATCTTTTGCTGCCGGTTTCAGATTTGCAAAACGGCGAACCGTCTCTTCTGAGTAAGAAGTTCCCAGTGGATTTGAATATTTCGGAACGCACCAGATACCTTTGACAGACTCATCCTCGCTGACCAGTTTTTCCACCATATCCATATCCGGGCCGCCTTCTCCCATCGGAATATTGATCATCTCAATGCCGAAAAACTCTGTGATGGCAAAATGACGGTCATATCCAGGTACCGGACAGAGGAATTTTACTTTATCAAGCTTGCACCACGGAGTATTTCCAAGTACACCATGAATCATAGAACGGGAAATGCAGTCATACATAATGTTCAGGCTGGCATTGCCGTATACGATAACATTTTCTGCATTGGTATCCAGAATCTCTGCGATCAGCTCTTTTGCTTCATCGATTCCATCAAGCGCGCCATAGTTTCTCAGATCGGTTCCGAGACGGCTTACCAGTGCAGTCTCGCTTGTCAGGACATCCATCATCGGCTCAGACAGATCCAGCTGTGCTTTGGAAGGCTTACCTCTGGACATATCAAGTTTCAGTCCTTTTTCACAAAATGTTTTATACTGCTGCTCCAGTGACTCTTTTTCCTGTAATAACTCTTCTCTGCTCATTTCCTGATATGGTTTCATTCTTCTGTCTCCTCCTGTGTCCTGATTCTGTCGAGCCAGGCCTTTCTCTCTTTTTCCAGTCCCAGTTCTCCCGGGTTGTATAATTTCATCCCGACATAGGGATCTGGCAGATACTGCTGATCCACATAATGATTCGGGTAATCATGGGCATATTTATATCCGATTCCACGGCCAAGCTTCTCGGCGCCCTTATAGTGCCGATCCTGTAAATAAGGTGGAATCGCCGGTGTTTTTTCTGTACGCACAAGCTCCATCGCCTTATCAATGGCCATGATAGCGGAATTGCTCTTCGGCGCGCTGGCTACATAGGCAGCCGCCTGGCTCAACACGATCCGCGCTTCCGGCATTCCCAGACGTTCTACCGCCTGCGCCGCACTGGTGGCTACAACGAGCGCCATGGGATCGGCATTGCTCACATCCTCTGCCGCACAGATCATGATCCTGCGGGCAATGAACTTGATATCTTCACCTGCATAAAGCATACGGGCCAGATAATAAATGGCTGCATCAGGATCAGATCCCCGCATACTCTTAATAAATGCAGAGATCGTATCATAATGATTATCTCCGCCTTTATCATATTTTATGACTCTTCGCTGAATGCACTCTGATACCACATCCAACGTGATATGTATCTTACCATCTTCACTTCGCGCTGTCGTCAGGACACCAAGCTCCAAGGCATTTAACGCATTTCGTGCATCACCGTTGCTGTAATCCGCAAGGAAATCTTTTGCATCGGCATCCAGCACAGCATCATAAGCTCCCAGTCCCTTTGTCTCATCGGTAACCGCCCGCTGTAACAGCTGACCAATGTCCTCTTTCTCCAACGGTTTTAACTCAAATATGATGGAACGGGAAAGCAACGCGGAATTTACTTCAAAATAAGGATTTTCAGTGGTAGCACCAATCAAAACGACCGTACCATCCTCCACATATGGCAACAGATAATCCTGCTGTCCTTTATGAAATCTGTGAATCTCATCGATAAACAGAATCGTCTTTTTCCCATACATTCCCTGGGCGTCTTTCGCCTGGGAAATGGCTTCCTCCATCTCCTTCTTACCCGCGGACGTCGCATTGATCTGATGAAATCTCGCGCTGGTCGTATGGGCAATGACCTGTGCAAGCGTCGTCTTTCCGGTGCCCGGAGGTCCGTAAAATATGACAGATTGCAGCTTGTCAGCCTGAATCGCACGGTACAGCAGCCGGTCTTTTCCGATAATATGCTGTTGCCCAACCACCTCTTCCAGAGAGGTCGGCCGCATTCTGGAAGCAAGGGGAGACTCTTTTTCTTTATTCTGTTCCCGCATATAGTCAAACAGATCCATATTCTCTCCATTCTGCCGTCCTTTTTCGACGACACAGACAGTTATGAAATATCGTTTTCACACCATCTTTTATTTTTTGTATACTCCCATCATCTGTGAAACAATTATCTGAGATATTTTTCATATCCGACATACCATCTTTCATATTATCCCAGATTTTTATTTTCCCGTGTTTTTGAATTTTTGTATACAGAAACTTTCATTTTTTCGTGTTTTTAATCTATATTTTCCGTTTTATACACAGATTTTGAAAAACAAACACACCGTTTCCTTCATAACATTCTACTTAAATTTACTCTAATCGAAGGGGATTTACAAGCTTTTTTCTCAATTTCTATCTTTTCCATAAAATTACCAAAAATTCTGCATTTCAACTGTGACAAATTCATAACAAACTTATGCCAAAAATTCCAGTCCTCCTGACCCTGACCTACGGCAAATACTTTCTGAATAATCTGGATCTGGAAACGATCGAAAGGATTTCTGAAACAAAGGATTTTTATATTAGTATAAAAAAACATAGCAGCAGTCAGATAATTTTTCAGGATACTATCCTAAAAAATTATCTGACTTGACTGCTATGTTTCTGTTTTATGGATGATTTTTTTATTCCACAATTTTTGCCTTGGCTCTGGCTTCCAGTTTTCCATTCTCCAGATCAATCACGATGACATCTCCTGCTCTGACCTGATCGGACAGAATCAGTTTTGCAGACAATGTCTCCACATGTTTCTGAAGGAATCGTTTCAGCGGTCTTGCACCGTATACCGGATCATAACCGTTGTCCACGATAAACTGTTCTGCTTCGGGTGTCAGTTCTACAGAAATCTCACGCTCTACGAGACGGTCGTTCAACTCTTTCATCAGCAGATGGATGATATGACCGATATTATCTTTCGTCAGCGGCTTGAACATGATGATCTCGTCCAGACGATTCAGGAATTCCGGTCTGAAGTTGCCACGAAGCTCGTTCATTACCTGTTCCTGACAGGTCGGATTGATCTCTCCGTTTTCATCAATACCCTCTAACAGATGCTGTGATCCGAGGTTGGATGTCAGGATGATGATCGTATTTTTGAAATCCACCGTTCTGCCCTGGGAATCTGTGATCCGTCCGTCATCCAGTACCTGAAGCAGTACGTTGAACACATCCGGATGGGCTTTTTCCACCTCATCGAAAAGTACAACGGAATACGGTTTTCTTCTGACTGCCTCAGTCAGCTGACCGCCTTCGTCATATCCTACATATCCTGGAGGCGCTCCGATCAGACGGGACACAGAATATTTCTCCATATACTCACTCATATCGAGACGTACCATGTTAGATTCATCATCAAACAGGTTGGCTGCAAGCGCTTTTGCAAGCTCTGTCTTACCTACACCTGTCGGTCCCAGAAACAGGAAGGAACCGATCGGTTTATCCGGATCTTTAATTCCTGCTTTGGAACGGATGATAGCTTCCGTTACTTTTGTAACAGCTTCATCCTGTCCGATGACACGTTTATGCAGCTCATCATCCAGATGCAGCGTTTTATTACGCTCACTTTCCGTCAATTTTGCTACCGGGATTCCTGTCCATCTGGATACGATCCTTGCGATCTCTTCATCTGTAACAGACTCATGAACCAGTGACATATCTCTGTTTCTTACCAGCTCTTCTTCCTGCTCCAGCTGTTTCTCCAGCTGCGGTTTCTTACCATACTGAAGCTCTGCGGCTTTATTCAGGTCATAATTCTGCTGTGCCTGCTGGATCTCTTTGTTCAGAGCTTCCATATCACTTCTCAGCTGCTGTACTTTCTCAACCGCTTTTTTCTCGTTATCCCACTGAGCTTTTCTGGACTGAAATTCTGTTTTCAGCTCAGCCAGCTCTTTCTGTAAGTTTGCCAGACGGTCTTTACTCAGCTTGTCGTCCTCTTTTTTCAGAGCGGTCTCTTCAATCTCCATCTGCATTACACGACGGTTCAGTTCATCCAGCTCTGTCGGCATGGAATCCAGCTCTGTCTTGATCAGTGCGCATGCCTCGTCCACAAGGTCAATGGCCTTATCCGGGAGGAAACGGTCTGAAATATAACGGTTGGACAGTACCGCTGCGGATACCAGCGCGCCATCCGTGATTTTAACGCCATGGAATACTTCATAACGCTCTTTCAGTCCACGGAGAATGGAAATCGTATCTTCTACAGTAGGCTCATCTACCATAACCGGCTGGAATCGTCTCTCCAGTGCAGCATCTTTTTCAATGTATTCTCTGTATTCATCCAGTGTTGTTGCACCGATACAGTGAAGTTCGCCTCTTGCAAGCATTGGTTTTAACATATTTCCGGCATCCATAGCGCCGTCTGATTTACCTGCACCCACAATAGTATGCAGTTCATCAATGAACAGAATGATCTTTCCTTCACTCTTTTTCACTTCATCCAGAACGGCTTTCAGACGTTCTTCAAACTCGCCTCTGTATTTTGCTCCTGCTACCAGCGCGCCCATATCAAGGGCAAACAATTTCTTGTCTTTCAGTCCTTCCGGCACATCGCCGCGGACAATCCTCTGTGCCAGTCCTTCTACAACGGCCGTCTTACCTACACCTGGTTCGCCGATCAGAACCGGATTGTTCTTCGTCTTTCTGGAAAGGATACGCACAACATTACGGATCTCGCTGTCACGGCCGATGACCGGATCAAGCTTCTGATCTCTTGCACGTTCCACCATGTCATATCCGTATTTTTCCAGTGTATCATAGGTAGCTTCCGGATTATCAGAAGTAACTCTCTGGTTGCCTCTTACCGTTGACAATACCTGGAGAAACCGGTCTCTTGTAATGCCAAACTGGCGGAATATTTCTTTAATCGCCGGGTTCGGATAACGAATCATGGAAAGGAACAGATGCTCAACGGAAACATATTCATCTCCCATCTGCTTTGCTTCGTCTTCTGCGCTGATCAGCACTTTATTTAACTGCTGACCGATAAAAACCTGTCCTCCGGAGACTTTAACCCGTTTTGCAAGATACTGTTCTGCTGTATCCACAAACAGATTTTTATTGATCTCCATCTTCTCTATCAGTTTCAGGATCAATCCATCATCCTGTTTCAGCAATGCCACAAGCAGATGCTCCTGCTCAATCTCCTGATTGCCATATTCATATGCAAGTTTCTCACAGTCTTGAATTGCCTGTACGGATTTCTGTGTAAATTTCTGAATATTCATAAAGCAGCCCTCCTTTCAGGTGCTTAGTTTCTTTGTTCTATCAGTTGTATAACAATCAACCTATTCTCTTTATACCACCTTTTTTTTACTGTGTCAACAGTTTTGTTAGCACTTTATTGAATTGAGTGCTAATTTTTGTGTATGACTGAAAAATGAACTAATTAAATTTCTCTAAAACAGAAATTTTTTAAATAAAATCTTCAAAAAATCAATATATCCAAAAAAGTTTTGTTGCCGTTTGCCTACCTGGATCCGTATATAATTATAAAGGGGGTAATTTTACCGTGAAGAAAAATATTAATCTTAGCGTTACTATAAACAACTTTTGCTTTCGTTTAGACCTTAAAGTGAGTGAGTCAAAAAAACAGACAAAAGAAACAAAGATAACTCCTCGTGTACATAATATACCGTCTATCATTCAGACGATTGAGAGTATAGGCAATATCATCCAGTTATTAATAGCATTACTAATGAGTCTGAATATATTATAAAATTGTATTAATCGCTGGTTGAGTGTTTTATATATATCATACACGCATTTTACCATATAGTAATCAGAAATGTATTGTATTTTATATCTTTAATTATGAATATAACAGGGATTTTTTATGTATGATAATTAATTCCAAAATCATTTCATAAAAAATCCCTGTTTTTAATCGTTCTATATAATTACTATTTTAAATCAAAGAGGACTTTTAGACTATATACTATAGTGCAATCACTTCCCGTCCCATCTCCTGTAGCATCTGTCTGTCACTGACAATGGTGGTTCCTGAAGTCGTCAGCATATTTCCGGTTATGGATGCGCTGGCTCCGCTCTGGAAAGCATCCTCTCCCGCATGATGCAGTAACGCACGTCCTGCTGCCAGACGGATATTCGCTTCCGGATTGATATAACGGAAGATCGCTATGGTTCGCAGGATGTCTTCTCTGGAAATCCGCGGCAGATGCTCCAGCGGTGTTCCCGGAATCGGCATCAATGCATTGATCGGAATGGAGTCGATTCCCAGTTCTGCCAATGTCAAAGCCATATCGATACGATCCTGCCAAGATTCTCCCATCCCGATAATGCCTCCGGAACAAACGCACATACCCTCTGCCTGCGCCCGACGGATTGTTTCAATCTTCTGGTCAAACGAATGGGTGGTACAGATCTGTGGAAAATAATTTCTGGAAGTCTCGATATTGGCATGATAACTTTCCACACCTGCCTCATGCAGTCTGTGAAACTGCTCCGCACTAAGCAGCCCATGAGAAGCACAAAGGGAAATCTTACATTCCTTATTCATACGTTCATAAGCATGCAGCGCTTTCTCAAAGTCTTCTCCATCCAGCACACGCCCTGCCGTTACAATGGAAAAACGATCCACACCTTCACTCTCATTATTTTTCGCTTCATTTACGATCGCATCTTCATCCAGAAAATCATATTCCTCGCAATCCGTATGATGATGGGCTGACTGTGCACAATATTTACAGTCTTCACTGCATCGTCCGCTTCTGCCATTGATGATAGTACACAGATCCACTTTATCTCCACAAAAATATTTCCGGATCTGGTCTGCGCCTTCGCACAACGCTGTAAGGTCACAGGTCAGCATAGCTTCCAGATTATCTTCTTTATTCAAACGCCTTCCTACGATGATCTCTTCTGCAAATTTTCTGCAGTCCAGAGTTTTGGTTGTCTCTTTCTCAATGCTTTTCTCTTTTGTATTTTTATATACTACTGTATCTTCCATGTTTTCTATCTCTCAATTTTGTTTTTATAGTTATAACATCCGTTCCAGCATCACAGAGTTTCTATAACTGTCACATTTTTCTCATTACAGTTTCTAATGTTATGACTGTAACGACTGTTTTCCTGACACGCTTTCATACTCTGCTGCATTTACCACACGATACAGCGGTTTTGCAATGGCAACAGATACGACTGCTTTGATCACATCTCCCACCAGGAACGGAACCAGACCTGTCAGAAGTGCTGCTTTCCAGTCAATGCCGGTTGCAACTTTCATCCAAGGTACGCCCACACCATAGATTACCGGGAATCCGATAGCAATCACGCAGATAATATTTCTGATCCAGTTATTTTTCTTTCCTCTTGCAAGAGAAATCAGGATAGCAGCAATCAGGTAACCAAAGATATATCCACCTGTCGGTCCTGCCAGCACACCAAAGCCTGCATTTCCATTGGAAAATACCGGAAGACCTACTGCGCCAAGCAAGATCCAGATCACAACTGTAATTCCTGCTTTTTTCGGTTTCAGCAAAAGTGCGATCATATTAATGATCAGCGTCTGTGCTGTAATCGGCACTGCGGAAAATGGAAGCCGTATGCTGATATAAGATGACACGCAGAGCAATGCCGCCAGCAGAGCCATCGTCGTCAGTTCCTGTACTGTAAATTTCTGTTTCATGAATCAATTTCCTCCCTCTCATACAAATGCTTGCTTTCTATAGTTCCATTTGACTATATTCAGAAGTTCTGAACCAGCATTTGAATGCTAGTATATTCCAATTGTTTTTATTTGTCAACTTATTTGTTTTTAAAAGTTTACATTTCGGTTGACATTTTACATAAAGGGAATCATTTATCAACTCACTATTACAATAAAAGCAGTTATTACCAGACAGTTACCACTACATTTTATGATCGTTACAACATTCCATGATCAACAGCTAGATTCTAAATACAACAACATATGATGGTTGTCATACCATGCATAAACATGATAAACTGTCGACAGATCACACCATAACGTGATTCCAAACAACGTAAAGTCGTGATTTTTTATTAAAAACATAATTGGTTTGCTCAAATGTCAGTACCTGTAATATATCATGAACAAAAACCTTCATGATCAACATTCGCCGTTTGCCAATCATGCAAGTATGTTGGCTTACTTGCGCTCATTACATCATAAATTCTGAGCATTAATAACAAACATTATGATTTAAACCAACAGATATACGATCAAATGTAATTTCAGGAGGATTTGATATGTTCCATATATTAGTAGCAGAAGATAACGATGCATATCGCAAACTGCTGCGTATCCATCTCGTCCGTGCCGGATACGAAGTATTTGAGGCAGGAAACGGTTCACAGGCACTGGATATCCTTGCCAACGAAACGATCCATCTTCTCATCGCAGATATCATGATGCCGGAAATGGATGGATTTGAACTGACGTCACAGATCCGAAGCGCCAACTTTTCCCTTCCGATCCTGATCATATCGGCAAAAAATACATTAGATGATAAACGGGAAGGATTCAAGACTGGTGCAGATGATTATATGACAAAACCCATCGATATGGACGAAATGCTACTGCGTGTAGAAGCCTTACTGCGCAGGGCACGACTTTCCAGTGAACATATCCTGACATTCAACGGATGCACATTGGACGAAGACACCCTTACGGTCTCATGGCAGCAGGAACAGGTCATATTACGGCAGAAAGAATTTTATCTGCTGCATACACTGCTTTCTTATCCGGGAAAAATATTTACAAGGCAAAACCTCATGGATGATATCTGGGGATTTGATTCTGAGACAGACCCACGAACGGTTGACGTGCACATTAAACGACTGCGTGAAAAATTTTCCACGTTACCGTGTTTTGAGATTCAGACGATTCGCGGATTAGGTTACCGCGCTGTTGTTCCTGACAATCAGAATCAGGAATAATTATTATCTTTTATCAGTAATACTGCCTTACGAAAACGCCAAAATAAAAATGTTTGTGAAAAACTTTATCAACGAAAATATCTACGTTATCCAAAACGGATTATCTAACAAAGATTCGTATAAATAATACATTTCACATTGTACTTTATCATTGCCGGAACAAGGCAGCCGAATGGAGATTTTATGAAGAAAATACGACGCAGACTAACACTTATCTTAATACTTACAATCATCATATCTTCCACCGCGACAGTGGTACTGACCTGCCTCATGCAAGGAGGAACATTTTTTTCCAGAAAAGAGATTCCAGTACTTTTTTATGTCTATGCATTTAAAGACATGATTTTATTTGCCCTTACGATCATTTTACTGCTGTGTTTTGTCTTTACCATCAGTAAGCGGACATCCACTCCTATCGTGGAACTTTCCAATGCCGCCAAAGAGCTTGCCAAAGGAAATTTTGATGTGCATATTGAAGAATCCGGACGAAAAGACGAACTGGGCGACCTTGAAAAACAGTTTAATGTCATGATCCGCGAACTGAGAAGCAATGAATATCTGAAAAAAGATTTTATATCCAATGTATCCCATGAATTCAAAACACCGCTTTCACTGATCAATGGATATGGAAAGCTTCTGACCGAGCCGGATATCACACCAGAAGAAAGACAGGAATATGCCGAACTGATCGTACAGCAGAGCAGCCATCTTTCAGAACTGACCAGTAATATCCTGAAACTGTCCAAACTGAACAATGATACGATCCAGGTTAATTGTACTCCTTTTGCGTTGGATGAACAGATCCGGCAGACAATCCTTTTTTTTCAGCCCAAATGGGACAGCAAGCAGATTCGCTTTCAACTGCATCTGCCAACTGCTATCTATCAGGGCGATGCATCACTGCTTCGTGAAATCTGGCTGAATATTTTGGACAATGCCATTAAATTTTCCCCGGAAAATGGTCTGATAGACATAAGTCTCCTGTCCACGACCTACACCTATGTCATTTACATCCGGGATCAGGGACCAGGTATGGATAAAAAGACCCGGGCACATATTTTTGAACAGTTTTATCAGGGGGATACTTCCCATAAAAAAGATGGCACCGGGCTTGGGCTGTCCATCGCATTGAAAATCGCACAGCTGCACGGTGGTAAGATTGACTGCACCAGCACTCCCGGCAAGGGAACTACTTTTACGATATATCTGCGGAAATGATCTATCTATATAAAATATTACTTCAAAAGCAAAATCATATATGCTTTACTTTTACCATATCACATACATACAATACATCTTCTGCTACACGAAAACGCACATCAAATCCAGCATATGGAAAACCATATACCCGTTCCGGATCTTTGTGATACGAAGGACGAGGATCCTGAGAGAGAACTTCCAGCAATGCCGCTCTTTTTTCTTCCGGCAACAGCTGCTGAAGTTCTTCCGACATCTCCACGCTTAAACGATACTCCTTTTTTTCTTCGGCAAAGCCTCCGGCGGCTTCCGGATGACTGTCCACATAAGGCAGGTATGGTTTGATATCAAAAATCGGCGTTCCATCTACCAGATCTGCTCCACTGATCCACAAAACCGACCCTAACTTCGAATCCTGCTCTACCTTTTCCAGTTTCACAGAAGACAATCCCATTGCATTTGGCCGAAAGGGCGAACGGGTGGCAAATACTCCAACCCTTGTATTTCCGCCAAGACGCGGTGGTCTTACCGTAGCTGACCAGTTTGTATGCTGTTTATTTTCCGAAAACTGCCAGATCAGCCAGAGATGGGAATACTGCTCTATCCCCCGCAACGCATCCGGATTTCTGTACTCCGGCTCAAATACAACTTTTGACAGCACATGTTCTGCCAGTCCACTCTGCCTCGGAACCCCAAATTTTGTAGGAAAATCATTCTGAATCCTTGCGATTATTTTCATTTTTATTATTTCTGCCATATTCAATTCCTTTTCTAATTGTCAGTCCGAATAAACTTTTCAATATTCTTCCATTTGTTTGCTCTTTTGTCTGAAAAATTCTGTAAAAATTCTTTTGTCTATGTTACAATATTTTATAAGAAAAAGATATATGTATGTTCAAATCACAAACCATATACTCCGAAAATCTCCTAAAATAAAGTTTTCTGAGATTCATTTTCTATTCAATGACATTTCCACAATATGTGTACTGTAATACAACGGAAAAATAGAATCAGAATATTAGAAAGATAGCCAGAACGATTTATTGAAGGAATTTTCCGGGAGTACACAACATACATGAGGGAGAATTTTTATGTCAGACATCATTACCGATCGTGAGCTTGCGAGCCGCATCTACGATCTCGATACAAAAGTATATCAGGCCACCGGCAGTTCACTGGGGAAAACGCTGCCAGCTGAAAAGGAAGCTTCCATCAATCAGCTGATCCATCTTATGAAAACGGATAAAGATAAGATCCTGAAACAGGAAATGATCCTGATTTCCAATATGCTGAAAACCATCGAATGCTCCCATTCCTATAAAGCTCTCGCAAAAGAATATTTTGAGCTGGAAGAAGCTTTAAAAAACTTCGACCCCAAGATTTATTATCTGACTTCCGCACTTGGGCGTATTGAAGAAACAGCCCGTCCATTTCCAAAGGATAAAAAACTGATCATCTGCATCAGCCGCCAGTATGGATGCCGCGGACAGGAAACTGGCATTTATCTTGCCCGAAAAACCGGACTTCCTTACTACGATAAAGATATTCTAAACAAAGCAAGCAAGTCACTTGGTTTTATTGATGATACCATTGCCGATCCTTACGATCGACCTGACACAAAAGACAACAGTGTACGGATGCCTTTATTTACAAAATTAGGTTCTCCTTCTTTTGACAAACTGTATTTTGCCCAGCGCAAAGTCATTCAGAAAATGGCAGAAGAAAGCAGCTGTATCTTCCTCGGACGCTGTGCTGACCAGGTTCTTGAACAGCTTATGATACCGCATATTTCCATCTTTTTATGCGCACCTCTGGAAGAACGGATCAAAGTAGAAATGGAGCGCAGCAATGTAGACAGCGTACAGGCCCGTAAAAATATTGCCGGCATCGACCGGTATCGTTCCGCATTTTACAAATTCTATACAGGAAAGACATGGGGGGCTTCCGAACAATACGACGCCTGCCTGAATACCGCATTTTACGGAGTAGAAGGAAGCGTGGAGCTGATTCTTCATATGATTCATATGCGTTTAAAAGATACTTCTGTAAATAATCCGGGCTCTGACAAATGAAAACGCCATATAAGGAAGCAATTTAAAAAACGCATCAAAATAAAACTTTATGGGCGTTGCAAGGGCAAGAAAGACAGAGTATAAGGCAAGGATGCTTTTTACTCTGTCTTTCTTTATGTCAAAATTAAATATGTCTTTCTGTTATCGTATCCTATTGGATATTGTGCGATTTACGGATACAATGTGCCGATATATTAAGCGGCTAAAAAAGCAGATGGCTGGCTACATAATTACAAATTATATTTATCAAAAGTGAAATCAAAAGAAACTACTGAGCAAGTATACCGTCCATATCATCAATTAAGTCCTGCAAAGTAATAGAATCCATCTGTTTCTGCATTGCTTCCTGTATTGAAAAGAGCCTGCAATCCAGTACAGCATGAACATTTTTACCGACAGGACATTCCGGGTTAGGATTTTCGTGGAAATGAAATAACATTTCCTCTTTCTCAACAGCGTTAAAGACATCCATTAGAGTAATGTCCTTTGGATCTTTCGCAAGGGAAGCACCGCCTTCCCCCGCTTTTACCGTAACAAGCCCGGCTGTTTTCAACTGTCCAAGCGTATTTCGTATAATGACGGGATTTACATTTACACT
Organism: uncultured Roseburia sp.; assembly: GCA_900557275.1. Next base: position 43,569 of record USRX01000009.1, read on the forward strand.
TCCGGCAAGGAATGTGGATGTTGTCTTTTCCTTGCCCTCAAATTCAACGATTGCTAACAATATATGTACGGCAATCGGAAGTCTTGAAGAAAATTGCATATAAGCCACCTCGCATTTCTATCGGTTTAATTATATGCGAAATGCGATGTAATGTCAATAATTACACCTTAAAAACAGGTCGAAAAATTTTTTAAAAAGTTTTCGATGTAAGTCTTGACATTACAACATAACTGCATTATAATATCGTTGTAATCAATATGGTTACAACAAAAAATACTTTACTGGAGGTATTCAAAATGAAAGTAGCAGTAGTTTGTGCCAACGGCAGAGTTGGCAGGTTAGTTGTGAAAGAGGCCATCAACAGAGGGCTGGATGTAACAGCAATCGCAAAAGGTGAGAATAAGACAGCAATAAAGAAATATGTCTGCAAGGATCTGTTTGATTTGACCACTGCAGATTTAGAAGGCTTTGATGTTGTTGTTGACGCTTTCGGTGCTTGGGCAGAGGAAGAACTCCCGAATCACACCAAGTCTCTGATGCACCTTTGCGACATCCTTTCCGGCAAAAAGACCCGCTTGGTAATTGTCGGAGGAGCAGGCAGCCTGTATGTCAATAAGGAGCATACCGCAGTTGTATCCGACGGTCCGGATTTCCCACCGCAGTTTTTGCCACTGGCGAAAGCACAGGGCAAAGCGCTTGAAGAACTGAGGGGGAGAAACGATGTGCAGTGGACATTTATCAGCCCTGCCGGTGATTTCCAAGCCGAAGGCGAGAGAACAGGCAAGTATATTCTCGCAGGTGAGGAGCTTACCTTGAACAGCCGTGGGGAAAGCATTATCAGCTATGCCGACTATGCGACCGCTATGGTTGATGAAATTACCAAAGGAAATCATATTCAGCAGCGTATCAGCGTTGTCAGAAAATAATCAATAAGCATTTTACTGTTTTTCAAAAGCAGTAAATTTATCAGACTGCCGATAACCCTGTTTTTGAGGTGTTCTATCTGTCCGACGCAAAAGCGGTTATTGCTGATTTCTCCGGCAACCCGCCCAGATAATACACATTCTAATCTCGTAGGTTTACATTTATCTTCGGGGCATGGTGAAATTCCCGACCGGCAGTAAAGTCTGCGAACCGCAAAGCGGCCGAAACGGTCTGTCCTATGCGAGCGATAGTAAAGAGAGGATAATATGACACAAACAGAAAAAAGATTATTCCTTATACAAGAACTATTGAAAGAGCAACCGCAGTATTCCAAAATGGAAATTCCATCGAATGAGCAGAAACAAAAAGTCCTGCTGCGCTCCCTTTTTAATATCCGTATGCCTTTACCTGTCAATGATGCGTTTTTAGATGTGCAAAATGCTTATCTGCAAGAGGAAATACGGCGAAAGGGAATTACAAAACTTACCGAATTACAGCCTATCCGAAAAGGATTATATCTTTGGCGGGGTGACATTACCACGCTGGAGTGCGACGCTATTGTAAATGCCGCCAACAGCCAAATGCTTGGCTGCTTCTGCCCCAATCACGGTTGTATTGATAATGCCATTCATACATTTTCAGGTATACAGCTTCGGTTAGCTTGTTCAGACATTATGAAACAGCAGGGACACGAAGAAGAAACAGGCACAGCCAAAATAACGCTTGCCTATAACCTGCCCTGTCAATACGTTATTCACACAGTCGGCCCTATTGTTCGTGGGTGGCTTACAAAAAAGGATAAAAAAATGCTTGTGTCCTGCTATCGCTCCTGCTTGGAGCTGGCAGAGCAAAAGGGGCTCAAGAGTATTGCATTTTGCTGTATTTCTACGGGAGAGTTTCATTTTCCAAATGATAAGGCGGCAGAGATTGCTATTCAGACCGTAAAAAACTTCAAAGCACAAGCACACAGCGAAATAGAGGTGATTTTTAATGTTTTCAAGGATATTGACTACAAAATCTATCGGGAATTACTCGGAGCAAATTAAAGAGCTGAAAAATGAGATTGAAACAGCCGACGCTATTGTGATCGGCGCAGGCGCAGGGATGTCTGCGTCCGCAGGAATGCGTTATGACGGTGAACGTTTTGAGAGATATTTTTCAGACTTTCATAAGAAATATGGAATCAGAGATATTTATTCAGGAGGCTTTTATCCTTATGAAACACTCGAAGAATACTGGGCGTGGTGGTCACGGCATATTTTTGTAAATCGTTATGATGTCGATATTGGAAAGCCTTATACCGACCTGTTGAAGCTGGTAAAAGATAAGGATTATTTTGTGCTTACCACAAATGTGGATCACCAGTTTCAGTTGGCCGGTTTTGATAAAAAGCGGCTATTTTATACGCAGGGAGATTACGGCTTGTGGCAATGCTCCAAACCATGCCATCAAAAAACCTATGACAATGAGGAAATCGTCCGGCAAATGGTAGCTGAGCAAAAGGATATGAAAATCCCCACAGAGTTGATACCTAAATGCCCGGTATGCGGAGCACCAATGACAATGAACCTCCGCAGCGATATGACTTTTGTTCAGGACGAGGGTTGGTATTCTGCTTCCAATTGCTATGACGATTTTATCCGCCGACACAAAGACTTGCATATTTTGTTTCTGGAACTTGGTGTAGGCGCAAATACCCCGGTTATCATTAAGTATCCGTTTTGGCAGATGACCGCCAAAAACCCTAATGCCACTTATGCTTGTATCAATTACGGCGAGGCGTTTTGTCCGCAGGAAATTAAAAAACAATCCGTTTGTATCAATAGGGATATTTCTGCGGTATTGGATGATTTAAAATATTTGCACCTGAATCATCCTGATTCTAAAAAAGTCATGGGGAGAAAAGCATAATCCCAAGCTTTTCTCCCCTTTTTCTTCTTATCTCGTGTTATCCCTGACGGATTTTTGATAAAACAGCGCTGAACAACGCCTCTGCACACTCCTCTTCGTTCCACATCTCTGTATCTAACAGAAGATCCGGATTTTTCGGAATCTCATAAGGAGAATCAATACCGGTAAAGGATTTGATTTCTCCACGCAATGCTTTTTCATACAGTTTCTTAGGATCACGCTGTTTGCAGGTATCTACATCTGCTTTTACATATACTTCGATAAAATCACTTCCAACCTGCGCTCTCGCTTTCTGTCTCGCTTCTTCAAACGGAGAAATCAACGTAACAAATGTAACCACGCCTGCATCTTTAAACAGCTTTGCCACTTCCGTCGTTCTGCGGATATTTTCATTTCGATCTTCCGTTGAAAATCCAAGATCACGGTTCAGACCGCTTCTCAGTTTGTCGCCATCCAGTACATAAGATGGTATCCCCTGTGCAACAAGACGTCGTTCCACTTCCTGGGCAATCGTTGTCTTACCGGAACCGGAAAGTCCTGTCATCCATACGACCAGACCACTGGTTCCCAGTAACCGTCTACGTTCTGTAGAAGTCATTGCATCAAAGGACCATCGGATATTTCGTTCATCGTACTCCTCATCCTTTAACGCTTCAGTGATAATGCCGCCGCCTGCTATCTCATAATCATCCACAATGACAAAACGACTGGTCGCATCAATACTGCCTGACCGGTCAAAAGCGATCGGACGCTCCAGTTTCAGAATACACTCTGCCACTTCATTTTTTTCCACATACTGTCTGCTGATGCAGCTTAAATCAGAAGCATTGACTACGCGTTCTACTTTTTCCAGACGCATCTCTACTTTTGCTGTTCCACATTTTAAATGGTAGGTCTTGTCCAGTTTCAGATTTTCTTTTCCAAGCCAGAACAGATTGGTCCGCATACGGACGCCCACATGCGGAGCCTCTTCTCCCTGTAAGCAGGCTATCTCGCCACGTTTTACAAAAATCTCTTCTGTCATAGTAAATCCGGCCGCATTTCCTGCTGAAAATGCTTCTGGCGTCGCTGCATTGAATACTTCCAGAGATTTTACTTTTGTTTTCTTTCCGGAAGGATAAAATACCAGCGCGTCTCCTGCATGGATTTTACCAGATTCTACCGTTCCCGCAATAATCCTTCTGCTGTCATTGCTTCCGGTAAATTTATATACCCCCTGTACCGGCATACGAAACGGCAGATGCTCCGGTTCCGGGACAGCCTGAAAAGCGTCCATCTGTTCTATCACGGTAGGCCCCTGATACCAGTCCATATGCTGTGAAGGGATTGCGATATTATCTCCCTTCATACCGCTGACCGGAATAAACATCTCCGGCTTGATATGGATCTTGCCTAGAAACTTCTCGTATTCCTCCCGGATATCTTCAAAAACGCTTCTGTCATATCCAACGAGATCCATCTTATTGACCAGCACACAGACCTGACGGATTCCGAGCATCGATAAAAAGTATCCATGACGTCTCGTATTTTCTTCCACACCTCTGGACGCATCGATCACGAGGAGCGCTGCCTCTGCACGGGATGCTCCCGTTACCATATTTTTCAGAAACTCAATATGTCCCGGGGCATCGATGATAATGTACTGACGTTTCTCCGTCTGGAAAAAACATCTCGCCGTATCAATGGTAATGCCCTGCGCCTGCTCATTTTTTAACGCATCCAATAAAAAAGCATATTCAAACGGCTTGGAATTACGCCTGCAATTTTCCTGAATCGCCTCTAACTTGCCCTCCGGAAGTGCGCCTGCATCAGCAAGCATTCTTCCGATGACTGTACTTTTTCCGTGATCCACATGACCTACGGTTACTATATTTAATAATTCTTCCATTTACCTTGTCCTCTTTTTACCTTAGTAAATTTTAAACTCTACATATATCCGTTTCGGCGAAGTGTTTCTAAACCACCGTCTTCTTTATCCTGTTCCCGTCCGCTGCGCTCTGCAATATTGGAAAGTGCGCCAGTCTTTAATTCTTCAATGATCTCCTTTGGATTGCGCGATTCAGAACGAATTGGTTTTGTACACGGCGCACAGCCAAGAGAACGGTATCTTGTTCCATCCCCCTGATTATAATACAGAGATACCGTAGGTATATTTTCCCTCTCGATGTATTCCCAGATATTTAATTCTGTCCAGTCCAGAAGCGGATGGATCCTTACATGAGTTCCAGGAGCAAAATCCGTCTTAAACTGATTCCAGAATTCCGGCGGCTGATCGTCCAGATCCCAATCGTTATACTGATCTCTTGGAGAAAAATATCGCTCTTTGGAACGGGAACCTTCCTCATCCGAACGTGCGCCAACGATAACGCCTGTGTAAGCTGCCGTATTCGTATCCGGCTCATACTTTCCGGTCTGCAGATTCAGACGGTATCTCGGCCAAGTACCATTTAATGTATGGGTCAAAGCTTCTGTTTTCAATCGTTTGCAACACTCCATGTGAGATACTTTTCCATTTGGAAATGTTTCCCCTGCCTCCAGCGCTTCTTTATTTTCGCCATAGATCATATACAGATTGTATTCCTTTGCGAGACGATCTCTGTATTCGATCATCTCCGGAATCTTATAATGGGTATCTACATGTACCAGCGGAAACGGCACATGTCCGTAAAAAGCTTTTCTTGCCAGCCAGAGCAGCACTGTACTGTCTTTTCCAATAGACCAAAGCATACAGAGATTTCCAAATGCAGCGTATGCCTCCCGTAATATATGTACGCTTTTTGCCTCCAGTTTATCTAAATGATCCATTTATTTTTCCTCCTTCGCAGCATTGGCAGCTGCTTCCTCATCTGTGATCATCTCATATCCGTAATGTTCAAAATAAAATCCCAGTCGGTCATTGATCTTCACTCTCAGATCATCACGCAGATGAAATGTATTTTTTTTATAATCTTTCTGACTGTCCAGATATTTCTGGAAATAAGGAACAGCCTCTTCGTAACCGCCGATTCCGAGATGTTCATAGATCATCTTCACATATGCAAGCGGCTCTTTGCAGAAATCCTCATAACAGATATCAATATAATCTGACTCCGGCATTGCATACAGTTCCTGAAATGTCTTTCGATAGATCCGTTCAAACAGATCAATACAGGTGTCTTCAATAAATTCATCCGAAGGTTTTTCATTCAGACAAAACAGAGACATTTCTTTCTTAAACATATTGATGGTAGACATAACTACCTTATAAGGATTGCGGTAAATATTGATAAATTTAGAACCCGGATAACAGTGTTTCAGCATTCCGATCCTGCAAGTATTCTCCGGACTTTTCAAAAGAAGCTGTTTTCCTTTCTGAATCCAAGTTACTTTTTTCAGAATATAATCATAGGCTTTCTTCCATTCCCGCTGTTTTTTCTCCGGCTGTTCGTCGATAAATGCGGTTTCAATATATTTCACACCATTTCCGCCATCGGGAAATACCAGCATGTGAGCAATCGCCTGTGTAGAGATCGTCGCCTGGGCAAATACTTCTTCCATCGGAAGATCTAATGTATATTCCAGATTATCCATAGGACGGGCACCCTGAAGCAGATTCTTCTGTACAGCAGCCAGTACATGTTTCATCAGAATGCAATTGTTAAATGTAACGGTTCTTACCGGATCAAACCATCCAAACTGCGGATCTCTCGTCAGAAGGTTCTGCATATATGTCGTTCCTGTTCTCCAGTGTCCCACGATATAAACCGGATCTTTTTTCAGTTTTGTTCGTTTGATGGGAATATAAAAGATCAGCCATTCCAAAAATGCCGGAATTCCAAGCACAAAAGATACAACTGACATAAAGCGAACCTGTTTTTTATTTTCCGGTGTAATCGGATTCTCATGGATCAACCGCATCCAGTTATCAAACCGACATCCCATCAGGTTATGGGAAATATTAAGTTTCTTCTTTTCCATTTCTCGCCACTCTCCAGTTCATAATTCTAAGCTTATGTTATTTCAGGTAAAATAAAATGCTCCATATCTGTAATTCATCTGATATTTATGACATCCAAAAATCTTAAGAATTTTATAAGATTTATATGAACTATATATGAACTGGATTTTTCTCCGAAACAATGAATTTTATAAATTGAATTTTTTCCAGATACAATCGTTTCCGGAGATTAGCGTTTATGAAAAACACATTTTTTCTGAATCAGTATTTTTAAATCAGCACTTTTCTCAATCTTAACTTTCTAATTCAACAAAAAAGAACAGTTCCGGGAAATATGTATCCTCTATCTGACACATACTCTGCCAAAACTGTTCTGTCATATGATTCTATATGTTCTTAACGATTGCGTCCATAAAAATAGGTTGCAAAAAAGATTACAGATGCGATGATTACGATCATCGGTCCGGTGGCTACATTAGTAAAATAAGAGATCATCAGACCAAGCACGCCGGAAAACATGGAAAATATTACGGCAAACAAATGATATTCCCGTACATTTCCGGATATATTTCTGGAAGAAGCTGCCGGCAGGATCAATAATGCATTGATGATCAGGATACCGACCCACTTAATAGAAAGCATGACTACCAGTGCAATAAAAATTGAAAACAGATTTTCCATTAAGGATACTCTGATATGTCTGCTCTTTGCCAACGTCCGATGCAGGCTGACTGCCTGCAACTGATTATAACATAAAATCCAAAATACCAGTGTTGCGATAAAGATCAAAACAAGGTACAGAATCTCTTTTTTCGTAATACTCAAAATATCTCCAACAAGAAGACTGGAATATTTACTGAAATTACCGCCTTTGGATAAAATCGCCAGACCAATCGCCATACTACAGGAAGAAAATACTGAAATGATCGTATCTGTAGCACCTTTGATACTGCTGCTGATCTTATTTAACAGCAAAGCAAATATAATAGCAAATATGATCATAGAAATATTCGTATCTTTGATCCCGCAGAGCACACCAATGGCCATTCCCGTCAACGCTGAATGCCCCAATGCATCGGAAAAAAATGCCATCTTATTATTTACAATCATGGTACCAAGAATACCAAACAACGGCGTAATGATCAAAACTGCGATCAGCGCCTGCTTCATAAAATCATATTCTAACCAGGAGGAGAAAATCTCTAACAACTTATTTTCCTCCTTTCCGTTCAGAATCTGAAACCTGATCGTTCTCATTTAATCGTTCTTTTTTATCCAATATTGCCTTCTTTCCAAAAATCGGATGCGGTTCTTTTTCAGACTGTCCTTTTTCCTGAACGGTCTGTTCTTTTATAATCTGTGACTGTGTTGTTCTCTGTTCTGCGATATCAAAGGTTCCAAATACTTTTTTAAAGACATCACTCTCATATACCTGCCTTACAGTTCCCTGTTTTGCTACTGTGCCGCCATCCAGCAACACAACCTGATCTGCATATTTCGCCACATAATCCAGATCGTGGGAAATCAGAATAATCGCCAGATCATAGTGCTTTTTCAGATTATCCACGGTTTCGTAAAACAGATCCATACCATTCTGATCGATTCCGGATACCGGTTCATCCAGCAGCAACAGGTTTGGTTCATCCATAACCGCCATGGACAACAATACACGCTGCAGCTCTCCACCGGAAAGATTGCATACCTGTCGATCGATCAGATCTTCGGCTTTAAAAATCCTCAGATTTTCCAGAACTTTTTCTTCTACACTCTTTCTCTTTTTCAGAAAAATCGGAAATTTTGTCTGAAATGCTGCCAGCATATCAAACACGCTGACCGGCGTTTTTTTATCCAGTTCCAGCTTCTGCGGAACATATCCGATCTTCATCTTCTGGAGATTTCCATTTTCATGGTCTTTCAGGTCTATCGTTCCTGTATGGGGAATATCTCCAAGGATTGCCCGGATCAGCGTGGATTTTCCCGCACCATTCTTTCCGATCAATGCAACCAGATTTCCACAGTGAACATGGAGGTTTACGTCATGCAAAATGACCTGTTCGCCGATGTTCACACCAATGTTATTGATTTTGATGCAATGCAATCCACAGGGATTGATCAGCTTTCTCATTCATTCGTCCTTTCTATGTCAGCTTTCCTTGCTTTTAAACATTCTTGATAAAAAAATCTCTATTCTATACCTAAGAAAACGCTTTTTTTAATAGCTCCAGGTTATTCTCCATTGCTTTCAGATAACCATCTGCTTCATAGTTTCCCCGTGTAAGCGGATCCAGATAAACGATATTCACATCCGTTTCTGCCTGAATCGCATCCCCCATACTCTTGCCATATAACTCTTCTGCAAGGATGATTTTTACTCCATCTTTACGCACAAGACTGACCATAGACGCAACTTCTCCTGCACTGATCTGGCGCTCTTCGTCCAGATCCATTTCTCCTACAACATCCATTCCAAGCTCTTCTGCAAGATACGCATACGCTTCATGGAAGGTAATAACCTGTGTGCCTTCCGTCTCTGCTCTCAGTTCCGCAGCTTCTGCTTCCAGATGTTCAATCTCATGGATATAAGAATGGGCATTCTGTCCCAGTTCTGTACTAAGAGAAGCTGTAACAGGATTCTTTTCCACAAAATCCTTCAAACCTTCTTCAATGTTTTCCACCTGAAGTTTATAATCCGACAGACTCATCCACGCATGTGGATTGTCATCCACAAGATCAATTCCGTCTGTTGCCTGAATAATCGTAAGATCCGGATATGCTTCTGCCACATCAGAAAGAAAAGATTCGATTCCACCGCCATTTACGATAAAGACATCTGCCGTAGAAAGCAATTTCATATCTTCCGGAGTCAGCTGATAATCATGCAGGCATCCTGTCTGCGGTTCACTAAGATTCTCCAGCTCTATCTGGTCGCTGTCTCCGATCACATTCATTGCAGCCACATACATTGGATAGAAGGAAGTCACAACAGTAATCTTATCCTCCTCCGTTTTGATTTGCTGATGTCTCACTGAAAGAGTCGTAAGTCCTAATCCAGCTGCTGCAATGCATAAAAGCATAACCAATACAAATAAATATTTATTCTTCATATCCAATAATCTGATCCATCAGATCCCAGATTTCCTCCCTGCCCTGTTTTGTTACCGCTGAAAACGGAATAATGATCGTATCCGGCTCCACATCCAGACCAACTTTTACCGCCTTGATCTGTTTCTGAAGCTGACTGCGTTTGATCTTGTCCATTTTCGTGGCAACAATGATAGGATGAAATCCCTGATACACCATCCATTCATACATCATCTTATCATTCGCTGACGGATCATGTCGAATATCAATCAGAAGGAATACGGCACGGAGCTGTTTGGAATTGTTCAGATAATTTTCAATCATCTTTCCCCATTTTTCCTTTTCCTTCTGAGATACTTTCGCATATCCATATCCTGGAAGATCTGTCAGATACATTGCATCATTAATATTATAGAAATTAATGGTCTGCGTCTTGCCCGGCTGGGAAGAAATCCTTGCCAGGGATTTCCGGTTCATCAATGAATTAATCAAAGAGGACTTTCCAACATTGGATTTTCCGGCAAAAGCAATTTCCGGTTTATCATTATCTGGCAGTTTACTGGTGTAACCGCATACGGTCTCCAGTTCAACTTTTTTTATAACCATAGTAAATACGCTTCCTTTCAAAAATGCTACAACACTAGTTTCAAAAAACGGTATTCCTATTTTACTATGGTTCCTGCCAGATATCAACATTTTTCAACAGATTCCATATTTTACACAATTGGTTCGTTACAGTGACATCCTCCCCACCTCTCAGATCTTCTTGCTGGAAGAGGATAAAAATACATATTCTGAATAATCATCGGAAAATATCTTTTACTGATTTAACTATGTACCCGATTCCGGGTATGGAACCTATCGTTTTTCCATGGAAATTTTCTTTTGTAGTGGTAATGCCATCCGATACTTCATTTGCATCTCCCTTTGTCTCCATTCCCTGTGCGGTAATCGTTATCACACGATGTGTTACCAGCGCTCCATTTCCCGCCTCATAAGCAATGATATCTCCCACATGGATATCGTCATACTCTACTTTTGTATTTACCATACAAATGCTTCCTACATGAAGTGCAGGCTCCATGGAACCTGATAACACAATATAGGGGCGGAATCCAAGTAACATCAGCACTGCTGCCATTGCCGCCAGACAAATAACACCTATACTAATCATATTATAAATAAAGTGGCCTGTTTCTTCATGTATTTTAGATTCTGCTTTTACACCTTGTTCACATTTCATCGGTATATATTTTCCTGCTTTTATACCTTGTTCACATTTCATTGATGCACATTTTCCTGTTTTTCTCATCTACATCAGCCCCCAAAATCTAAGGTCTTCCCAGTTGGTTCACACAACTGTCGCTACCGGAAAAAAACCGCCATTCATACTTCTCATTTTGAAACTTTGCAGTTCCGTGATCCGAAAGTCCTGTCAACTGAAACTTCACTTTTGAAGTCTCTGGATTCGCTATTTCAGTCAAAACGGTTCCTGCAGTCACATCAGTAATGTCGGATAAACGATATCTGCTGCATGATTCTTCCTGTACCAGATAACTGCCTCCCTTTAAATCTGAAAATGTACAGCTTTTTTCTACCCATCCATCTGAATCTATATGGGAACTGACATATACCGGGTCAAAACTTACCATCTGGTACTCCCGATACGCTTCTCCACTTTTCTCAGTTCCCTGCAATTGAAAGAAGAACACCGGTGTCCCATTTGCAAAATTAATATCAGACACCTGTATCCTCTTAGTAATTGTAATTGAGCGAGACAGAGCCGGAATAACAGTTGCTGAATTACTGATGATCGGAATATCATTGAACCTTACCTGAGCATCATTTTCAAAAGACTGTGCCACTCCATCACGGATCTTACAGTGAATTTGAAATCTATAGCAGCTTCCATCGTAGGACATTTTATTTTGCAGATACTCATCAGAAAATTCATAGGTAACCGTGTGACTGTCCTTATCATAAGATACGATTCCATCAGAAACCAAATTTCCTTTACCATCTGACATCTGTGCATTTAGATAGATAACTTCTTCCGGCAGCTGATCCTGAAACACTAACGTCTTATACTTTATTCCCGTATCCTCTCCCATAGTATGGATTTTCTGAGATACTTCATAGACAATCTCCTCTCCTTCCAGATCTGCTTCATAATTATTTTCTCCATTTACTGTCTTTATCGGTGCCTGTGGCTGCGACAGATATACAAAATAAGTTGCCGGATATGACCAGACATAATAATACCCCGCCTTTCCGTTCTGACCAACGGTAAACGCATGTCGTTTTCCTGACAATCCGATGGCTACGCTGGATCGTTCAAACCTCTCTCCACCGACCATATCTTCCCATCCTTCATTAGAAGTGCCTGCAAAAATGGTTCTTTTTACTCCGTCTATAATCAGTTCTTCTTTTTGAATCACAGTATCTTTCGCAGTATATCCATCTTTGGATGTATCCTTTGGACTGACGTATTCTCCTACATTCATAGAAGAAAATGTCATATAACTTCCACTATTTGCATCCTTCCCAGGAGCTATATCCACCAGTTCTCCCGTATCAACATAAAAAAATACAAATTCCACATCCATGCTCTCAATATTCCAGTAATTATATCCGTACACAAAATAATTTGCATGATTGCAAGAAATAACCGGATCTGAATATCCACTGGGAACTTTGAAATTCGAGAATGTTACTATTGCACCAATCTCTTTACCACGATAACTTCCAACTTTTTTCCAGGTCATTTTTACAACACTGTCTTTTTTCAGGTTACTGAACTTCCATTGTTTCTGACCTATGTCATTTTCATCCAGTTTTTCCACCTGTATTCCTGATGATATTTCATATTGTACCAGGGAAGAAATCTTTTTTAGCTGAAGATCATTCTGTGTATGAAAAGACATATCACTGTCAGTTACCAGATCTGACGCATTCGCCACGGACATATTCGAAAACAATATACTCAAACAAAGTATCACACAGATACAAGCTTTCCATATTATTTTATTTCTCTTTTTGAGCATCCTCAGCCCCCTTTCTATCTTAAAATCAATTCTGGGCTCTTTTGAGTTACCCATTGTGTAATTTTCTTATGCTATTTTACTTAATCCCGCTGCTAACATATTCTTCACAGCATTGACATTGCTGTCATATCTAGCGGTTTTTCATAAATTCATCCCAGGCTGTCTGCCAATCAGGAAACGAGCCTGCCTGACAGGATTCGGTGTATACCAATAACTGAACAGAACGCAGATTTTCCTTTCTGGATTGTTCTGAAATTGCTATTTCAGTCATCAGATTTCGTGTCTTTTCCCCAGGTTTCAGAATTTCTTTATAATAGAAATACTCTTCTGACGAATTATAGAACCAATCCGTAAGATTCCAGTCCACTGTACAGTATTTCTCTATCCGACTGTCAGAAAAGACCGCCTTTACCCTTACATAACAGGGCGCGCTTCCCATATTTTCTATCTGCACACGTTTTTGTATTGTCTGCCCTGGAAGAATTTCCTCCGGTTGTTGAAATTCCTCTCGTATCTTTACCTCTACAGTGCCAACTTTCGTCACATTATCTTTCTTGATTCCATCCGTAAAATAGGCCTGCATATTTCCACTCTGTCCGAATGCAGCCAGTAGCATACACAAACAAATACATACGAATCCTTTTTTCCATATTTTTTTCCACGCACCTGTTTTCCTCAATAAAAAATCTTTTCCTTCTGATGGATAACATATTATAGATCTTTCATTTTCATTGATTCTTCTGTCTTCATTCTGTATACAATGTCTCACGATCTGCTTCTCCTTTCACGATATGGAAGCAAAATAATACATACGATGAATGAGACTACAGCCAGAACCAGGCTTACTACCGGCAACATATCTCCTGTCTTTACAACACCAGTATTCGATGTGTGCGTATTGGCATCCTGTACGATATGAACCGGCTCCGTCGAAAAGTACCACCTGATCTGATCTGCCGATAACGCCCACTCATTATCCAGCGTTGACGGCACGAAAAGCGTATAGGTAAGGGTTCCTTCCGCATTTGCCGGAATTGTTCCTAACGATTGTTCCCCAGCAAGTTCCTTTGCAAAAAGGTTTCCTTCGTATAAAGTATATTTTTCGTTCTGTATCTGCATCTCAATCTTCAGTCCGATCTCCTGTGCCAGATCATGTCCGCCTTCTGTTGCTTCACTTCGAAAGTAAATATTTACCGGTTTCGACTCCCTGTTTTGAACAGAAACAGCATCTGTTACAACATCCCCGGGAAGTAACTTTTGAAAACCACTGAAAAAATCTGATGCGTTTACAAACAATTTCTCCGCCTTTCCCTGCCACACGAGCTGAAATTGATTCGTTTTCTTCTCCTGTAAAACCTGTACCATGGATGCCTCACTTTTCTGTTGTGAAAGAATCGCCACCTCTCCCCATGGATGTTCTGACTGGTAATCAGGGCTGAAATTTCTACTTTGTATCGCATCTACAGAAAGATTCAACTGCCCCTGTTTTCCCGCTGTATCCTGATTTAGAGAGTCCGAAACAGACAAACCCGAAAAAATTTCAACATTTGTATTCTGATGCAGTACCTTTGTATAATAAAAAAATCCATCATCTGCCAAAAACCAGTTATCATCCATCCCATAGGGTAACAGATCTGCATCAGTAAGATTCCCATCACATTGCAGCCTGACCCGGACATAACAATCTGTTCCTGTATTCATAATCTTCGGAATCAACGAGATCCGGTCTCCCGGAAGAATGACCATGTCATCCTTCCAGGGAAGCAAAACTGTTCCATGATCAGTAATCTGCTGCTGATATTCCTTTAAGGATATATCTACAATATCCGTCTGAATATGATTCGTGACACTTGTCCAGGGTCTGGCATAAACATATCCAACACCCACCCCAAGCAAAATCCCCGAACAGATCATTCCTGTCAGGATGCCACCATATCGGCTCTGAAATCTTTTTTTGAGTAGTCTGCACCTTTTCTCAAAACTATGTCTTTTCATCATTAATTTTTATCAGCAGTTGCCGGATTCTGAACCGAAAGCACTGACCAAACTTCTGCCGGAGTCGTCTTGCCATCAGAATTATCTCCATCTAAAGACGTTTTTTCATCATTAATATTTCGTGTCTGGATTGCCAGTGCCTCTACTTTTACATTCTGAACCGTCTCCTCAAGTCCTTCATCTTCCACCACATTGAAAAGCTGAATATACTCAAAAAGTGCAGATGTAGAAGCATTTGCTGCCAAAGCAGTCATCGTATTATTTTTCGCAAATGCATACACATGTGTAACCGTCCTAGTACGTGTATCTTTCTGCGGAGTTCCTACCTCCGTCCAATTCAGGTCATCGATATCATATTTATACAGCTCTTTATCACTCTTTGCAGCAGCTTTGGTTCCGTTATCTTCCGCTACGGTAACATTCGCATAAGGCACCGTTACCCGCATAAATACATAAGCATCATTGATTCCGTCATTTAAGACTTTCGGATCTTTGGCCACCTCCTGTTTCGGCGTCATATTTTTAGCCGCATCCGGATCCCAGTGCGGTTCCTGCAGATCAATCGAAATCTTTCCATTGGTAAACGTATTAACAGCAGAATCTCCATCTGTAAAATAGGCAGATACCATTCCCGTAGAAATACATCCTACCACTGCAAGTGTAAGGGCTAATAAACGTACTTTTTTCTGTTTCATTCTTTTTTTGCTGAACTCCGTTCCCGAAATCCAGTCTCCTCCTTTTTCATATTTATTTCATTTTGCTATCTTTTGTCCGAAACGACTTGAATTCCCAAGAACAGGGATCAACTATAGAACATCTTTTCCGGAAATGCAGCAGATGCGCTGCGATGTTTTGTTTAGACAAGCTAAGTATAATCTTTTCAGAGCATAAAAAAAAGATGGGAAAATGCTGATTTACCCATCTTGTATAAAATGCCGATACCACAGAGATTCGGCTATTATTCTATTTTCATTTCTTTAAAATGGCTGTTTTTCAGGCTTTTTTTAAGTCTGAATCGTAAATATGCTTTCAGAAACAAACTCCTTTGCTATTCATTTTCTCCAATTGTCTTGTGCACTTTTTCAGCCTGTTTTTGAAGCATTTTTGCTGTCATAACATTTTCATTGTGCACTTTTTCAGCCAGCATTTACTTTTATAATACTTTTTCAGTCCATATTTATATAATGTTTTTTGTTAGTACCTTCTAATATTTATCTGATTTCGCAGCATAATAAAATCACTGTGTTCTCTGTTTCAGATACATACGGATAAATAATATGATACATAATACAAACGCCCCGCTGCTGTCAATCAATACATCGGTAAAAAGTCCTGCCCTACCAGGCACAAACAACTGATGAAGCTCATCCGTACATGCATATCCAAACGTGAGCAGAAAAGCACTTAGTATCCTAATCTGATCCTTTACCTCCGTCACATAAAAAGAAATATGCAATGAAATGCAAAGCAGCAAATACTCCGTCACATGAGCAGATTTCCGCACAAGCACAGAAAAAAGATGAATTACTTCTGTTTCTGATAAATGTGGAAACAAACCAACCCGATCACGGACATGTAAAAAAAACTGCACAAACCTATCACTCAGCTGTGCAGAATCATCCCCTGGCTGTGCAGAAAAAGAAAAGATCATAATTGCAATCACTAACGGAAAAATCCAGATTAAAAATCTACATTTTCTACTGCCAAAATTTTGTTCCGTTCCCATAATAATTATCTTTCTCCTGCTACATTTTTTATAATGAATATTCCTTACAGCCAGTAAAAAATACAGGCTAAAATATTTTCATCTACAGAATCATATCATATTGATCCTTATATCGCAAAAATATCATATAAAATTCCCCGACAGTGATTTGCCGGGGAATCGAATCCATCAAAAAACCTTATTCTTTTATGATCTCCAGAACCTCTTCCACTGGAATCTCCAACAGATCGGCAATCTCCTCTGGAGATTTTTTCTTGCATAAAGAGCGGATTAACACAGTACGTTCTTCTAAACGTCCTTCCAGTCGCCCTTCTTTCCTTCCACGATTAATATAATCGTCTAGTATTTTGTCCATAGTCCTGATACCTCCCGTCTGCATCTTTTTCTGTATCGCTTCATTAAAATACCGCTGGTCTCCGGTAAACACCGCCATAAACTTCAAGATCGCATCCACGTGCCGAATCACATCCGAACTGGGCTTATACTTCCCATCTTTCCGCTTCTGCACAAAATAATCTGCCACAATCTTAAAGTCACTGGTAAACATATTTACCTGTTCTTCTGAAAGATATGCGATAT
>USRX01000010.1 GCA_900557275.1 uncultured Roseburia sp.
GCAGGAGAATAAAATTCTCCTGCGGGGCTGCCGCTCTTTTTATTTACTCTGCTCGTTGCTAACTACATCATTCCCATGCCTGGGTTGCCAGCTGGCATTGCCGGTGCCGGCTCTTTGATATCTGCTACAACGGATTCTGTTGTTAATAATGTAGATGCTACACTTGTTGCATTCTGAAGTGCGCTTCTGGTTACTTTTACAGGATCAAGGATTCCTGCTTCTACCATATCTACATACTCTTCGCTTGCTGCATCAAAGCCGATGCCCGGTTTGGATTCGCGTACTTTATTGATAATGACTGCGCCTTCCAGACCTGCGTTTGCAGAAATGTAATACAGTGGTGCTTCCAGAGCTTTCAGGATTACTTTTGCTCCTGTCTTTTCGTCGCCTTCCAGTGTCTCAGCTAATGCTGCTACTTCTTTGGATGCGTGGATATATGCAGAACCGCCGCCTGCGATGATTCCTTCTTCTACTGCTGCTCTTGTTGCTGCCAGAGCATCTTCGATACGGAGTTTACGCTCTTTCATCTCTGTCTCAGTTGCTGCACCTACACGGATAACTGCTACACCGCCTGCCAGTTTTGCAAGTCTCTCCTGCAGTTTCTCGCGATCGAAATCAGATGTTGTCTCTTCGATCTGAGCTTTAATCTGAGCGATTCTTGCATCGATTGCATCTCTCTCGCCTTCACCGTCTACGATAACAGTGTTCTCTTTCTCAACTTTAACAGATTTTGCACGACCTAACATGTCGATGGTTGCTTCTTTCAGCTCAAGTCCTACCTCTTCAGAGATTACCTGACCGCCGGTAAGGATTGCGATATCACGAAGCATTTCTTTTCTTCTGTCGCCATATCCCGGAGCTTTTACACCTACTACGGAGAATGTTCCACGCAGTTTGTTTACGATCAATGTTGTAAGAGCTTCTCCCTCAATGTCCTCCGCAATGATAAGCAATTTCTTGCCGGACTGTACGATCTGCTCCAGTAACGGAAGAATCTCCTGAATGCTGCTGATCTTCTTATCTGTAATAAGGATGTACGGATCATCCAGTACTGCTTCCATTTTATCCATATCAGTTGCCATATATGCGGAAATATATCCACGGTCGAACTGCATACCTTCTACAAGGTCAAGCTCTGTTTCCATGGTTTTAGACTCTTCAATTGTAATAACGCCATCATTGGAAACTTTTTCCATTGCATCTGCTACCATATTTCCATCTACTTCGTTACCGGCAGAGATTGTAGCAACTTTTGCAATATGGTTTTTGCCGTTTACTTTCTGACTCATAGATGCGATTGCTTTAACAGCTGCTTCTGTAGCTTTTTTCATACCCCTTCTCATAACGATCGGGTTAGCGCCTGCTTCCAGGTTCTTCATACCTTCTTTGATCATTGCCTGAGCAAGTACGGTTGCGGTTGTGGTACCATCACCGGCTACATCGTTTGTTTTAGTAGCTGCTTCTTTTACCAGCTGTGCACCCATGTTCTCGAATGCATCTTCCAGCTCGATATCTTTTGCAATGGTAACACCATCGTTTGTGATCAGCGGAGCACCGAAAGATTTATCAAGTACAACGTTTCTTCCTTTCGGTCCAAGTGTAACTCTTACGGTATTTGCTAATTTATCTACACCAGCTTCCAGTGCTGCTCTGGCTTCTGATCCATATTTTAATTCTTTTGCCATGATAATCTGCCTCCTGAAAATTTTAAGATTTTCCATTTTATCAGTCTCTATCTCAACTTCATCCGACTGCTATAAAACATACGCTTTTAGTTATTTCAGAAACAACGCCTGTTACGTTTTCAAGTATCGTCCGGATTTCTGATAAAATGGATATTTATTATTCTGTTTTATCAAATATAGCTTACTCTACAACAGCAAGAATATCATTCTGTTTTACGATGATATATTCTTCGCCGTCAAGTTTTACTTCATTTCCTGCGTATTTGGAATAGATAACTTTATCTCCAACTTTTACCTGCATGGTAACTTCTTTGCCATCTACCATTCCGCCAGGTCCTACTGCGATTACTTCTGCTTCCTGTGGTTTTTCCTGAGAAGCGGTTGTAAGTATAATACCGGATTTAGTAGTCTCTTCAGCTTCTAACTGTTTTAATACAACTCTGTCACCTAATGGTACTAATTTCATGATAATTCCTCCTTACAGCGAATATCTGCTTTTCTGATTTATTAGCACTCATTTCTTTTGAGTGCTAACCGTTGAACCTATAATAAGTATTTTGGCTGTTTTCTGCAAATTTATTTACAGGTATAAAACAAATATTTTTCTTTTATATACTCTCATATACTCTTTTTTTCTTTCATATACTTCCAATCTTATTTTCTTATTTAAACTGGTCAGTATTCCTAACAATTCTTTCCATTATATAGCACTTTCTTTTTATTTATGCATAAAAACGGCAACAATCCATCTTGAGATCATTACCGTTTTACAAATATTATAAATAATTACAGCTGTCTAAATTAATCCAAAATGTTTCAACCCGTTATAAATACCATCCTCATGAATATCCGTTGTCACATAATCAGCGACTGCCTTTACTTCCGGAGTACCATTTCCCATAGCGACTCCATGAGCCACATACTCCAGCATATCTTTATCATTGATGCTGTCGCCAAACGCATACGTATCTTTATGGTCAATGCCCAAATATATGCACACTTCCTGAATACCCGTTGCTTTGGAATGACTCTTCGGTACCATTTCCAGTACCTGTTCTCCGTGAACCAGCAGGTTGTACTCTTCTTTTAGGATTTCTGCTGCCTTCTCATAAGCTCTTCCATTTAACTCCACACACATTTTGCATGCATGCATCCGCTCTTCATTTCCGGCAATGGGATACACCAGCTCGCCCAGTCGTTCCTTAATATATTTTCCATATCCATTGGTCATCATCTCTGCATCCATGTAAAGCTCCTGTGGTGCTTCCAGAAGTATCGGCAGGTTATATTTATGAAGTACAGACACTGTCCAGTCCAGTTTTTCTTTCTCAATCTCCTGCAGATAAATCTGCTCCCCCTGATATTCAATATAAGTACCGCATCCGCCTAATATACCATCAAATCCCAGAGACAACAAATGTTCCCCAAAGATCATAACCCTTGTCCTTCCACTGCATAAAAATGCCAGATGTCCGTTTTCATGAAGCATCTGAATGGATTTTACGGTACTTTCCGGAATCACGTTTTCTCTGTCCCAGACTGTTCCATCGATGTCAAAAAATACTGCTGCCATTTTGTACTCTCCTGTCATATAATCCTATTTTCTTCTATATATAAGGTGCAACCTGTTTATTGTAGCATACCCTTCCTGCTATTTTCAACTGACATCCTCCGGCACGTTAAAAATCACATCCTCTAGTACGTTAAAAATCCTCCGAACACCTGTCTGTACCAGACAGGTGTTCAAAGGATTTTCTTTAAACTGAATATTTATGATACATTATGCGCCAAAAGGTCTACTGCACTTTCAGTGCCGTATAACCCATCAGGAATTCATCCACTTTTGCAGCGGCTTCTCTTCCCTCACGAATTGCCCATACGACCAGGGACTGTCCCCTATGCATATCTCCTGCTACAAATACTTTCTTTACATTGGTCTCATATTCTCCCGGAGCAGTCTCCACATTGGTGCGTGCATTCAGTTTCAGGCCAAAGGCATCTGCAATATATTTCTCAGCTCCGAGGAATCCGGCAGCAATCAGTACGAGATCCGCATCCAGCTTGCTCTCCGAACCTGCCACTTCGCTCATGACCATGCGGCCGGTTTTTTCATCTTTCTTGCTCTCCAGTTTTACGGTAATGATACCGGAAAGATTTCCGTTTTTATCTTTCAGAAACTCTTTCACGGTTGTCTGATAGATCCGCGGATCATGACCATATACGGCAATAGATTCTTCCTGACCATAATCTGTCTTGCAGACTCTCGGCCATTCCGGCCATGGATTGCTCTCTGATCTTGTATCCGGAAGTTTCGGCATCATCTCCAGCTGTGTAACAGATTTTGCTCCGTGACGGATACAGGTTCCCACACAGTCATTACCGGTATCGCCGCCACCGATGATTACAACTTTTTTATTTTTTGCGGAAATATATTTCCGGTCTTTCAGGTCAGAATCCAGCAGGCTCTTTGTGGTAGATGCAAGGAAATCCACTGCAAAATAAATGCCTTTTGCGTCTCTGCCTGTGGCATTGATGTCCCTCGGATGTTTTGCGCCGCAGGCAAGGACAACGCTGTCATAGTCTTTCAGAAGCTTTGCCGCTTTCACATCTTTTCCCACATTTACACCGGTCTGGAATTCAATGCCTTCTTCTTTCATGACATTTACTTTCCGGTCGATGACCTGTTTTTCCAGCTTCATATTCGGGATGCCGTACATCAGCAGTCCTCCGGGACGATCGTCTCTCTCAAAGATTGTCACATGATGTCCACGTTTATTCAACTGATCTGCTGCTGCCAGTCCTGCCGGACCGGATCCAATGACTGCTACCCGTTTTCCGGTTCTTACCTTTGGAGGGTTTGCAGCTGCATATCCCTGCTCATAGGCATTTTCTATAATCTCATATTCATTATCCTTACAGGTAACCGGATCGCCATGCAGACCGCAGGTGCAGGCTGCCTCACAGAGCGCCGGGCATACTCTTGAAGTAAACTCCGGAAAATTATTTGTCTTTTTCAGTCTCTGATATGCATATTTCCAGTTACCGCGGAATACCTGATCATTCCACTCCGGTACCAGATTGTGCAGTGGACAGCCGCTGACCATGCCCATCAACACCATGCCGGCCTGACAAAACGGAACACCGCAATCCATGCAGCGGGCACCCTGCTCCTGCTGTTTCTTCTTTGGAAGATGTATATGAAACTCGTTAAAATTTTTAATTCTTTCTTTCGGATCAGCAGACACACAGGCCTGTCTTTCATAATCCATAAATCCAGTTGGTTTTCCCATGTTCTTCTCCTCTCGTTTTTCTTTCTACAGTTTTATTTTCTCAGATCTTTTCCTGAGTTCTTCTTTTATTTTTAATTTCCCCCAGATCTTTCACTGAGTTTTTCCTGTATAGCTTCCGCAAACAGCCATTTGCCTTTCATCTGACTGTTTTACGGAAACACACTCTAAAACAATCTGGCGCAATCTTTATTTATCTATATTTGCATAAAATGCTTCAATCTGCGCCTGCTCTGTGTTCAGACCTTTTTCTTCCATCTGAACAATGGTCTTTAACATTCTGTTGTAATCATACGGAATGATCTTTTTAAATTTCGGCAGATACTCTCCGAAATTATCCAGAATCTTTTTGCCTTTTTCAGAGTTTGTGAGAGTAACATGTTCCTGGATCAGCTCTTTGAGTTCTAATACATCGTATTTATTCGTAATCTCTTCGGTAAATACCATCTGTTTGTTCGTTCTTGTATACAGATCGTTATCCTCATCCAGAACATAAGCAACACCACCGCTCATGCCGGCTGCAAAGTTCTTTCCAGTCTTGCCCAGAACTACTACACGACCGCCGGTCATATATTCACATCCATGATCGCCGACTCCCTCTACAACAGCTACAGCACCGGAGTTACGCACACAGAAACGCTCGCCTGCGACACCGTTGATAAATGCTTTTCCGCTTGTCGCTCCATAAAGAGCCACATTACCGATAATAATATTTTCATCCTGTTTATATTTGATTCCCTGTGGAGGATATACGACCAGTTTACCACCGGAAAGTCCTTTTCCAAAGTAATCGTTACTGTCACCTACCAATTCAAGTGTCAGACCTTTCGGAATAAATGCTCCAAAACTCTGCCCACCGGCGCCGGTACATTTTACGATGTAGGTATCCTCTTCCAGCATATCACCGAATTTTCTCGTGATCTCTGCGCCGAGCATCGTTCCGAGAGAACGGTTGATGTTGGATACGTTCACATCAATGCTTCGTTTCTGCCCCTGTTCCATTGCCGGTTTCAGCTGACGGATCAGCACTTTTTCATCCAGTGTTTTATCCAGTTCGAAATCATATACTTTCTTCGGATCAAAGATTACTTTCTCGCCTGCGTTTGCAAACGGATTGTTCAGGATTGCGCTAAGATCCAGTTTCGCGCTGTTTCCGCATAAATGATCTTTAACTTTCAGCAGATCACTGCGTCCTACCAGTTCATCTACGGTGCGGATACCTAAAGCTGCCATATATTCCCGCAGCTCCTGTGCGATAAAGTGCATGAAATTTACGATGTATTCCGGTTTTCCTGCAAACCGTTTTCTAAGTTCCGGATTCTGAGTCGCTACACCTACCGGACAGGTATCCAGGTTGCAGACACGCATCATGACACATCCCATCGTTACCAACGGAGCCGTAGCAAAACCAAACTCCTCTGCTCCAAGCATTGCTGCGATGGCTACGTCACGACCGCTCATAAGCTTACCATCTGTCTCAATACGTACTTTGTTACGAAGACCGTTTAGGATCAGCGTCTGATGAGTCTCAGCTACACCAAGCTCCCATGGAAGTCCTGCATTGTGGATGGAGCTTCTCGGCGCTGCACCGGTACCTCCATCATAACCGGAGATCAGCACTACCTGTGCTCCGGCTTTTGCAACACCGGCTGCAACAGTACCTACACCAGCTTCAGATACCAGTTTTACAGAAATCCGCGCATTTTTATTGGCATTTTTCAGATCGAAAATTAACTGTTCCAGATCCTCGATAGAATAAATGTCATGGTGTGGCGGCGGGGAGATCAGGCTTACGCCCGGTGTGGACATTCTTGTCTTTGCAATCCACGGATATACTTTTTTACCCGGCAGATGTCCGCCTTCACCCGGTTTTGCTCCCTGTGCCATCTTAATCTGGATTTCCTGCGCACTGACCAGATACCTGCTTGTTACGCCGAATCGTCCGGATGCTACCTGCTTGATGGCAGAACAACGGTTCTTGCCATCCGCACCGATAGTCAGACGATCCAGATCCTCTCCACCTTCACCGGAATTTGATTTACCATGAATCATGTTCATAGCAATCGCCAGCGTCTCATGAGCTTCTTTTGAAATAGAACCATAAGACATTGCTCCTGTCTTAAATCTCTGTACGATGCTGTCTACACTCTCTACTTCTTCAATCGGAACACCTGTCTTAGGATATTTGAATTCCAGTGTTCCACGGATGTTTTTAATGCTCTCCTCATCGTTTACCAGAGCTGTATACTGTTTGAATAAGTTATAATCCCCACGTTTTGTGGATTCCTGCAGCAAATGAATCGTCTGCGGATTGTACAGATGTTTTTCTCCTCCGCTTCTTTCTTTATGACTTCCCGGGCTGTCCAGCGTCAGGTCAGTTGCCAGTCCCAGCGGATCATATGCTGCGGAATGCAGGTCATCTACATTTTTTGCAATGTCATCCAACGTGATACCACCAATACGGCTGACAGTATCTGTAAAATATTTATCGATCACACTCTTGTCGATACCGATGGCCTCAAAGATTTTGGAACCATGGTAGGACTGGATCGTGGAAATACCCATCTTGGAAGCGATCTTTACGATGCCGTGAAGGATTGCTGAATTGTAATCTTCGTAAGCTGCATAATAATCTTTATCCAGAAGTCCGTCATCAATCATCTGTTTTACGGTATCCAATGCAAGATACGGGTTGATGGCACATGCGCCATATCCAAGCAGAGTTGCAAAATGATGTACTTCTCTCGGCTCGCCGCTCTCCAGGATCAGCGCCAGCGCGGTACGTTTTTTCGTCTTGATCAGATACTGCTGTAATGCAGATACTGCAAGCAGTGACGGGATCGGCACATGGTTCTCATCCATATCACGGTCGGAAAGAATCAGGATATTGGCTCCGTCTCTGTGTGCACGGTCTGCTTCTACGAACAGATGATCCAGCGCTTTCTCAAGACTTGTATTTTTATAATAGGTAATGGAAAGTTCTTTTACTTTGAAACCTTCCTTTTTCATGTTTTTGATCTTCATCAGATCGGTGTTTGTCAGAATCGGATTACGGATCTTTAATACCTGACAGTTCTTTGGCTCTTCTTCAAGAATATTGCCATCTTCTCCAATATATACAGATGTAGATGTTACGATTTCCTCGCGAATTGCATCGATTGGAGGGTTTGTTACCTGTGCAAACAGCTGTTTGAAATAATTAAACAACGGCTGATTCTGCTCTGACAATACGGCAAGCGGTGTATCGATACCCATTGCAGTAGTCGCTTCCTGTCCGTCTCTTGCCATTGGCAACATAACATTTTTGACAGAATCATAAGTATATCCAAATGCTTTTTGACGACGCTGCAGCTCTTCTGCAGAATATTCCGGCACTCTCTGATTCGGAATCTTAAGATCTTTTAGCTGGAGCAGATATTCATCCAGCCACTGTCCATACGGCTGACGACCTGCATACCGCTCTTTTAACTCATCATCATCCACGACAATGCCTTTGACTGTATCCACCAGAAGCATCTTACCCGGGCGGAGACGTTCTTTTACCACAACTTTGGATGGATCGATATCCAGAACACCAACTTCGGAAGAAAGTACAAGATAATCATCATCTGTAATGTAGTAACGTGAAGGGCGCAGACCGTTTCGATCCAGAACTGCTCCCATGATATCTCCATCACTGAAAACGATAGATGCCGGACCATCCCATGGCTCCATCATTGTTGCATAGTACTGATAGAAATCTTTCTTTTTCTGTGACATGATATGGTTATTTGCCCACGGCTCCGGAATGGCAATCATCACAGCAAGCGGCAGCTCCATACCACTCATTACGAGAAACTCCAGTGTATTGTCCAGCATAGCGGAGTCAGAACCGGATGCATTGACTACCGGCAACACTTTAGAAAGCTGTCCTTTCAGATGCTCGGATTCCATCGTCTCTTCTCTTGCCAGCATCTTGTCTGCATTACCACGGATCGTATTGATCTCACCGTTATGTACGATAAACCGATTCGGATGCGCACGTTCCCAGCTTGGATTTGTATTAGTTGAAAAACGGGAATGTACCATGGCAATGGCTGACTCGTAATCCGGATTCTGCAAATCTGAGAAAAACAGACGCAGCTCGTTTACGAGGAACATTCCTTTGTATACGATTGTTCTGCTGGACAGGGATGCAACGTAAGTGTTGTCATTACTCTGTTCAAACACACGACGGATCACATACAGTTTCCGGTCAAAATCAAGACCTTTTTCCACATCGTCCGGACGTTTTACAAATCCCTGCATAATGCATGGCATGCAATCCAGTGCTTTCTGGCCGATGACAGTCGGGTCGATCGGCACTTCTCTCCAGCCAAGGAACTCTACGCCTTCTTTTTCTACGATAACCTCAAACATCTTCTTTGCCTGATTGCGTTTCAGCTCATCCTGCGGGAAGAAGAACATTCCAATACCGTAATCTCTCTCGTTACCTAAAAAGACGCCGAGGGAAGACATTGTCTTGGAGAAGAATTTGTGCGATATCTGTAAGAGGATACCAACTCCATCTCCTGTCTTTCCTTCGGCGTCTTTGCCTGCTCTATGTTTTAAGTTTTCTACAATCTTCAGTGCATTTTCCACTGTTTCGTGGGTTTTCAGACCTTTGATATTTACGACTGCACCAATACCGCAATTATCATGTTCAAACTGCGGATCATACAGGCCCACGGCCGTTCTTGCAGCTTCTTCTCTGCGATTCTCCATATTTCCGCCCTTTCTCATATCTCATTATAAAATGTATGTTTGCATTTAAGATGCAAAATTCATTTCTTTTTCTTTGCAGATATTATGTTACACCAATTTTTTCAGATTGTAAACCACCTTTTTTCTTTAAGTTGTCAGATAATCTGACTTTTTTACTATTTTACTTATATTTTTTATCTATTTTCTATATTGTCTTTGTATAACAGTTATTTTCGCACAATTTAATTGCAAAATATCCATAAAAAACATTATGTTATCTTCTCTTCTTCAAATTTGTTTTTTTTAATTGTTTCTAAATTGTTTCTCATCACTGCTGTATACAACAAATAAAAACCCCTGAGTAATGCCGGAAAAATCTCGCATTACCCAGAGGACATCACATTTTATTATAAATACCAAATTCAGCTTTGGATTCATTATTTTGCCAGGTAAGACTGTACTTCCTCTATCGTATCAAACACTGCCATCGCCTGATTTTCTTCCAGCTCTTCTCTGCTGCCAAATCCATAGGTAATGCCAATGCAGTCGATTCCCATCTCCTGTGCGCCGATCGCATCATATTTCGTATCTCCGATCAGCACAACTTCTCTTCTTTCAGCATCAGTCAGTCGGCGAAAAGCCTCTTCGAGCACTTCTCGCTTCGTATCAATCTTTCCATCAAGGCTTGCGCCCACGATCACATCAAAAGCTTCTATCAGCCCTTTTTGCGCCAGAATGCTACGGCACATAGGTTCTGGCTTGGAAGTGGTAATAACCTGAATATAACCAGCCTTGTGAAATGTTTCTACCACATCCAGTACGCCTGGAAATGGGCTGCACATAAACATGCCACCGGCTTCATAATGTTCTCTGTATTTTTCCACTGCAACTTCTGTCTGCAATTCATTCACATTAAAGACCTCTGGAATGCGTTCCCGCAGTGGTGGACCAATAAAGGTACGCAGCACTTCCTCTCTCTTTTCTTCCATACCCAAAAAGTGCATGGCATATGTCAGTGATGCAATAATTCCCGGATAAGTATTCATAATCGTTCCATCAAAATCCCAGAAAATATATCTATAATCTTTTTTCATCTAAAACCTCGTATTTCTCTAATTTTAACGTCTGTGTACCCCTATCCATTCTATATCGCTTCTACTGCTATTTCTCCTGACCCATTTTGTACATTTTGTAATTATATAAAGCCAAACAGAATATCTGTCTGAAAAACTCACATTTTCTATAATTCATCCAACATCTGTTTTACTGTTTTATGAAGAACCGGATGCACCATTCCCGGACACAGCTCTGCCAGTGGGCGAAGGACGAACTCCCGGTGTTGCATATCAATATGTGGAATATACAGGTCTTCGCTGTCATACACAAGATTGTCATAAAACAGGATATCCATATCCAATGTCCGGGGACCCCAGTGCATTTTTCGCTCTCTGCCTGCATTTGCTTCAATCTCATGCAGTGTCTGAAGCAATTCCTGTGGTGTAAGTAACGTTTCCAATGCCACACAGCCGTTTAAAAATTTGTCCTGATCGGTTACGCCATACGGCTCTGTTTCCAGGAAATCAGATACCTTTACATTTTGAATGCTTTTCTGTTCCTGCAATTCCCGGATTCCCTGTTTCAGCATTGCCTCTTTATCTCCCATATTGGATCCGACAGAAAGATATGCTTTATGCCAGCTTCTTGAAATCTCTACAGACACCGTTTCGATCGGCAGTCCGATGGGCGCCCACGGTTTTTTTATCTCAAGATCCAGTCCCCACAGACGCGGCACTTCCAGTAACAATGATTCTGCCAACTGTTCCGCTACAGACTCAAGCAGTTTGAAGGTATGCTCTCGCATAAATTCCGTTATAAAATGACAGATATCCCCATAATGAATCGAATCCGTTAAAGTATCTGTCCTTCCGGCTGTCCGTGTATCTGTATAAAGGGTCGCATTAACCAGAAATTTCTGTCCAAGAGTATTTTCCTCTTTAAATACGCCATGGTTTCCAAACACTTCAAGATTTCTTATTTTTATTTTATCTTTGTATTGCATTTTATCCCTTTCATTCCAGAACAGGCTCCGCACTATTTCGCTGTGAGCACTGCTTCCATCATCTTAATAGCATGTACATTTTCTTTCACATCATGCACACGGACAAAGGCACAGCCTTTCATCACTGCCATTGCGGTAGTCGCTACCGTTCCTGCTGTCCGCTCTGCTGCCGGAACATCCAGTGTCAGACCGATTACGGATTTTCGGGAAGTACCTAACAACACCGGATAACCAAGCACATTAAAATCATCCAGATGGTGTAACACCATCAGATTATGCTCATATGTCTTGCCAAAACCAACGCCCGGATCCAACATAATAGCATCTGCTGCAATCCCTGCTTTTTGAGCCAGTTGCAGAGTCTCCATCAGATCTCCCATAATCTCCCTGCGAAAATCTGTATACTGTGCTTCTTCTCGGTTGTGCATCAGACAGCATGCTTTTTTCGACTTCGCGATAACATCTGCCATCCGTGTATCATATTTTAATCCCCAGATATCATTGATCAGATCTGCTCCGGCATCCAGACCAGCCTGTGCTACTTTGCTTTTATAAGTATCAAGTGACAGCGGTGTATCAAAATGTTTCTTTAAAGCTTCCAGAACCGGTACCACACGTCCAATCTCCTCTTCATCCGAGATTTTCGTATATCCCGGTCTGGTAGACTCGCCGCCTACATCAATGATATCCACACCATCTGCGATCATCTGCTCTGCATGCTTCAAAGCTGCATCTATTCCATTATATTTTCCGCCATCGGAAAAGGAATCCGGCGTTACATTCAGGATTCCCATTACATAAGTGTGATGCACGGTATCAAATTCCCGATTTCCTATCTTCATCGTCTTATACACTCTCCATCTTTCCAATATATGGCATCTTCTTATATCATCCATTCATTATAAGCAGAGTGCCTATCCTAAAATTCCCCTGTTCTGCATTCTACCATTCAACTGTAGTATTACGGTCTTCCAGTCCCCATTTGCAGCTGTCTTTTGCTTCACAGAAGAAGCACAGCCTGCAATCATGATCTGCTTTTCCAATATAATAACCAAGATCCATTTCTGAAGCTTTTGGCTTCTTGCTTCTGCCATGATGACCGGCAAGGACGTTCAAAATCTCATCCACCCATTCCTGTGGGCATTGCACATCTGTCAGTATTTCTTCCGCAATAATGAGACCGGTCTCTGAATGATGAATACCGGTCTCATATTGTGCGCTTCTTCCAATATCATGAAGAAGCGCACATACATATAATTCGTCTTTCAGAAGCATTCTTTCTCTCCGTGTCAATACTTCTGTCTGCGCTTCAACAACTTCCTCCAAAAACAGGATCCAGGCAATCCTTGCCACATCCAGCGCATGTTCCAGCTCATGATGACAATAGATCCGCTCTGTTTCCTGTTCTTTTATCCTGTTCATAATCCGGAGAAATTCCGGATGTTTTAATACTCTGTCCGTATAAATCATACTGCCGTTTTACACTCCCTGTTTTTCTAGTATACGGAAGTTGGCATATAAAGTCAATAAATGCAATCAGAAATAACAGACCAAAACAAAGCGGTTATCTATAAAATACTCTCATTGTTTGATCTGTCTTTTCTCAAACTATTGTCCTGTCTTATCATATGCGTCTTTTATATCTTTCAGATAAGACAAGGAACCAAAGGCCAGTACAGCTCCCTCTTTTCCAGCCTGCCCAATGGCAGAGCTGACTGCCTGTTTCATTGTTTCACAAAATGTGCTGTTAATCCCACAGGATTCCAATGCCTTCTGAAGTTCTTTTCCAGACAGTGCCCTTGGATTATCCGGTGTGACTGTGTATACAAAATCTCCCGGCTGGAACATATGCTGAATAATCTTATCGTAAGCCTTATCTGCAAGAACGCCCATGATATATACCACCGTTCTTCCTTTCAGGCAAAAATCTGCTGTTTCACGCAGCCGGATCGCAGCACCTTCATTATGGGCCCCATCCAGATAGAAATCCGGTGCTGTACCAATCTTCCAGAAACGTCCAGGCCATATTGCTTTTTTCAGTCCATAACGGATAGTTTCTTCCGTCAGTTCCGGATACTGCGTCTGCAAAAAGCGAACTGCATGAAGTACGCTGACCGTATTTTCTACCTGAAATTTTCCATATAGCGCTGTACATACTGCCTTCCAGACAGATGTTTGATTTTCATCAGTTACATCATTCCAGTCAAAACACATGCCATCTTTCGTCATGCAAATAGCAGAAGCTTCTGCTGCATCCGCCCAGTCCAGTATACTGTTCTTTGACTCCGCCACAGTTTGAATAACATCCATCACTTCTTCTGACTGTTTTACACAGACTACCGGACAGTTTTCTTTAATAATTCCGGCTTTTACTTCTGCAATTTCCGATAACGTATTTCCCAGGAAACCGGTATGGTCAATACTGACAGATGTCAGGATGCTGAGCAATGGCTTTCTGATAAGATTGGTAGCATCGGTCGCACCGCCCATACCCACTTCAATCACGGCAATATCACACTGTTCCTCATAAAACCACAAAAAGGCTGCTGCTGTCTCCACTTCAAACCTTGTGGGATGCGGCAGACCATTTGTTACCATTTTCCAACAGCCTTCCGCAACTTCTGTAAATACTTCTGCAAGGCGTTGCTTTTCAATCAATGTCCCATTAATCCGAAACTCTTCTTCATAAGAAAATACATCCGGTGTGGAAAAATGTCCTGTCTTATACCCGGACTCCCGCAAAACAGATGCCAGCATTGCCCCGGTAGAACCTTTTCCATTTGTTCCTGCGATATGCACCACCGGAACCTTCTCCTGAACATCCCCCAGTTCTTTCATAAGGTTTGTGATAGAAGTCAGCCCCAGCTGACTTCCATATTTTTTTGTTTCTTCCAGAAAGGCCATTGCCTCCTGATAATTCATATTGCTGCCTCCAATTCATTTGCATCAGGGATAAAACCGATATGCATGTTGACTCTCTTGCGCTCATTATATCATAAGCAAAAACGGCTTATGACCAGCATTCGCCGTTCGTCAATCATACGAGTATGTTGACTCTCTTGCGCTCATTATATCATAAACAAAAAAGAATTACCTCTTATATACATCACAACTGAACTGTCTGACGATTAACCAAAAGCGGTAAAAACGGATTCAGATTATCCTTACGCCAGGCGGACATAATATTCAGACTTCCCCGATAATGTTCAAATTCTAACAGGCGATATGACGGATGATACAGATCCTTAAAGGAGGTATCCATCAGTGCGATTCCTTTTCCGGCCTGCATCTGAAACAGTACCGAATCCAGGTTTTGCACATATCTGATTTTTCCATCTTTGATGCCATGAGCACGGAGGATCATCTGTAATGTCTCCTCCCGTCCCGGCGCATCTTTACTTTCCGGCAAATAAAAAATTTCAGCCGCACAGTCTGTGATATGAAGATCTTTTTTTTCATATAGTGGATGATACTTTGATAATACAAAAACCGGCTTCACTTCCCCTAAAATATTTGCCACTATATCTCCCTGCATATTCGTACGTTCAAAATCAAACGTATAGATAATGTCAAACTCGCCTTTTTGCAATCCTTCCCGCAGTTTTCCAAAAGAGTGACTGGAGATTGAGATATCCAGATCTGTATATTCCCGTGCAAAATCTCTCAGAAATGGCATAAAGATACGATCCGTATCCATCAGTTCCAGGAAACCAAGCCTCAAACGTGCATTTTCCCCGACAGTCAGCTCTCTGGCTCGTTTTAGGCTTTCTTCACACTGCTGTTTCATTTTCTGACAACATGCCAGCATGATCGTACCTTCCGGCGTCAGACGAAGCCCTTTGTTCGTCCGGATAAATAATTTTAATCCCCATTCTTCTTCCAGTGCACTGATCTGACGGCTGATCGTCGGCTGCGTTGTAAACCGTTTCTTTGCCACAGTAGAAAAACACAATGCATCTGCTGTCTCCAGAAACACCTCTATCTGTTCTGTCAGCATCATTCTCCCCCGTTTCTATCATATACATTCTTAAAATTTTCACATGAAAACTCCAAGAGTACATTGATATCTCTTCTTATATTCGTCAGAAAACCTGACGTAACTTTGCCAGTAATATTTCTCTCCATTCAAATAGCGCTGTCAACAGGCTATTCGTCCTTTTTCAAAACATCCAGTGTTCTGACCGATGTTTTAATTTCCAACCTTCAGCTGCTTCATAATCTCGTGCAGACCATTCAGCTGATTTGCCGTAAAATGTCTGGTAAAATTTTCTGACTCCAAAAGGCGACATTGATAAGACTGAAGTTCTTCCGGCAACCGGTCATCATAAATCTCTTGCAGCAAAGCCAATGCCCCACAGATGATCAGCGATTCACTGTCTGAATCAAACCGGCTCCTGCCATCCTTCCACTCCACATGCAGCCACGTATTGACCTGGCATTCCGGAACCAGATACTCTTGTTTCCGCCAATTCTCCGGATATTCCCGTTTTTCAGATGCGCATTCCACCAGATAGGTATACTGGCTGATAGCATCCTCCAGCTCTGACAGATCTGAAAAAATATCATTTTCTGTCTCCTGCATACTCATACGTTCCGTCATATTCATATTTTTCTCCATAGTTTCTCCATGTTTTTCATGATATACTCTCGGGAAATTCTCCCTTATAGAAAAATATGTAACAGTATTTTTCATACTGTTACATATTTTAACACAAAAAAACATATATTTCAGTTTTTCTTTTTATGATTGCTTTTGTATCATTTTTTTATGATTACTTCTGCATCATATATTACAAACAGCATCAATATTCTTTCATACAGAATATTCTGCAGACCTGTTCAGAATTACCTTTTCGTATACCAGTTTTTTCAGCTGTGTAAACGTGTCAATCTTCATGCTTTCTTCCGGTGTGATCTGAATGCTGTATTCCCGATTAACACTAAGAAGAAACAGCACTTTTTTATTCATGGCTGTGGTTGCGCCTCCGCAACGGGAAGCCGTCAGAGCCGCATCTCTTTGCAATGTCGGCAATCCTGCGATCTTTTCTACAGAATATGCGCAGATCTTATAAAAATCATCTGTATTGATCTCATTCTTTTCCAGTACAAATTTATCACAGAGATATTCTGTAAAATAGTCTTCGAACTGTTCATAAGAAAGATCGGTATGCTTTAAAATAAGATCCACATATACTGCCGCTGATTCTTTTTTCTGCAATAATTTATTTTTAATATCTTTTCTCATCTATGCGATCACGACTTCCATATCCAGGACTTCTCCCAGACGCTTGATATCACCCACATGATCTCCGAATACCGTCGGCATATGAAGGCCAAATTTTGCCTGTTTGTGGAAATAATCATACTTATCTTCCACTTCAAAGTAAATGCCCTCAGAGCAACCGGTAGTATCATAACCAAAGCCTCCCACTACCGTTCCTTTTGCTACCATGATCTTGCTGCACTCCGGATTAAAACGCATCAGGGTAATCGTCTCGCCTTTGAAATCGTCAAAGTTAATTCTCATGGTTGCACCCCAGCCGCTGTTGGTAAACGGACGAAGGGCATATTTTGCTGCCGGCTGGTCAAATCCGTGCATTTTGCTGTTTGGTGTCGCATGACCGGTATAATAAATATTTGGTGTACGATCCATCGCTTCAATATAGGAAATACCCGTATATTCTCCTTCCACATGTCCATTATAGTATACACATGGCTGTGTATTTCCCTGATAAGGCGCTTTTCCGGTCAATGCAGCCAGTGTTGCAATAGACAATACTCCGATCAGATCGTATTCACAGGCAGACGGAATTCCCATTTCATTTAACAGGGTATGGGTAAAACAGAAGGTAAACTGTTCCTCATTCATACGTCTGGTTGCACAGGCATCCGGACATGGAGCAGTAAATGCGTTACACTGGAAATGCTCCATCAGCTTTCTTGCCAGAACAGATGCTTTTACAGAATTTACCACATATTCTTCTTTGACATCATTTTCTTCTGCGCGTCCCATATAATCTGCCACAATCTTATGTACTTCTTCCATATCCTGATCATCCAGATTATACACATGTCTGCCCGGAAGCGTAGGATTCTTTCCATGTTCATTCACATGCATCATATCCAAAAATTCATGTACGCTGAAATAATTATATCTGACACCGAAACGCTTCGTTGCCTCATCATTGGAAAGCAATGCATCCTGACCGCCAAGGGAATACTGGGAATTATTTCTTGTAGTAGCCAGAATTCTCATATTGCGCAGACATTTTCTTGTTCTCAATGCACGGAGCAGACGCATACAGTCCGGTACATCCAGAAATGCATAAGATTCAAATCCTCTCGCACTCAGCATCGTATGTAATACCGTTGCCCCAAACATTCCCTCACAGGCAACCGGAACCCGATATTTCATAGCAAACTCTTTTGCAATATTCTCACATCTCATACCGGTAAAAATATAGAGGTCTGTCTCTGAACAGTTTTGGGCAATACGTTCTTCTTCTTCTCTTAAGATAAAAAATTCATCCGACATCTTCACATACATTGGCTCTAAGATCTTTACTCCCGGAACCTGAGAGATTGCGCCGCCAAACCCATTACTCCATGCCTTAAAAATCTCTGCCTGGTTCATTTCATCAAACTCTGTCGTCAGTGCCTCCTTCGGACCGAAACGACAAGGTCCCTCATA
Organism: uncultured Roseburia sp.; assembly: GCA_900557275.1. The sequence continues at coordinate 18,445 of USRX01000010.1, forward strand.
TACATACTCATGAATCAGTGCCACGTAGACAAGCTGAACATTTAAAGTTACATCTGTGATTTTCTTTACATTATACATTTTGCCACCCTTTCCTTTTTGTATCCTGAGATTTTATAGATGAAACATTTTTACCAACTTTTTGATAAAATGCTACATTTGTATTTTCACACGTTCATCATAAAAGCCCCTGAAAACACATAGATACCTCTTTTTTCTTACAGGTAGTTTTTGATATTTTCATAACTGAAATATTTCCCCCACCTGTGATCTTTATAAGTATCTTATCATGAAAAAGTTTCTTTCTAAACTTAGCAAATTTGTATTATGTTCTTTATATTTTGAATACCAACTAACCTTATAGTATTGATATATTTACCTATAGTTACACGAATAAAAAGCCTTTTCCTCATTTCCATGAACCCATATTTTTCTATCCTCATAATAGAATAACCAGTAGGGATAACAAGAAAATAATTTCGTCCAACTTCAGGGAATAAAAAAAGACCGCCTGCTGACACTACAGTCAACAGACAGCCTCTTTCATACTCTCGGAAAAACGTTTTTCCAAGTTCATTTATAATCTGTCCAAAAATCCAGATTTTATTCACTGCGAATCAGATGATATGTAAACATATCAAACATTTCCACAGTTTTCTAAGATAAATCCTAGAGAAGAGATCCTACAGCCATGAATAACGGTGCAAATACCAGTGCAACGATAGTCATAAGTTTGATCAGGATGTTGATAGATGGGCCTGATGTATCTTTGAAAGGATCACCTACAGTATCACCAACAACGGCTGCTTTATGAGGATCGCTTCCTTTTCCACCATGTTTACCACCTTCGATGTATTTCTTAGCGTTATCCCATGCGCCACCAGCGTTAGCCATGAAGATAGCCATCATAACACCAGTTACAAGCGCGCCTGCAAGAAGTCCGCCAAGAGCGTTAGCGCCAAGTAAAAGACCAACAATAATCGGAACAACGATAGCGATGATACCCGGAAGTAACATCTCTTTCAGAGCTGCCTGAGTAGAGATACCTACACAGGATTTGTAATCCGGTTTGCTTGTTCCCTCAAGGATGCCTTTGTCAGCACGGAACTGACGACGTACTTCCTCGATCATCTTGTAAGCTGCTTTGGAAACAGCTTCCATGGTGATTGCAGAGAACAGGAACGGAAGCATAGCTCCGATGAACAGACCGATGATAACAGTCGGCTCAAGAAGATCGATTGCTTTCAGGTTTACAGCTTCAGAGTAAGATACAAACAGAGACAGTGCTGTCAGTGCTGCGGATCCGATAGCGAAACCTTTACCGATAGCTGCTGTTGTGTTACCTACAGAATCCAGAGAGTCAGTGATCTCACGAACGCTCTCATCAAGACCGGACATCTCTGCGATACCACCTGCATTATCAGCGATCGGACCGTAAGCATCAACGGCGATTGTACTACCAGTTGTTGCAAGCATACCTACTGCTGCAAGAGCGATACCATAGATTCCAGCGAATTTGTAAGAAGCAAAGATACCAACTGCGATCAGGATGATCGGAAGTGCAGTAGAGTTCATACCTACAGCAAGTCCGCTGATGATATTGGTAGCCGGGCCTGTCTCAGACTGCTCAGCAATTTTGTGAACCGGTTTGTATTTGTCAGATGTAAAGTACTCTGTAACCTGACCGATCAGTACACCAACGATCAGACCTGCGATGATAGCGCCGCAAGGTTTGAAAGAACCAAGCATCGGTTTACTTAATACGATAGCCATGATAACAGTGATGATATTAGCGATATTACCGCCAACTTTCAGAGCTTTATGAGGATCTCCACCGTCTTTACCACGAACACAGAATACACCAATGATAGAAGCTACAACGCCGATAGCAGCAAGGATCAGCGGATAGAAAGCGCCGCCTTTGGTTCCGAATGTTCCGGAAATGCCGCTTGTGATCAGACCAAGAGTGATAGCAGATACGATAGAACCTACATAAGACTCGAAAAGGTCAGCTCCCATACCGGCAACGTCACCTACGTTATCACCTACATTATCAGCGATAACAGCCGGGTTACGAGGATCATCTTCCGGGATACCAGCTTCTACTTTACCTACAAGATCAGCTCCAACGTCTGCTGCTTTTGTATAGATACCACCACCTACACGTGCAAACAGCGCTACAGAAGAAGCACCTAAACTGAATCCGAAAAGAATGTCGGATCTGTCAGTTACCAAATAAATAATACTTGCTCCGAAAAGACCAAGTCCTACTACACAAAGTCCCATAACCGCACCACCACGGAATGCGATTGGAAGTGCTGCAGTCATACCCTTTTCTTTCGCTGCATTAGCAGTTCTAACGTTTGCTCTTGTAGCAACGTTCATACCGCAGTAACCTGCGATGATAGAAAATACTGCTCCGATGATGAAGCAGAGTGCGGTCGGCCAGCCGATAGCAAAACCAACTACTACGAATACAATGATAATGAAAATAATCAGAATCTTGTACTCTGACATCAAGAATGCCTGTGCTCCCTCGTGAATAGCAGCAGCGATTTCTTTCATCTTGTCAGTACCTTCTGACTGCTTTTTCACGTTTGCAGCAAGGACAGCTGCAACGAGCAATGCAACGATGCCGATGATTGGAACAATCCACATCAGTGTTGTCATTTTACAAATCTCCCTTCAATATTGATGACGAACAAAATGAAACCGACAGCGTTTACCGCCGGTTTCATGCGTCTGTTTTGCATTGTATCATAAGAAAAACAATGCTGTCAACTTTTTTATGCAAGTCACGGTCTTTTTTTATGCATGTAACTTTCATTTTTCATAAAAAAATCTTTCATTTTGTTATTTTTTCACGCCTTTTGTATCTCGTTTTGCAAGGTGGAGGCGTCCAAGATGCACTTCTTTTTCACGGACAGTTACCACCGGATCTTCCTCCGGATGAAGCACATAGCAGGCTGCAAACCGGTCTTTATCCGCCAGCCGCATACCCCGGACGCCGATTGCTGCTTTTTTCTTCTGCGGGATCTCTTCCACGGCGATGCGAAGGAACATATTTTTCTCAGACTGCATTACAAAACTGTCTTCCGGTTCAGTGACTGCTACATAGATAAGCGTATCTTCTTCTGCCAGTTTTGTAGCTGCCGTCGTTCGTTTTGATACATCAAATTCATTTCCTGATACCAGCTTGATCATACCGCTTTTCGCTGCAAATACCAGCTGTTTGTCCTGGATTGCTCCAAGAGCCGTTACAAAGATAAGATTTTCTTCACTGCTGCTGTAATTACTCAGGTTATCCACAGGAACTCCTTTATCCCGGAATTTTCCATGGGGAAGATCCACCACTTTCAGCAGATGCATCTGTCCGGCATCCGTAAAGATACAGATCTTATCTGTGTTCATACAATGAACGATATAGCGGCTTTCCTGATCTGCCGCCTCTTTGTTCCGCTCATATACGGATACATCCACGGTCTTGCCATATCCGAAACGATCCATGAGAAATACCACCGGCTGCTCTTCCAGTTCTTTTTCCTTGTAAACCGCTGCTTTTGCATTTTCAATCACGGTCTTTCTCGGAACTGCATACTCTTTTTTCAGTTCTTTCAGTTCTTTGATGATAACTCTCGCCATAGAAGCCCGGCTTCCCAACACATCCTCGTAAAATGCGATGTTTTTCAGCGTCTCCTCATGTTCTTTCATAAGAGCTTCCACTTCCAGACCAATCAGCTTGTACAGACGCATTTCAAGAATAGCTGTTGCCTGGCGTTCTGTAAAATGAAGCTCTGCCGCCTGTTTTTCAGAAGCTCTGGACTTGAATGTGATCCCTTCCGTCTCTCCGGTTACCAGACATGCTTTCGCCTGTTTGATATTTTTGCTTCCCCGGAGGATCTCGATGATCAGGTCGATCACATCACAGGCGCGAATCAGGCCTTCCTGCACTTCTTTTTTCTCCAGTGCTTTTTCCAGCAATGTCTGATATTTTCTGGAAGCCAGCTCATACTGAAAATTCACATTGTGCCGAATCACATCCACAAGTCCCATGGTCTCCGGCCGTCCATTGGCTACTGCCAGCATATTCACGCCAAACGTATCTTCCAGACGGGTCTTTTTGTACAGAAGATTCAGGAGATTTTCCGAATCTGCACCTTTTTTCAGTTCAATGACGATGCGGATGCCTTCTTTGGATGACTGGTTGGAAATATCTGTGATATCTGTTGTTTTTTTTGTCTCCACCAATGCATAGACATCATTCAGAAATTTTCCGATATTTGCTCCGATCATCGGATATGGGATTTCTGTGATGACCAGGCATTCTTTTCCACCTTTCAGTTTTTCACGCTCTACTTTTCCACGGATCTTTACTTTTCCGTTCCCTGTCTTGTAGATTTCTGTCAGTTCATCTTTGTTTACAACAATACCACCTGTCGGAAAATCCGGTCCCGGAATGATCTCTAGCATTTCTTCTGTGGTAATATCCGGATCTTTCATATAGGCGATCACACCGTCAATGACTTCCCCAAGATTGTGCGGTGGGATGTTTGTCGCCATACCTACCGCGATGCCTTCTGCTCCATTTACAAGAAGGTTTGGAATCTTTACCGGAAGCACTTCCGGCTCTTTTTCCGTAGCATCAAAGTTTGGCACAAAATCTACTACATTTTTGTCCAGATCAGCAAGATAAGCTTCCTGGGTCAGTTTCTGCAAACGGGCTTCTGTATAACGCATTGCCGCTGCCCCGTCTCCTTCAATGGAGCCAAAGTTCCCATGTCCGTCTACCAGAGGCATTCCGTTTTTAAATTCCTGCGCCATTACTACCAGCGCACCGTAAATGGAACTGTCTCCATGAGGATGATATTTACCCATGGTATCGCCCACGATTCTTGCACATTTACGATAAGGCTTGTCATATCGGATGCCCAGTTCGTGCATGTCGTACAGCGTTCTTCGCTGTACCGGCTTCAAACCGTCTCTCACATCCGGAAGCGCCCGGGCCACGATAACGCTCATGGCATAATCAATATAGGATTTCTGCATCAGTTCCGAATAATCGGTACGGATGATCTGTTCTCTTTCCAGTGTTTCCATTTTTTTCCTTCCAACTTCTATCTCAAATACTGCTGTCTATGCATATAATAAAATCGGATTCATCAATAATACTAGATATCCAACTCCGCATCATTTGCATGCTCATAAATAAATGCCCGACGTGGCGGTACATCCGTTCCCATAAGCATTTCTGTGACATCCGATGCCATTCTGCCGTCTTCGATCTCGATCCGTTTCAACATACGGGTCTCCGGGTCCATGGTCGTCTCCCACAGCTGCTGCGGAGACATCTCTCCCAGACCTTTATAACGCTGCAGCGTAAAGGAGCCTTTGTGATTTTTCCGATAACGCTCCAATGCCGCATCATCATACAGATACTCTTCCGGTCCTTTGGACGGCTGCGCCTTATACAACGGCGGCATTGCCACATACACATGCCCTTCAAAGATCAGTTCCGGCATAAAACGATAGAATAACGTCAGTAACAACGTGGAAATATGCGCACCATCCACGTCCGCATCTGCCATGATCACAATCTTGTCGTAACGCAGCTTCGTAATATCAAAATCATTGCCGTATCCTTCGGAAAATCCACAGCCGAAGGCATTGATCATCGTCTTGATCTCGGCATTTGCAAGAACTTTATCAATGCTCGCTTTCTCCACGTTCAGAATCTTGCCGCGAATCGGCAGAATCGCCTGAAAGCTTCTGTCACGGGCAGTCTTCGCAGAACCGCCGGCAGAATCTCCCTCGACGATAAAAATCTCACATCTGGAAGCATCCCGGCTCTCGCAGTTTGCCAGTTTTCCATTGGAATCAAAAGAAAACTTCTGCTTCGTCAGCAGATTTGTCTTAGCACGTTCCTCTGTCTTTCGGATCTTGGCAGCACGCTCCGCACAGGAAATTACTGTTTTCAGTGTCTCCAGATTTTTATCAAAAAACAGTTGGATCTCCTCACCAGTCACTTTTCCGGTCACACGGGCTGCATCCTGATTATCCAGCTTTGTCTTCGTCTGGCCTTCAAATCTCGGCTCCGGATGTTTGATAGAAATAACCGCAGTCATGCCATTTCGCACATCGGCACCGGTAAAATTTGCATCTTTATCCTTTAAGATTCCCAGTTCTCTCGCATACTGATTAATCACAGTCGTGAAGGTGGTCTTAAAACCGGTAATGTGTGTTCCACCCTCGGCATTGTAGATATTGTTGCAGAATCCAAGGATATTTTCATGAAATTCACTGGTATACTGGAAAGCAGCTTCCACAGAAATTCCATCACTTTCTCCTTTGTAATAGATCACATCATGAAGCACTTCCGCTTTTTTATTCAGATCCTTTACAAAACCAATGATACCTTCTTCCTCATGATATACGATATGTTCCGGCGTCTCGCCCCGCAGGTCATCATAAATGATTGTAAGCGCCGGGTTCAGATAAGCCGTCTCATGAAGTCTGCTCTTCACTTCATCCTCTTTAAATTTTGTTTTTTCAAAAATCTCCTTATCTGGAAGGAAACAGATCTTCGTTCCTGTCTTTCTTGTCTTTCCAATGACCGGAAGCAATCCATTTTCCAGTTCGATCACAGGTTTTCCCCGTTCATAGCGGTCGTGATGAATCTGTCCTTCTCTACTGATCTGCACATCCATCCATTCAGACAATGCATTTACAACGGATGATCCCACGCCATGAAGACCACCGCTGGTCTTATATGCAGAATCATCAAATTTACCACCGGCATGAAGTGTGGTAAATACCAGACGGGCTGCAGACATTCCCTTTGCGTGCATCCCTACCGGAATACCCCTTCCGTTATCTTCCACGGTACAGGAGCCATCTGCTTCCAGTGTAACATGGATCGTGTCGCAGGCTCCCGCCAGATGCTCATCAACAGCATTATCTACAATCTCATAAATCAAATGATTCAATCCCTTACGGGACACACTTCCAATATACATTCCCGGGCGCACGCGAACGGCTTCTAATCCTTCCAGTACCGCAATGCTCCCGGCATCATAAGTCACATCCTGTGGCATATTTCTTCCCTTGCCTTTCCCATATTCAAACATCTGTTCGTTTTTCTTCTGATAGTTTACCAAATATTTCTTTTTCTGTAAATCTATTTTTAGCTATATCCAGCCGGCTTTAACTGTCAGAAGCAATCATCATAATAATATTGATTTCACCTGCATATTCATTCCTTTACCTTTTCTGCCGCCTGCTTCCTCATCTTAAACAATCATGAAAATATTTTTCTCAACCATATTTTTGTTAAAATATAAACGAATTTCTTCTATATAAAGAACCCCATAACCGAAAAAAGAACGTCTGGCTATTCCATCCGTTCTTTTTCCCAATTCCCTAACGTAAATATCTCCGTAAGCACTCCTGCTATGTATTTTCTACATTGGCTAAGATGTTTTCATACAACCTCTATAACAATCATTCCAGCACCGCAGCAGCTTTTTTCTTTTCAATCTTTCGTATAATCAGAAGAATGATCAACAACAGCGCGATAGATATCGGCAACGTGATCAGCGCTGACTGGGTCACACCTGCAATAATATATCCAACCACACAGACTGCAATAACGACAAATGCATATTGCATCTGTGTCTGCACATGGTTCAGATGATTACTCTGTGCGCCTGTGGAAGACATAATGGTCGTATCTGAAATTGGAGAAATATGATCGCCACATACACAACCTGCCATGATGGAAGCCACACAGATAACCATTGTTGATGGGGAATTAAAGCACATCGGTACTGCAATCGGAATCATAATACCCATGGTTCCCCAGCTGGTTCCTGTAGAGAATCCAAGGAAGATACTGATTGCAAACATGATCAGCGGCATAAATACATTAAATGCCGTGCTGCTGCCAAATACACCTGTAACAAATCCTGCGATATCCAACTGATCTACCAGACCTTTTAAAGTCCATGCCAGTGTCAGCACGATCAGAGCCGGAACCATCAGCTTGAATCCTTCTGTCAGACTATCCATAAAATCTTTGAATTTTACAATGCCTCTCGGAATATACATAAGCGCCATAAGCACCAGTGTTACAAATGTGGCAAATACCAGAGCCAGTGATGCGCTGCAATTTGCAAATGCTTCTATCACATTTGTTCCGCCATTCAGATAACCCGTATAGATCATAGAACCGATAGCAGATACGATCAGCACAAGAATCGGGATCATAAGATCAGATACCCGTCCTCTGTCACTGCCTTCCTGCTCACTCTGTTCCATCTCTTTATACTCATTTCCTGTAGTAAACAAGTCTCCGTGCAATGCATTGATCTCATGCTGTTTCATCTTACCAAAATCAAGCATCGTAGCACTGGTAAAAAATACCATGACCAATGTCAGGATTGCATACAAGTTAAACGGAATCGCATTCAGAAACATCTGGAATCCGTTAATATCATATCCTTTCGGCACATAACTGGATACAGCTGCCGCCCAACTGGATACCGGCGCGATGATGCAGACCGGAGCAGCCGTAGCGTCGATCAGATATGCGAGCTTCGCTCTGGAAACATTATATTTATCCGTAATCGGACGCATAACATTCCCTACCGTCAAACAGTTAAAATAATCGTCTACAAAAATGACAACGCCCAGTACAGATGTGGCAAGCATCGCTCCTCTTTTTGTCTTCAGACGCTGCGTCGCCCATTTTCCATAGGCTTTTGATGCTCCTGATTTTGCCAGAAGCACAATAATCATTCCAAGAAGTATATCAAACACCATAATATTGATATCAATGTTCTGTGTCGCAGAATCTACGATCGTGCTAAATGCCTGCCATGGATGAAAATTAGCCAGAAACAGCCCACCCAGAACACATCCTGTCAACAGTGAGGTATATACTTCTTTTGTGATAAATGCCAAAATAATGGCAACCAGTGGCGGTACAATCGCCCACAAGGTTCCAACAAACTGAATATCCATACACTTTTCTCCTTTGTATTCACATGTACTCTTGAAAACTTCTAAGGAAAGCATTCCAAGAGACACTAACAAAGTATTATCTTACCATGTGCTTCCGGATTAAGTCAATGAAAACCCTGTTTTCTCATTTCGGCATTTTATACAAATATTTTTATTTTTCTATGTTTTCAATCTGCCAGTCAATAGGGGAAAGTCCGTTTGCTTTCAGAAATTCATTTGTCTGACTGAAATGTCTGCATCCGAAAAATCCGCGGTACGCGGACAGCGGACTTGGATGGGGTGCTTCCAGGATCAGATGTTTCGGATTATTCAGCATGCTCTTTTTCGCTCTCGCCGGGCTTCCCCAGAGCAAAAATACGATGGGACGATCCTGCGCATTGACCGCTTCGATCACAGCATCCGTAAACTGTTCCCATCCGATTCCTCTGTGGGAATTGGCCTGATGCGCCCGAACTGTCAGTACCGTATTCAGCATCAGCACACCCTGCTTGGCCCATTTGACAAGATACCCATTGTTCGGAATATAACAGCCCAGATCTTCATGCAGCTCTTTATAAATGTTTTCCAGGGAAGGTGGAATATCAACCTCCGGCTTCACGGAAAAACAGAGTCCATGGGCCTGTCCATCGTTATGATACGGATCCTGTCCCAGGATTACAACTTTTACATCTTTTAACGGTGTCAGATGAAATGCATTAAAGATATCATCCGGCGCCGGGAAGATCTTGCGTGTCTGATATTCTTTCAATACCGTATCATATAATTTTTTATAATAAGGTTTATGAAATTCTGCTGACAGCGGCTGCTGCCAATCATTGGTAATTGGTGGCATAATTGCTTTCCTTTCCATATATATTCAACTTCCTATTGATATATTGCTATCGTCTGACTGATACCCCCCGACCTGCAAGATAATCTTTCAGATCCATGATCTCCAGTTCTTTATAATGGAACAAAGACGCTGCCAGCGCTGCATCTGCTTTCCCTTCTGTCAATGCATCATAAAAATGCTCTTTTGTTCCCGCGCCGCCGGATGCAATGACCGGAACAGATACATTTTCAGCAATGATCCGTGTCAGTTCAAGATCGTATCCAGCCTTCGTTCCGTCACAGTCCATACTGGTCAGCAGTATCTCACCAGCGCCCAGCTTATCTGCTTTCATTGCCCATTCCACCGCATCGATGCCCATATCCACACGACCGCCATTCTTATAGATATTCCAACCGGAACCATCTTCTCTGCGTCTCGCATCAATAGCAACGACGACACACTGGCTGCCAAACTTGTCTGCAGCCTCACTGATAAGCGTCGGATTCATGATAGCCGCAGAGTTAATGGAAATCTTATCTGCGCCTTCTCTTAAAAGTACCTTGAAATCATCAACAGTACGGATACCACCGCCTACTGTAAATGGAATAAATACATTTTCCGCTACTTTTCTTACCATATCTACCACAGTGGCTCTCGCATCTGAAGTAGCTGTGATATCCAGAAATACCACTTCATCTGCTCCGGCTTTATCATACGCCGCCGCGATCTCCACCGGATCTCCCGCATCCCGCAGGTTTACAAAATTCACACCTTTTACGACTCTTCCGTTTTTTACATCCAGACAGGGGATGATTCTCTTTGTAAACATCAGTTATCCTCCCTTTGAATTGCTGCAAAATTTTTCAGGATCTGTAATCCTACGGCACTGCTCTTCTCCGGATGGAACTGGCAGGCAAACACATTTCCCTGTTCTACGGATGCATGGATACAGGTGCTGTAATCCGTCGTTGCCTTTACGATAGCCGGATCCTCCGCCTGCAGATAATAAGAATGTACAAAATATACATAAGGTTCTCCGGTCATGCCCTGAAACAGCCGTCCATTGTTAGAAAGCTTCAGCGAATTCCAACCGATATGCGGAATTTTTAATCCCTCTTTATTCGGAATGCGAAGCACTTTTCCTTTCAAAATGCCAAGTCCTTCCACGCCTGGCGTCTCCTCACTGCTCTCAAACAGCAGCTGTAATCCGAGACAGATGCCAAGAAACGGTGTTCCGTTGGCTGCCACTTCCCGGATCACATCATCCAGCCCCAACCGTTTCAGATTCGCCATGGCATCTCCAAAAGATCCTACGCCCGGCAGAATCACTTTATCTGCTTTCAGGATTTCTTCCCGTTCTCCTGTTATCACACTTTCCTCGCCGATATAAGCAAGCGCCTTTTCCACGCTTTTCAAATTACCGGCATCGTAATCAATGATCGCTATCATTCCTTTTTCTTCCTCCCTGATCAAGTTCCAGCCAGAATTCCACGCCATCCGGATGATTGATCGCGCCACATTTCTGATGCAGCGAATCCATGATTGCTTTTACGATGGACAGCCCGATGCCGCTCCCACCATATTCCCTGGTTCTTGCTTTATCCACTTTATAAAACTTAATCCAGATCCGATCCAGATCTTCTTCCGGGATCGGTTTTCCGGTATTAAACACACTGATGCGCAGACAGTCCTCTTTTTTCGTATAGAAAATACGTATCTTTTTCTCTCCGTCTGCATGGTTCATGGCATTACTGAGATAGTTGGTAATAACTTCTTCTATCTGGAATTCATCCGCCCATACATATTCCGGAGCCAGATCTGCTTCTATCTGAATCTCTTTCTGCTCCAACAGGATTGACGAAGAATTTACCACACCTTGAATCAGTTCTGTGATATCAAACCGTTCCATAGTTACCTGATTATTGCCAAATTCCAGCTGATTCAGCGTCAGCAGCTTCTTAACCATCTTATTCATCTTGTCTGCTTCGTCCATAATAACTTCACAGTAGAATTCGCGACTCTCTGCATCATCATTAATGCATTCTGACAGTCCTTCCGCATATCCCTGAATCAGAGCCAGCGGCGTCTTCAGTTCATGAGAAACATTGGATAAAAATTCCTTTCGCATCTCATCAATCTGCTCTTTCTGTTCAATATCCTTCTGCAACTCGTTGTTAGCTGATTTCAGCTCAGAGATTGTCTGTTCCAGCGTTTCTGAAAGCTCATTCATATGTTTTCCAAGCTCATCGATCTCGTTATCTCCCACAAAGGCAACCGTTCCGGGCAGCGCCAGACCGCCTCCATGCTTACGTATCCTCTTGTTTTTACCGAACTTTTGTTTCTTCGGCACATATTTCGCTTCAAAATCCAGATCAACCATCTTTTTGGAAATATCTGTCAGCTGCAGGATCGGTTTTGTGATCTTACGGCTGATGATGATACTGATACATACACTGACTACGATAGCTACGGCTCCGATATATAAAAGGAATCGGTTCGCAATCTTTACGCTCTCCCGGATGCTCTCCATAGCAGTACGCATCAGGATCAGATTTCCATCATCCAACGTGCCCCACAGCATCAGATATTCCTCATTGTCCATATGGGAATCCCGAATGGACTCGATCACATAATTGTCTGTCTCATACAGGGTATTTCTATCTTTGCCATCTACACTTCCGCCAAAAATAGCATCCATAAGCTGACGCTGAATAATATTGATATTGCTGACGGATGTCCGTTTTACCGTTCCATCTGCCGTCACGATAATAACAGAAATGTTCTGTGTGGAACACATATTTTCAAATTCTGCATTGAAATCATCGGTATACAGTATATCTTTTTTACTGGCAGCCTGCAGTTTTTCAAAGCTTTCCATAAGAAGGCTTTTTTTCTGTAACGTATAATACCGCCCCAAAAAAGACGAATTAACTACAAAGCATGCCATAACGGTTCCCACCAGCAGAAGGATGATAATCGTCATAATCTGTCTGGTCAGGGAATGATTTAATTTTGTCTGCTTCATCTCTGTCTCCGTATCGTCCATTTTTTCTGGCGATACAACTGTTTTTTGTATATCTCGTTTTAACTGTAACGATAGATTGCGAATTCCATAATGACTGTTATCAACAGGATATCATCTATCTTCTTATTGATCGATATTATTTTTAATAATCAAACAATCCTCTTTTGTCTATACTTCAAATTTATAGCCCATACCCCAGATAGTTTTGATATATTCGCCTTTTTCGCCCAGTTTGTTGCGCAGTTTTTTTACATGGGTATCAATGGTTCTGGCATCGCCAAAATAATCATAATTCCATACATGGTTCAGGATTTTTTCTCTGGAAAGGGCAATTCCAGCATTTTCGATAAAATAGGTCAGCAGTTCAAATTCCTTGAAACTCAGCTCCACATCTTTCCCATCAATCGTCACTCGGTGAGCCGCTTTATCCAAGATGATGCCTCCCACTTCCACGCTTTCGTTTTTATTTAATCCATTGGTTCTGCGAAGGATTGCTTCTACCCTTGCCACCAGAATCTTCGGACTGAATGGTTTGGAAATATACTCGTCCACACCCAGTTCAAATCCATTCAGCTCATCGCTTTCATCGCCTTTGGCCGTCAACATGATAATCGGCACTTTGGAATTCTCCCGGACTTCCCGGCAGACTTCCCAACCGTTCATCTTTGGCATCATAACATCTAAAATGATAAGTGCGATCTTATTATCTGAATAAAAAATATCCAGTGCTTCTTCTCCGTCTCCGGCTTCCAGTACTTCAAAATCCCTTTTTACAAGGAAATCCCGTACCAGTTTTCTCATACGGCTCTCATCATCCACAACTAATATTTTTAATTTTTCCATGTTGATCTCCGTTTCTGCTGCTGATGCAAAAGTAATTTGAAACTGTTTTTCTATTTCTGTTTCATATTCATCTTGTGCTGATAAATAACTGCTATTTTCTCTTCACTCAACACATATCTTTTAATCAATCGCTATTCTTTTATTGATAATCATGATTGCTTTTATACAAATCATTTAATACTAATAGAAAAACATCCGTTCTATTATCCCTACATGTACAGACAGCTGATTATATTACATATCTATGTCTGTTTTCGCATATTGCATGTATTATAATAACATGAAATTGTGCCTTCTGTGTGAAAAAATAGCAGGAAAGTCTCAGCTTATTTGCTGCGCCTTTGCCTGCTGCTATATTTTTTCTTCGTATTTTTGTTTTTATTAATGAATCATTTGTTTCTTTTCTATAGACTTATTTCTTAATAATACGCATTGAAGATTAACGATTTTTAATATCTATTTTCTAAAAGGCAAAAATCTCCATCCTTTTTTAATCACTAAAAAACTTTACATATTAAACTGTGTCCGACAGATCTGGATACCTGTCTTCGTCTTAAAAATACGCTCCATGGCTCTGGAAGCCATCTCAACAGAAGCATCATCCTCGTACAGATTGACAAGAAAATCTGCCTCTACCAATATCTGATAATCAATATCATCAATGGCATCATAAGTATGATGGTGTCCTACCAGATATGCCACCCGTTCTGCCTGTGCCTCACTGTAACCGCATTCCAGAAGCATTTTTCTCGCCGGTTCCGGTCCTTCCTGCTCCTGCAGTTTTCCGCCGCACTGTCCGAATTTTTCCTCTGCCGGGCGGATGCCGATATCATGCACCAGCGCTGCCGCTTCCAGAATCTCCTGTTTTTCTTCTGGAATCTCTTCCCCGTGACCAATGAGCGCTGCAAAGCTTTGTACTTTCAGAAAATGCTGAATCCGCTTTGGATCTGCCTGGTTCCACTCGATCATTTTGATGCATAACTGATCCTGTCTGTTCATGGGGTGTCCTCCTTATTATTTTCTAAAATTACTACAACAATTACCTGAAACTCACACTCTGTTAGATAAGATTGCTTTCCGCAACCATTTTTCACTGGAAATATATATAATATTTCCTTTATACTCTTTCAGAAATTTTTTCATGCAGGCTATTGTATTTTTCTATAAACATAGCAGAATACTTTGTTTTTGTAAAGAAATAATGCACATTTCTCATAACATACCCTTTACAACTTCCAGTCGCTTACAGAACATCTCATAATATTGTGGCAACTCTGAAAAACAGGATCGTTCCACTTCGTTTATCTGATTCAACCCAATTTTGCGAACAGCTTCCATCGCAGCCTCTTTTTGTGTCCCACGCTTTCCGAACAGAGTCTGGCAGTTTGCTCCCTCTATCGTATCATAAGATAAAAACGACTGATTAAAGTCCATCAGCTTATGCAATGAAACCGGCTGATTTGTCCGGTTATCCACCAGCATTCCCCAGTTTCCCCAATGTCGGTCTGTATTTCCCATAAGGTAATCCACAACATTCATCATATAATAATTTTTCGCATCTAATTTCAGGACTGCTTCCTTTGCATTTATCTCCTGATTCGCCGCATAGATCTCAAAGTTTTCCATAGACACAATTGAAAAATTCTCTGATGTAAAATTTTTGCTTATGCTGACTTTTTCTCCATCAAAATAATCTCTTTCGTACAAAACCTGATCCACATCAAAGCAACGACAGATCTGACTTGCCAGTAATTCCCGTTCCACGGCATCTGCATCGCCATCTTTTAAAAGCCAGAATCCATCTTCCATCCTGCGCCACGCCTTTGGGAAACAGCCATTTGTAGAAAGATCCCTTGCTAGCGCTTCATTTTGCACAGAATACTGTTTTCCCCGAAGCGAAATATCAATGAATGTATTCTCCAGATGGTTTTCATATAAATTTACATCCGAAAATGTGATGTTCTCTCCTGCCCGCCGAACCCAGAACACATCTGTCAATGACAGACAACGATACGACAATGCGATCTTCGCCCTCTCCCGATCCGTAACTGCCTGAGACATTCCGATACTGTTTAAAATTTCTTTCGCATATTTCCGATCCAGAGTCAGTACCCGGCCGGCACACCAGTAATTGAAATTCATAAGATTATTAACCAGTGTATCAACGTCATCTTCTTCCTCCAGATAAAGGTTGTATGGCATGAATGCTGGCTCCAACACCTTTGCGTGGCCAGTTTCATCTATGGTTGCAACGCATTGATCCTGATGCATGATCTGGTAGGTTGTGGTTGAATTGTGGGGCATTGAATTCCTCCTTTAACAGAGCTTATTTGGTATTTATTCTATACTAGCACAAAACAAAAATATTTGTATATGGTTTTTCATATCCTTTATTCATCCGGAACCATAAGCTTCTCCTTGTGTCTGTTTTTTGATTTCCATATTCCCATACCGCAATTATATAATAATTTTCCACTTCTAGCTACCTTACCCTATCATCTAAAGCCAGTGGGATTGCGGTAGCCTTATTTCAAATGGAAGTCCTCTCTGTAAGATAATCTGTTTATAAAACATATTGATAGCACTGGAAGCAGGGATATCAACTGCAGACAGAATACTTTCCGCTTTTTCTTTGACCTCTGGTTCAACTCTATATCTCCGTTTTTTAAGAGGGATTCTGTTCGATCGTTTTTTTCAGATCGTATAACTCACTTCCTAAAGCATCTATCTGCATTTGATAAACATTATACTCTTTCCCTGTTTCAGGATGGTCTGGCGTTTTCGGAAAGCGATCTAAAATCATATTTAATCTTTTCATTGTTGTATTTTCTTTATAGTCTTTTAACCACTCATAATCCGCTTCAATGTTTCTAAAATACTTGCTCATTCCAAACATTTCTCGTTGTAATAACTCAAGCATATCCTTTATGTTTGAATACTGCAAACGCAATTCTTCTACTGATTTTCTAACTTCACATAATTCTTCTAGTAAAACTCGTTCTTCCATTTTTTCTCCTCTTTTTTTGTAAATACGTTTATTATAATCGTTTACACGTATTTTATAACACTAAATTGATTTTTGCAAGCAAAATAATGATATTTCAAAAATTTCTTTGTAAAGTAAAAAGAGAATGGCTTTGTACCATTCTCTTTCCCCCTCACTTCAAACTCTTATATTTCCACCGACTCCAAATCATCCGGAATCAAAAGATTCCCTTTAAAATATTCCCTACCTTCCTTCGTATAAAGCTCTTTCCGCCGCAATATATTTTTATCCTCGGTGTGATACAGCAACAAGTTTTTCACATTGAGCTCCTCTGCTAACTTGCATGCGTCTTTTACGGTTGAATGATGTTTCTCATATGGATGAAATATCTCTGCCTGGCTATCTAAGCAGAACGCCTCATGCAACAGCCATGCACTGTTTTCAGCATATTGCTTTTCACAGACGTTGTATGGTTCATCTCCACAACAGGTTAGTTTCTCTCCCTTTCCCAATTCCATACAAAATCCAAACTGTTTCGCTTTTGTTGACTGTATATCAAAAAAAGTAACCTTTTTATCCAAAATTTTGATAGATTCGCCATCCTCAACTACTTGCAAATGAAACCGATCATCAATAAAAACGGTTTCTTTTTTCTGCAAAAGTTTTCCTGCCATATCTTTTAACAGAGCGATCACTTCATCATGGGCATATATTGTTGCCTCTCCCTCATATTCTCCCCGGTTCATATTCTGGCAGATCATTCGGATCATCCATAGTATACCGGTAATATGATCAAGATGCTTATGTGTCACAAAAATATTTCTAATATTTTTCCAGTCAATTCCGGCATATTTTAACTGTCGAAGCAGAGTGCTTCCACCACCGCCATCTACCAGGAAATACTGATCCTCTTCCTGCATGACAAAACAAGTATTATAACACTCGGTAACAATTGCATTTCCCGTGCCTAACATTGTAAGTTTCATGTGTTTCTCCTTCTATTTTTATAGTAGTACAATAAGATACTTTTATTTGTCATATCAAAAATGGCATCCTATAAAACAACTTTTCTTCAAAGTGTTCCATTTTCGTATTCATTAAATATACTGAAAAAAGAACAGCTTTCGCCATTCTCTTTGTGGTAATTCATATCCGAATTATACCATAAAAATAACGACACTGTATATTACTTTCGCAACATACAATGTCGTTACTTTTATTTTCTTCGATACACCAAACAAAACATATTTCTGTATACGATAATATCATATACATAGTTTGACTTGTTCAGTTTTAGTGGAGGTGAGGGGAATCGAACCCCTGTCCGAAATCCTGGCCACTGTCCTTCTACGAGCGTAGTCCCTGTATTGACATTCCCTCTACCGGACACCCAGGAACAGGTTTCCGGCTTCAGTAGCTTCATGATACGCCCTTATGCGCAAAGCTTTGCATAAGTCGTTTCCTGCATGGTCGATGCCTGGGTCCTAAAGTGCAGGTGCTCTAGGTCAGACAAGCTGCAACTTAGGCAGCCAGTGCTAATTTTTTGTTATCAGCGTTTATATTTAGGTTTGAAATTTAACGCATTTCATGCGGCCCGCTTCTCCAGCTTTCAAAACCCCGTCGAAACCAGTACACCCCCATGAATGTCGGCAGATTTCTCTGCCATTATCTATCATTCACAGGCCGACAGAAAATTTCTTTTCTGCCGTATACCTGACGTGATATCTGCTTGAATCGCTATATCTTGTATTTTTTGATGATATGACTATCTCTTTTCTGAAATATTCTATATTTTTTTGATGATATCCTTATCTCATTTTTAAAACATTTTATACCAGACTGTTCTACAGATATCTGTTCTGTCTTTCTATTCTGATAAAAACATTTATATTAAGTAACTCAATACTTAGTACATCTTGCTGATCTTGAAATCTCTTTCTGCTTCTCTTCTCTGGTCTTTCTTTGCGATATCCTGGCGTTTATCGTAAAGCTTTTTGCCTCGTGCCAGACCGATCTCCACTTTGATCAGACTTCCTTTGAAATAAACCTTCAACGGAACCAGCGTATAGCCTTTTTCTTTGATCTTACCGGCAATCTTGTGGATCTCCGATTTGTGAAGCAGAAGTTTTTTCGGACGCAGAGGATCTTTGTTGAAGATATTGCCTTTTTCATAAGGACTGATATGCAATCCATAGGCAATGACTTCTCCGTTTTCGATCCGGATAAAAGACTCTTTCACGCTGCATTTTCCCATGCGGACAGATTTTACTTCTGTACCATGCAGGCTGATGCCCGCCTCATAGGTCTCATCAATGAAATAGTCATGATATGCTTTTTTATTGTTCGCAATTAATTTTATGCTTTCTTTTCCCATATCATTCATCCGCTGCTATGTTCAGGAATCTCAATTTATGCTCTTCTATGCTGCTTTTTTCAAACTGCACAGATACCATAAAATATTATTTCCAGATTCTGAAACTTCCATGCAGGAAGCCCTTCTCCTGAATACAGCCTTTTTTCTGCTCCTTTTCTTTCTCAGCTATTCTAAACTACCACGAATTGCTGAAATATTCAACACATTTCTACGATTCTTTTCCTTAAATCTTTCTTATCTGTTTTACCAGACATTTTTTCAATGATATGATGCCCGTTTTACAGCAAGTGCAGCTACATACGCCCTTGTTTTCTATCTGCAATGCCCGTAGCTGATATGTATCAGATCTGTTTTTGAAAAGGATAGTGAAAAATAGCGCTTACTCATTTTTATCAGAAATATTTTTTTCTTCACATCCATATTTTTCGGCAGCACCAGATTCAGGAATACAGCTACCACAAATACGACAGCTACGACATTTGCTCCAAACACGGTCTGGATGATCTCCGGAAAAATACCCCAGATGCCAGCTTCACTTGCCGAAGTAAATCCGATACCGAATGCCAGAGCCAGTGATGCGATCGTGATATTTCTCTGCGTAAAACCTGCCTGTGCGATCATCTGCACACCGGACAGCAGGATTTTCGGCAATGAGATCAGTCCGCCTGACATGATCACAGACAGATCCACACGGCCAAGACAGATAGCAAGCACATAACCTACCGCCAGTCCAAACAGGACAGACAGCTGTTTTAAATATCCTTTTGCAAAAATGTTCCACAAAAGGCAGGCTGCCAGCGTCACAACACCAAGAATCAGGTTTTCTGCTGATCGGCGCCAGGTTGGATACGAACATGGCCAAAACATGCTGTAATCCAAATGGGATTGTCACGCTCTATGCCATCATTTTTCACAGAGAACATAAGTCATCCAAAAAGATACAACTGCATTATCGATCCCCGTTTCCAGTTACTAATGAAAATGCAATCGTACGGTTGAGGGAATCTGTATCCTCCACCCGAATCCGTACTTTCTGTCCCAGCTTATAACGGATTCCCGTACTTTCCCCCACAAGTTCATAAGAATCCTCACAGAACTCAAAATAATCTCCGTGCAACGTAGTCACATGCACCATTCCTTCCACTGTATTCGGAAGTTCCACATAGAAACCATAGGCAGTAACACCAGATATCACGCCTTCGTATTCCTGACCGATACGCTGCTCCATATATTCCACTTTTTTCAGTTTTACAGTCTCACGCTCCGCTTCATCTGCACGACGCTCCAGCTGACTGCACTCTTTTGCCACTTCTGGCAGAATCTTTTCATAATGCTCCAGACGCTTTTCTGTCATCTTACCCCGTAACGTCTCTTTGATGATCCGATGGATCTGCAGATCCGGATACCGACGGATTGGAGAAGTAAAATGGCAATAGTACTGTGCTGCAAGTCCAAAATGTCCTACGCACTCTACAGAATATTTCGCCTGCTTCATAGAACGCAGGGTCAGTCTTGCAATCAGCGCCTCTTCCGGCGTATCCTCGCTTTTGCCCAACAACTTCTGTAATTCTTTCGGATGCACTTCATCGCCGCCCACATGCACATGGTAGCCAAAATTGTTGATAAATGTATTCAGCTTACGGATCTTCTCCGGCTCCGGATTTTCATGGGTACGGTATAAGAATGGAACCTCCTGCCAGAAATAATCCTGCGCTACTGTTTCATTGGCGATCAGCATGAAATCTTCAATGATCTTTGTAGCCGCATTTCTGTCGTAAGGTTTGATATCCACTGGCTCGCCAGCCTCGTTTAAGATAACCTTTGTCTCCGGAAAATCAAAATCAATGGCTCCGCGGTGCATTCTCTTTTCACGCAAAATATCTGCCAGTTCTTTCATTAGATCAAACATGTCCACAAAACCGTCATACTCTTTCATGACTGCTTCATCACGATCTGTTACGATCTTATTTACATTCGTATAAGACATCCGGCGATCAACCTGAATGACTGTCTCCGCGATCTTATGATCCATCACAGTTCCTTTTTCATCAATAGTCATCAGACAGCTTAACGTCAGACGGTCTTCCCCCTGATTCAGCGAACAGATGCCATTGGACAGCTGTTTTGGCAGCATCGGGATCACGCGATCCACCAGATATACGCTTGTTCCACGGTTCAAAGCCTCATGGTCTAAGGCGCTGTTCTCCTGCACATAATTGCTGACATCTGCAATATGCACGCCAAGATGATACAGATTCCCTTCTTTTGTCAGTGAAATCGCATCATCCAGATCCTTTGCATCTTCTCCGTCAATCGTTACGGTCTGCAGGTCTCTCAGATCCAGACGCCCTGCCATATCGGCCTGGCTGACCGGTTTTGAAACATTTTCCACCTGATTGGAGATTTTTTCCGAAAAATCCTCCGGCAAATCATATTCGCGGACAATAGACAGGATATCCGTTCCTGGATCATCCTGATGACCAAGGATCTCTATAACCTTTCCTTCTGGTTTCTTGCCATTTTTTCCATAAGAAGTCAGCTCCACAACCACTTTGTGACCACTGACAGCTCCTTTTGAACGCTCCAGCGGAACAAAAATATCCGACTGTATCCGCTGATTATCCGGTCGTACAAAACCAAAAGTCTTGCTTTTTTCAAAGGTTCCTACAATCGTCTTTAGTCCGTGGGATACGATCTTGACGATCTCGCCTTCCCGCCGTTTCCCGTGGGACGGATGGATGCGGACTTCTACGGTATCCTGATGAAAAGCGCCGTTTACTTTGCTCTCCGGAATAAAAATATCTTCCTCTTCGCCTTCAACGATCACAAAGCCAAATCCCCTTGCATGGGCTTCAAATACGCCGGTCTGCATACGCAGCTTACCCTTGCTGTATT
Source organism: uncultured Roseburia sp. (assembly GCA_900557275.1). The sequence continues at coordinate 40,394 of USRX01000010.1, forward strand.
TTCCCTTAGCAGATATCTCAATCTTACCATCTGCCACCAGCGCATCCAGCACTTCATGCAGCTCATGGCGCTGCTGCTTCGGAATATTCAGCAAGGCTGCCATATCCCGCGCTTTCATCGGGACATAAAACTCATCACATATAAAATCATAAATGACTTTTTTTCTTTTATTTAATGCTTCCTGTTCCATCTCTCTCCTTTCTGTTCCATCTCTCTTGATCCCTGATTTACCTTTGATAGAATCCACCTCTAACATACGGTTACATCCTTGCCTTTTCTGCTTCTATTCAAAAAACAAAGGCATACACTCTATAACATCTAGCTCTACTATTCAAACAAAAGTTTATACCTAACAATATCTGGTGCTACTGTTCAAGCAAAAATTTATGCCCACCAACAACAGTTTCTCTCACTCAAAAAAATCTTATCCCCAGCCGCTGCTATTTCTATCACGCAAACAAAAAGCTTACACCCGGCAGCATCTATCTCTATCGTTCAAATAAAAGCTTACACCTAGTGGCATCTGTCTAAAATCATAGGGATAAACAAAGAAAAGCTGCCGTAAAACTACGACAGCCTTATGTCTCTGAGTTATCCTGAAAACGTTCCAGCTTCTATGCAAATCTTGCGATACAGAGAAATGCAGCGATAATAAGGAATACTGCAACAAGGATTCTTGTAACTTTTACAAGAACACCTTCCATGGAACGTCCTTTATTTTTTCCCCAATAGGAATCTGCAGCTCCGGCAATGGCTCCAAGACCATTGTTCTTTCCTTCCTGCATCAGGATGATCACTGTCAGAATAATGCTGACTATAATAAATACTATCATTAAAATCGTTCTGAAAATTGCCACCGTTCACACCTCCCGTGGAATAATAACCCAATATGACTAATCTAGTCTATCACTTTTCGGATCATTTTACAAGTATTGTTTTCATTTTCTGATGTTTTTTCATGTTTTTTAGGATGTATTTTCTCAACAACCTAGAAAAACCGTTTTTTCTTAACCTGCTGGACGAATTCCTGATTGTTTTTCGTGTGCAGGAACATCTGAAGGATATTTTCCACCGCCTCATCTGCCTTCATGCCATTGATGGCTCTTCGCATAATATAAACTGCTTCCTGCTCTTCCTGATCCAGAAGAAGATCCTCTCTTCGGGTACCGGATTTCATGATATCGATGGCAGGGAAGATTCGTTTTTCTGAAAGCTTGCGATCCAGTACAAGCTCCATATTACCGGTTCCCTTGAATTCTTCGTATACAACATCGTCCATCTTGCTTCCGGTATCTACCAGTGCCGTTGCAAGAATCGTAAGGCTTCCGCCCTCACGCATATTTCTCGCTGCACCAAAGAACCGCTTCGGCATATGCAGGGCAGCCGGATCAAGACCACCGGAAAGAGTACGTCCACTTGGTGGAACCACAAGATTGTACGCTCTTGCCAGACGGGTAATGCTGTCCAGAAGGATCATGACGTCTTTCTTATGCTCTACCAGACGTTTTGCGCGCTCGATAACCATCTCAGATACACGTTTGTGATGATCCGGCAATTCATCAAAGGTAGAGTAAATGACTTCCGTGTTTCCGCCTTCTATAGCCTCTTTGATATCCGTAACCTCCTCCGGGCGCTCATCGATCAGAAGGATCAACAGATGCATCTCCGGATTGTTGCGTTTTACAGATTTTGCGATTTCTTTTAATAAGGTTGTCTTACCGGCTTTCGGTTGGGATACGATCATACCTCGCTGTCCCTTACCCACAGGAGACACCAGATCCATGATACGCATGGATACGCTGCCACTGCTTCTGCCTGGTGTTTCCAGACGAAGACGCTCATCCGGGAAAATCGGTGTCAGATCTTCAAATGCTTTTCTTCTGACTGCTTCTACCGGTGGAAATCCATTTACGGTTGTAATATAAAGCAGGGCGCTGAATTTCTCCTGCTGCTGTTTGATCCTTGTATTTCCGCTGACGATATCGCCTGTTTTCAGATTAAATTTACGGATCTGGGATGGAGATACATAGACATCGTTTTCTCCCGGAAGATAGTTTTCACAGCGGATAAATCCATATCCGTCCGGCATGACTTCAAGAATTCCATTCGCTGTTTCTCCACTGTCGAGATCTGATTCATCCAGTCTTTTTTCTTTTTTATCTTCAAAATCCTCTTCGGAAGCATCTTCCGCATTTTCGTTTTTCTCTTTGGTATCTTCTTTTCCTTCTCTTTCCACTCTTTTTTCCGATTCTGCTTTTCTTCCGGAAACATCTTCTGCATGATGTCTTACATGCCGCTCTCTGCATACCGGCTTCTCTTTCTTTTTCTCTTCTGCTTCCTCTGCTGCCACTCTTGCATCTTCTGCAAGCATTGCTTCCACAAGTTCTGCCTTCTTCAAAGTGGATATCTTCTTTAATCCACGACTTTTGGCTACCTCGCGTAATACAGCCAGTGAAAGGCTCTCATATTTTTCTCTCATATAGCAACTCTCCTTTTCAATGACATCTGTAAAAACAGCTTTTCCTGATACAATAATCCCGAACAAAAACCATCTGTTTTTCTAAAATTCTAAATATCTGCTGCTCATACAGCAGCCAGTTCACGCAACATAAATATACGTTTTTTAACAATCCTAAGCAGAAAATATCCGACCTTATCATATATCTTTTTATGTCTGTTCATTTTCCTTTTACCGACAGAACAAACAATTATAAAATACATATTCTACATTAAGTCCATTCCACTATCTTTTAACAGTGGCACAAATAGTTATAAAAATATATATTTCACACTATTCATCTGTTTACATACAACTTGGAATCGGTGTCAGAAGTGACTGATATAAAATAATATTGACCTGACGATATCAATTTATTTAACTAGTTGCATTATACAACACTTTTTCTGAAATGGGAAGCTTTTCTTTCCTTGATTTGTCATTTTATTAATGATATGATTGTGAATAGTGGATATAAATATACTTATATTAAGGAGAAAGAACATGGATCTTAGTGAAAAAGCAATACAGATGCACAAAGACTGGAATGGAAAACTGGAAGTCGTATCCAAATCCCCGGTAAAAACCCGTGAGGATCTTTCCATTGCCTACACACCGGGCGTTGCCGAGCCTTGCAAGATCATCGCAAAGGACCCGGAAGCTGCTTATACTTATACAATGAAAGCAAATACCGTTGCCGTTATCTCTGACGGAAGTGCCGTTCTCGGTCTTGGAAATATCGGCGCACTGGCTGCAATGCCGGTTATGGAAGGTAAATGCGTTCTTTTTAAAGAATTTGCCAATGTCAATGCCGTTCCAATTGTTCTGGATACACAGGATCCGGACGAAATCGTTAAGACCGTTGCAAATCTCGCTCCGACTTTCGGAGGCATCAATCTGGAAGACATTTCCGCTCCACGATGCTTTGAGGTAGAGGAACGTCTGAAAAAAATGCTGAACATCCCGGTCTTCCATGATGACCAGCATGGTACTGCCATCGTTGTTCTTGCAGGCATCATCAATGCTCTGCGCGTCACAGGAAAGAAAAAAGAAGACTGTAAAGTTGTAGTAAACGGCGCTGGCTCTGCTGGTGTTGCTATTACCAAACTACTCCTTACCTATGGTTTCAAACACGTTACCATGTGTGACAAGCTTGGTATCATCGGTAAAGATTATCCGGAACTGAACTGGATGCAGCAGAAAATGACAGAAGTTACCAATCTGGAAAACCAGACAGGAACTCTGGCAGACGCTTTAAAAGGCGCTGATATCTTCGTCGGCGTATCTGCTCCGAACATCGTATCTGCTGAAATGGTAGCATCCATGAACAAAGATGCGATCCTCTTTGCTATGGCAAACCCTGTACCGGAGATCATGCCGGATGTAGCAAAAGCTGCCGGTGCCAAAGTTGTAGGAACCGGACGAAGCGACTTTCCAAATCAGGTCAATAACGTCATTGCTTTCCCTGGCATTTTCAAAGGCGCTCTGGAAGGTCGTGCAGAACAGATTACAGAGGAAATGAAGCTTGCAGCCGCTGAAGCAATCGCAGGCCTCGTCAGCGATGAAGAACTGAATGAAGACTTTATCATGCCGGAAGCATTTGATCCTCGCGTTGCAGAAGTTGTAAGCCAGGCTGTTAAGTCACATATCAAATAATCGAAATGAAGCAATGGAACGATAAGCGCTATCATTCTCTGGATTATGAACTGAAACAGACTTTCGGAGAAAAAGTTTACCGTATTTCCTTAAATGGCGGCATGACCTGTCCGAATCGTGATGGAACCCTTGGTACCGGCGGATGTATTTTCTGCAGTGAAGGTGGCTCCGGAGATTTTGCTGGAAATGCTGCCATTTCCATAAGGGAACAGATTTCAGAAGGGGAACGACGGATTGCTGCAAAGTCAGACTGTCGGAAATTTATCGCCTATTTTCAGGCTTATACAAACACTTATGCTCCGGTTTCCTACTTAAAGCCGTTATTTATGGAAGCCATTTCACAGCCGGAGATCGTCGTTTTGTCAATCGCCACCAGACCGGACTGCATCAATGAAGAGATTCTGGATCTTCTGGAAGAACTCAATCAGATCAAACCGGTATGGATAGAACTTGGGTTGCAGACAATCCACGAAAAGACAGCTGCTTTTATCCGAAGAGGTTTCTCCCTCTCCTGCTATGAGCATTGTGTACAACAGTTAAAAGCCCGTGGTCTTGCAGTGATCACACATGTAATTCTCGGCCTTCCACAGGAAACGATTCCGATGATGCTTCAAACTGTAGATTATCTGGCAGATAGTGGCATCCAGGGCATTAAATTACAGCTTTTACATGTTCTGAAGCATACTGCTCTGGCTGATTACTATGAGAAGGATTCCTTCCCCATCTTTGACCGTGACTCTTATTGCAGACTGATCCGAAAATGCATCGAACTTCTGCCGGAGGAAATGGTCATCCACCGGATTACCGGAGACGGGCCGAAAAATCTTCTGCTTGCGCCTCTCTGGAGTACGGATAAAAAGAAAGTCCTGAATCAGATTCAGAGAGAATTCCGGGAACATAATTCCTGGCAGGGAAAATATTATAAAAAATAATTTTTATGCCGTGTTATCTTTATAAAACGAGCCATTACTGTATTCTACACGCAAATTCCCATGCCGTAGCCTTCAGCTGGCGGCATAAATAGTCATGAAAATGTATTTTCCATACTATAATATTATATTTTAATATGATATTGGAATAAAAAGATTGTCCTGTTTTACAGAGCCTTAACAGAAAGGAGCTTTCATATGTCCGAAACATTTACTTTGTATCGCCTTATGATCTTATATATGCTGGATAAGGTTGATTTTCCACTTACAAATACTCAGATTACGAACTTTATACAGGAAAAAGATTATACGGATTATTTTACTGTTCAGCAGACATTATCAGAATTACTGGACTCTGATCTGATTATTGCAGAATCAACCCACAACAACACTCTCTATCGCATTACACCGGAAGGACGACAGACTGTGGATTTTTTCAGCAATAAGATCTCCAATGGGATCAAACAGGATATTCTGGAATATTTTACTGAAAACCGCATGGAACTGAAGCAGGAGACTTCTGTAGTCTCTGACTATTACAAGACAACAGATAACCGTTATGCGGTACGCTGCCAGATGAAAAATGGCGAGCATTCTATCATTGATCTGACCCTTGCCGTGCCGGATAAGGAACAGGCAATCGCCGTATGTAAGAACTGGTCTGAGCAGAGTGAAAATATTTTCATGCTGCTGATGGATGAGCTGATTAAATAATTACCCGCAAAACTTTAAAGGGCAGGAACTGATTTTCTATCAGTTCCTGCCCTTTTTATTCCTATTTTTTCTTCTTCACACTGTAGCCGAACTTGCCGATCTTTTCGCCGAGTTCAAAATATTCGCCATGGGAATATGCTACCAGTCCCGCATCGTTGAGATGGAATTTGCCAGTCTCATCCAGCAGACTTTCATCTACCACTACTGCTGTCACTTCTGCCAGGAACATATCGTGCGATCCCAGTTTGATGATGTCTTTTACTTTACACTCAATATTTACCGGGCTTTCTGCAATTCCAGGTGCTTTGACGGTCTGGGATACGGTCGGCGTCAGATGCATCTGTGCAAATTTGTCCACATCTCTTCCGGATTTTACACCACAATAATCAGTAGCATAGGTAAGTTCTTTCGTTGTCAGATTGATGACAAATTCACCGGTCTCTTTGATAATATCATAGGAATGACGTTCCGGACGGATGGAGATTGATACCATTGCCGGGTCTGAACATACGGTTCCTGCCCATGCAATCGTTACCATATTTGGTTTTTCTCCCGGACGCTGACAGCTTACCATGACTGCCGGTACCGGATAAAGCATATTTCCTGATTTCCAAATCTGCTTGCTCATATAATCTCAACTGCTGTTTCGCCACCATATCATACGCTGTCGAAACAGTTTTTCCTTTCTTTTTACTCTTATAATCCAAATCAAACACACCTGAGACGTGGTGCGTGATTTCAGTCAGCGTAAGCTGACATATGTAACTGATTGATAAATTAAAACTATGCTTCCTGCAATACTGACATAAACATCGGAATCAGCTGCTTCTTTCTGGAAACAACGCCCTTCAGCAGATAATACCCATTTTCTTCATGTACGTGATATGCATTTTGAACAAGTTCTTCTGCACCTTCTCCGGCACAGATCAAATAGGTATTTTCTTCCAAAATATTCGTCAGCATCACAAATACCATGGACACTTTCCGCTCAGCGATAACCTGCTGCAGATACGGCTGCAGTTTCTCTTTTACCTGATCCAGTTCTTCCTGTGTCATAGCGCTGATCTGACCTACACCAAAATCGGTGCCATTGCTGCAGAATGCTTTGAAATCCTGATAGAAGATCTCTTCTTCTGTCTTGGAGGAGAAATCACTTCCCGCCTGGAACATGGCTTTCGCATACTCATCCGTCTGAATACCTGCAATCAGGGCGAGTTCTTCTGCGACAATATGATCCACTTCCGTACAAGTCGGTGAACGGTACATCAACGTGTCTGACAAAATCGCAGAACAGAGCAGACCGGCAATCTCCTTTGTAATCTCCACTCCCTGTTCCCGATACATCTGATAAATGATCGTCGCCGTACATCCAAGAGGCTGATTTCGGAAAAATACAGGCGCCATCGTTTCCAGACTTCCCAGCCTGTGATGATCAATGATCTCCAGGATCTCGGAACCGTCAATATTATCAACGGCCTGAGATTTCTCATTATGATCCACTAATATCAGCTGTTTTTTCTTCATGCTCAACAGATTTCTTCGTGAGATCATACCTACATACTTTCCTTTTTCATCCAGCACCGGAAAATCTCTGTGTTTTTCTTTCTGCATGGTATCCCGTACATCGTCTACATAATCATCCATTCCGAAAGTAACGAGATTTTCTCGCTTCATAAAATATTTTAATGGAATACTCTGGTTGATGAGACGAGCAACCGTATAGGTATCATATGGTGTGCTGATGAGCACGCAGTCCTTTTCTGCTGCGATCTTCTGAATCGTCTTGGTCACTTTCGCACCGGAACAGATAATCATGCAGCTGGCATTCATTTCAAGCGCACAAAGCTGCGATTCATAACGGTTTCCACTGATGACAAGATCGTTATCTTCGATATATTCTTCCATCATATCCGGATTAGCCGCCGCTACCAGAACCTTTCCGTCACAGAAATAAGCGTGTTCATTGCCTACAAGGAGAGTTCCTTCCAGTGTCTCTAAAATATTTTTATACTGCGTCTTTGCCCTTGCAAGAACCCGGCAGTCATAAATATCCATGTAAGACTTTGCAATATCTCCCGTAGTGATGAGACCTTCCAGCTTGTTATCTTCACTGGTAATCGGAAGTGTAGCTACATTCAGCTGTTTCATCATTTCCCATGCTCGTTTCATGGAAAGTTTCCCACTGACACCTTTTGTCTTGCGGATCTCAATATCTTTGACCTGCGCGCCGGCATCCGTGATCAACGCCGGTGCTTTTACATGAAAATGTTTTAATACATATTTTGTTTCTTCATTTAATTCGCCTGCACGCTTCGGCTCATATTTAACACCTTCTGGCGCACTCTGATTTTTCAGATGCGCATAGGCGATCGCTGCGCAGATGGAATCGGTATCCGGGTTCTTATGACCTACCACCCAGATTTTTTTTGTTTTTACTGACATTTAAAATACCCCCAGCATATGTAACAGGATTACGACCAGCAATACACAGTCAATGATAGCAAATACTGCCAGTCCTTTGACTCCATTCAAAGATTTCCGAATGGAATTCAGACTTTTCTCTTCTTCGGCATGAATGGTTTCCGTAACCTGCTGTTCCAGTTCTTCCAGAGAATTACGATATTCTCCTATGCCATCCTGAAGCAGGTTGATCTGTTTTTCAACCTCTGTATTCAGTCCCAGCATTCTGTCATTCATCTGTTCTTTTACAGAAGCCAGATTTTTTTCCAGTGCCGCCCGGACCTCTTCCAGTTTTTCCTCCAGTTTATGACCGGTTTTCTCCAGCATAGCATTCATCTGTGTGGTTGATTCAGAAAGACTGCCATCCATCTGTCCACAAATCTCGGTCATCTTTCCATCCATCTGCTCACTGACATCGGATAACTTGTCATCCATCTGTTCTGCTGCATCGGAAATATGTTTTTCCATAAAGGCTTCAAACTGTTCCATTTCTTTGTTCAGATCCTGGATCATCTCCTGAATCTGAACAGACACGCCAACGATCAGACGATCTGCAGCTTCTTTACGGCTTTCGATCATATTATCAAGCTCTGTAGCCTGCTCTTTTTTCTCACTGACGATCGTCTCCAGCTCTGTTACCTTATCTTCTTTTGAAGTCAACAGAGTCTGCAGCTGTCTCGCTTTTTCTTTCAGTTCATCAATCTGATGAAGCAAATAATTTTCTTTCTGCATTTCCTCTAATTTTCCTTTCGCGGGTGTTCTTTCATCATATAATTTACATGCGACTGTACCATCATGGCAATCCGGAACATCATGGCATCTTCAAACAGCCTGATATCCAGTCCCAGTATCTTCTGCATACGCTCCAGCCGATATACCAGTGTATTTCTGTGCACATACAACTGACGGGCGGTTTCTGAAATATTCAGATTGTTTTCAAACATCTTATCTACCGTGATCAGCATCTCTTCATCCAGCAGTTCCTGCTGTCCTTCGGAAAATACTTCCTTCAGAAAACGCTGACACAGATCCATTGGCAGCTGGTAGATCAGCTGTCCGATTCCCAAATGTCCATATATAGCAACCGATTCTTTTGGATAAAAGATTTTACAGATTTTTAATGCCATGCAGGCTTCCCGATAACGATTTGCAAGCTGTCCATTCTGCCGTGCCACGGAAGAGTAGCCTACCTTTACCGCAAGCATTGCTTCTGCCTGAATATTGTCAATCAGGATATCTGCAAAATTACGGCAGTATTCTTCTTCCAGACCATTTACCTGTTTTAAAAGAACCGCCCGTTTTTCATCCATATCCACCAGAAAATCCTGAGAATCCTGCACGAAAAGATTTCTTACCGTCTCCATCGCAATCTCATTTTTTTCTTCTGCAAACTCCAGAACATACAGCATTCTCGGAATATCATCTATTTTTCTTCGCCGGCCATCTCTACGCATCTGTTCTTCATCCAGTTCTCCCAGCAGAAGTTGTCTCATGGACTCCTGCTCATCCATTGGCGCATATGCCACTGCATGCAGATTCCGGATCTGGGAAGCAGCCATCTGCGCAATCACAAATGCATATTCTCCACTGCTCATCATATCAGACAGCAATACATATTCCAACTGGTTCTGCACAATGATCTTTATAAAAAAATAACCGTAAGCAACCTGACTCTCTGCAATGGAATCGGCAAATTCCAGAGCAGCGTTCTCTACTTCCGGGTTCTCGAAGTGCCCGGTTCCCGCTATCATCGTTCCCTCTCTGGAAAACAGATAAAAATCCGCATGTGCAATCTCTTTCATCTCATTCAGCGCACCCTTCAGTTTTTCCAGAAAAAACGCTTCGTTCATCCAAACACCTCCCTATTTTCCTGTTGGAAAAAGACCGGGTAACTATACCCGGTCTTATTGTATCATATTTTTCTTAAAAATACTTCTGATTTTTCTATTCTGTCACATCAACAAATGCGAGCATCCTGCTTATCTCATAAAATCCTTTTCATCAGATGTATATGCTGTATTCTCACAAACACAACTATCCTATTTTACAATTCCTGATTAATGAGAAATAATCTGCTCTGTCTCTTTATCAAAAATGTGAGCTCTGCCAATATCAAATGCAAGTGAAACATGGCTTCCATGTCTTGCTTCTGTTGCAGAATCAACTTTGGCTGTCATAGTAATGCCGTCTACATTATAGTACAGAAGAACTTCTGAGCCAAGTAACTCATATCCGGTACACTCTGCTTCAATCATATAGTCCTTGTGTTTTGCCACAAACTCTGGATGATCGTCAATATCGTCCGGACGGATACCAAATACAACCGTCTTTCCGGCATAATTGCCTTCCTTTAAAGCTTTTGCTTTTCCTTCCGGCATTACATACTCTGTCTTACCATGAACAAGTTTAACAACGTCTCCCTCAACTTTTACAACACAGTCAATAAAGTTCATCTGTGGTGATCCGATAAATCCTGCTACGAACAGGTTATTCGGCTCATTATAAAGTTTCTGTGGAGAATCTACCTGCATGATAACACCGTCTTTCAGAACGACGATTCTTGTTCCCAGTGTCATAGCCTCTGTCTGATCATGTGTTACATAGATGATCGTAGCGCCCAGTCTGCGGTGCAGGGATGCAATCTCAGAACGCATCTGTACACGAAGTTTTGCATCCAGGTTGGAAAGCGGCTCATCCATCAGGAATACTTTCGGCTCACGCACGATAGCTCGTCCCATAGCAACTCGCTGTCTCTGACCACCGGAAAGAGCTTTCGGTTTACGGTCTAACAGTTTCTCCAGATCCAGAATCTTCGCTGCATCACGAACTTTTTTCTCAATCTCATCTTTCGGCACTTTTCTCAGTTTTAATCCAAATGCCATATTATCATATACCGTCATATGCGGGTAAAGTGCATAGTTCTGGAAAACCATGGCAATATCTCTGTCCTTTGGCGGAACATCATTCATTAATTCGCCATCGATACGGAACTCGCCTTCTGAAATCTCCTCAAGACCTGCAACCATACGAAGAGTTGTTGATTTACCACATCCTGAAGGACCTACAAAGATGATAAACTCTTTATCGGCAATTTCCAAATTGAAATCTTTTACTGCTTCAAATCCATTCGGGTATCTTTTGTAAATGTTTTTCAAACTTAACTGCGCCATATGTAACCTCCATATACCATAATTTTTGCCATTTTGTTCAGGTTTTCCCTATCCCAATCTATGATTATTGTACCAAATTACCAGTTTTTTGTCATTAGTAGAACTGCCAAATTTCAAATCGGAACCTTGTTAAAACAACCTGATAACATTCTTTTATGCCAGGTTGTTCGTTGTTTTGACGATTCTTCTTCCTTTTATCAGTTATTTTGCTCAATCATCAACATTCAGGTATCCGATTATTATAAAAGACTTCATATTCCATATGAAGTCTTTTAACTGTATCAATTTTTTGATAAAAGCACGTCAATATTAATAATGCATACTTAATAATGCATACCCTTTTATTGAAACGCATCCATTTTACTAAAACTATCTGTAATAATCGATATAATTTTTTATTTCTTACTTATACAAAAACAGCTTTTATTACTGGCGTCCGGTACTTCCAAACCCACCACGGTCTGCATTTCCGAGACTCTCCACCTCGTCAAATGTGATTTTCGGCTGATTTTCTACAATACGGAACTGACAGATCCTGTCATTCTGATGGATCACGGTATCTCTGGTAGCATATACCGGCATTCTCCACATATCCTCATCGCCGCAATAGCTGCAGTCAATAATGCCACAGCTGTTGGTCTGAAGGATTCCATAATTTTTAAATGTAGAACTGCGCGGCACCAGATGCGCTTCATATCCTTTCGGAAGTTCCATAGCCACACCAAGGGGAATCAGTTTGAATTCTCCCGCTTTTAATTCCACATCTTCAGACGCGCGCAGATCGATCCAGTCTGATTTTCCATCTACATAAGTCAGTTTATCGATTTTATCCGTAAAATATTTAATCCTGATAGAAGGCATCTTTCTTACTCCTCTTCCCAAAGCATATCTTCATGCTCTGTCTTTCTGTCACGAAGCATCAGGTTTAAGACAGCATCTTTAACCGGGTAACCTTCAAATAACACTGCATTTACCTGCTCAATGATCGGCATGGACACGCCATATTTTCTGGAAAGTCCTATAGCAGCTTTGGCAGAATATACACCCTCCACTACCATTTTTACCTGATCCATTGCTTCTTCCATGGAACATCCCTGTCCCATGAGCATTCCAGCTTTCCGGTTTCGACTGTGCTTGCTGGCACAGGTAACGATCAGATCACCCATACCGGAAAGTCCGGAAAGTGTCTCCGGTTTCGCTCCCATAGCGATCGCCAGTCTGGAGATTTCTTTGATGCCGCGGGTAATAAGAGCTGCTTTTGTATTATCTCCGTATCCAAGTCCGTCTGCCATTCCGGCAGCCAATGCAATCACGTTTTTCAAAGCTGCACCAAGTTCGATCCCTATCATATCCGGGCTAGTATAGACACGGAACGATTCATTCATAAACAGGCTCTGGATATATTCTGCTACCTTTCGGCTCTTTGCCCCTGCTACTACCGTAGTAGGAAGTCCAATACCCACCTCTTCTGCATGGCTTGGTCCGGAAAGTACGGCAACCTTTGCCTGTGGGATTTCTTCCTGAATGATCTCCGGCAATGTCATCAGAGTGATTTCCTCGATTCCTTTTGCCACATTGACAATCAGCTGACCTTCTGCCACATACGGAGCCATGCTTTTGGAAGTGCTGCGGATATAAGGCGACGGCACAGCCAGCACCATCATATCCATTCCCTGGATCGCTTCCTGCAGATTTGTCGTAAATTTAATATTTTCTGATAATTTTACACCCGGAAGCTTATCCACATGCTCATGTTTTTCCTGAAGCATACGCACTTCTTCTTCCAGAATCGACCATACCGTTACGTCATGGCCATTTTTATCCAGTACATAGGTCAAAGCTGTTCCCCAGCTTCCTGCACCAATGACGCTTACCTTTGCCATAGTTTACCCCTCTCTGTCCTGTAAGACATCTTATTACTGTTTCCGTTCCATTCTTTTTCATTTTGCATGCGACAAAGTCAGAATAAAGCGTACTTGTCATAAGCATTCAACCACATGCATTTATATATAACTGCAATCATTTTCACATAATATGCCTATGCAGTTTTTTTGTCTTTCTTCGGCAGAAATTTATTTTCTGTACCTGTCGCCAGACGTTTGATATTCTGACTGTGACGGATATACGCGATTGCCGTCAGAATACCTGTCAGAACATACATTTCCGGCAGACAGGCTGATGCAACTCCCAAAAAGCCAAGCTGTCCAAACACGATCATCTGCACGAAATAAGAACTTACAATCATGAGTGATCCAATGGAAATAAAACCGGTCGGAATCACTGTTGCGAAAAACAGTACTGCACTGATCGGAACCATAAAGATATAGGTAGAAAATACGATTCCCACCGTAGCTGCAATTCCTTTTCCGCCTTTAAATTTCAAATAAAACGGAAAGTTGTTTCCAAGGATTACTCCCAGTGCAGCATACAGTTCAAACAGTTTTACCATATCCGGATAACGGTTTTTAAATGCCAGCCAGACGATGACCACTGCAAGCACTGCTTTCAGACTGTCACCGAGAAAAACAATCACACCGGCTTTCCATCCCTGGGTACGCAAGGCATTGGTCATACCGGAATTGCCGCTACCATGCTGACGTATATCAAATTTATGAATCTTGCCATAGATCACACCGGTCTGAAAAAGTCCCAGTGCGTAACCAATGACCAGACACAAGATTCGTACTGAAAGCATTAATGTTCTTCCTTCCTCTCTCTGATGATAAACTTGAGAGCTGTGCCTTTAAATCCAAAGGCATCTCTGATCCTATTTTCCAGATATCGGGTATAGGAAAAATGCATCAGCTCTTTATCATTTACAAAAATAACAAACGTAGGCGGTTTTACTGCCACCTGTGTAATGTAGTAAAGTCTCAGACGTTTGCCTTTGTCGGAAGGCGGCTGCTGCATTGCTACTGCTTCTGTCATGATTTCGTTAAGCACACCGGTAGCTACACGCATGGAGTTATTTTCGATTACCATATCGATCATATCAAAGATTTTCGGCAGTCTCTGTCCTGTTTTTGCAGAAATGAACATGATCTCTGCATAAGGCATAAAGCTTAAGATCTCACGGATCTTATTGGTATGTTTGTAGATCGTTTTATCATCTTTCTCCACTGCATCCCATTTATTGACAGCGATAATGATGCCTTTGCCTCTTTCGTGGGCGATTCCGGCAATTTTTGCATCCTGTTCAGTCACACCTTCTGTAGCATCAATAACGATAATAACTACATCTGCACGTTCTACTGCCGTTACCGCACGGATAATGCTGTAACGCTCAATTTCTTCTTTGATCTTGTTCTTTCTGCGCAGACCTGCGGTATCAATGAAAATATATTCTCTGCCATGGTATTTTACTTCTGTATCAATGGCATCTCTGGTCGTTCCCGCAATATCAGATACAATGACGCGGTTCTCTCCGGTCAGTTTATTAATGATAGAAGATTTTCCTACGTTCGGTTTTCCAACAATAGCTACCTTCGGACGATCATCTTCCTCTTCCTCTGCCAGATGCTCCGGGAACATTTCCACCAGTTTCTCCAGCATATCGCCAAGACCCAGTTTTCCTGATGCAGCGATCGGCATAGGATCTCCGATGCCCAGATTGTAAAATTCATACACATCTGTCATATATTTATCAAAGTTATCCACTTTATTTACCACAAGGAGCACCGGTTTGTGGGAACGACGGAGCATATCTGCCACCTTCGCGTCTGCATCTGTCAGTCCCTGATGCACATCTGTCATAAACAGTATCACATCTGCTGTAGCAATGGCGATTTCTGCCTGCTCACGCATCTGTGATAAGATAATATCTTTTGTATCCGGCTCAATACCGCCGGTATCTATCATTGTAAATGTATGATTCAGCCACTCTATGTCCGCATAAATACGGTCTCTGGTAACACCCGGCGTATCTTTTACAATGGAAATACGTTCTCCGGCCAGAGCGTTAAACAAGGTGGATTTTCCAACATTCGGGCGGCCTACTACCGCTACCACTGGTTTACTCATAAGTTTCCCCTTTCTTTCTATATATACGAAATATCCAAAAACTCTTCAAAGAGCGATTGCCCGTCTGATTTTACAATATGAACCGGAACTTGTAAAGCATTTTCCAGTTCCTCCACAGTCACATCATCCAGAAAAACGCGTTCGCCGCTGCGCAGCATATTGCACGGAAGGAGGAGTTTTTCTCCCAGATCTTCCCCTGCCAGCTGTAAGGCAAGATCCTGTCCGGTCAGCAATCCGGACACTGTGATCCGTTCTCCAAAAAACTGATTTATGACCGTAATAACCTGTATCTGTATCTCTGGATGCAATGCCATAAATGCTGTTGCAAGCTTTGTCAGCATCGGAGCAGCAAGTTTTCCGGTAGCAATCGTTATCTTATGTTCCCTGCCACGCAGTCCCATTGCCTGCGCTGCTTCTTTTTCACTGCCTTTCCGGATCTTTCTGCGGTTTTTAAAAATATCTTTCAAGGAAGAATGAGACTCTTCCATCCGCTCCTCTTCCTCCCGCAGACATTCCTGAAATTCTTCGTATAACAGACGCATCATGCCCACGCCATTTTCCAGCTGGATATAACCGTCATAACGTTCCTCTTCCGGAAAATCTATTTCTGCCAGAAGATACCACTCATCTCCGGCATGGATAAAATGGGTTCCATGCTTTTCATAACAGATTTTCTGCCATTTATGAATGATTGCAAGCACTTCCCGTGCATCCTCTTTTGTAAACGGCTGCAGCGGATACAGGTTGTCCCTGTATTTTGTAAGTCCTACCGGAACGACAGACACACTTTCCATATAAGGGATATATCCCGCCAGATCCCGGATGCTGCGTTCCAGTTCTTCTCCATCATTGATACCCTTGCACAAAACAATCTGTCCGTTCATCTCGATACCGGCTTCATATAGCTTTCGGACTTTCTCCAGTGCTTCTCCCGCAAACCGGTTATTCAGCATCTTGCAGCGAAGTTCCGGATTCGTTGTATGTACAGAAATGTTGATCGGAGCCAGCTTATAACGGATGATCCGATCTACATCTTCATCTGACATATTGGTCAGAGTTACATAGTTACCCTGCAAAAAAGAAAGTCTGGAATCATCATCTTTAAAATACAGCGTCTCCCGCATATTCGGCGGCATCTGATCGATAAAACAGAAAATGCACTTATTTCTACAGGAATGATATTCATCCATCAGACCATTTTCAAATCCGATGCCCAGATCTTCAGAATAATCTTTATCAATATCAAGTTCCCATTCTTCCCCATCCGCTTTCCGAATCAGAATGACCAGTTGTTCATCGCTGACCAGAAAATGATAGTCAAAGATATCGTCCATCTGCTGCCCGTTAATCGACAACAGGAAATCTCCCGGCTCAATATTAAGCTGTTCCGCAATACTGCCCGGTTCCACCGAGCAGATCTTGTGTTCTTTTTTGCTCATACAGTTTCTTATCCTTATTATTTCTTTTCTGATACTTCTCTTATAAATACATTCCATACATCCACATACATATATAAAATATTTCACAGATATTCATCTGCCCGTACAGATACAAATCAGAGAACGTTTTTCAGCATTCTGTCAGATGCTCTAATAATTCATCATAAACAAATTCCACGGCTGCCTGACGCACATTGTTCCGTCCAAGCTCGCCAAACTGTTTTGTTCTGGTCCATACGTTTCCATTTACAGAAAAGCCAAAGCAGACCATGCCTACCGGTTTTCCCGGCGTTGCCCCGGAAGGTCCTGCAATTCCTGAAATTCCTACGCCCACTTCACTGCCTGCTGCTGCAGCCATTCCTTTTGCCATGGCACCTGCCACTTCCTCGCTGACAACACCATGCGCTTCGATCAGTTCCGGCTCCACATGAAGGTATTTGATCTTTGCCTCATTGGCATAGGTCACAATGGATTCATTGATCACAGAAGAAGCGGATGCCACATTGATCAGTCTTGCTGCCGCCATTCCTCCCGTGCAGGATTCCGCAAAAGCAATATGATATCCTTTTTTCATTAAAACTGCAACCAGTTTTTCTTCTTTTGACATTTCTTTTTTATCTGATCCCATTGTTTTCTCCCTGACTGACGTTCTTTTTTCTGCAAATAAAAAGACTTTTGTAGTAAGTCAATCGTATCCCTTATTTTATACAACTGTGCCTATTATACCGTTTCTGCCTGACAGTGTCAACGAAGCGTCAAAAACGGGAGCGTTCCTGTGAAACCACTCCCGTTTTTATTCTGTCCTGTTATTTTTACATCATTCTGGCACAGAATCTGCATGTAATATTCCTCTGATCTCAGGATTGCAAGTGCATCTCTTCTGCCAGTTTCTGCATCTGATAGTCTGCATCCGCCATGATGTCTGCACATTTTTTCAATCGTTCATTCATCTCCGGTGTCATTGGCTTATCCTTTTTATAGCGCAGCTGATGTTCCGTACTTGCCCAGAAATTCATGGCGATAGTACGAAGCTGTATCTCTATCGGAACCTGACGCATGCCGTCTGAGAAAAATACGCTGATCTTTACGATCATATGAAGGCTTCGATACCCGTTGTCTTTCGGTTCCCGGATATAATCTTTAACCCTTACCAACTCCACGTCTGTCTGACTCAGCAGCATACGGGCAATCTGATATACATCGGTAATAAACGGACAGATGACACGGATTCCTGCAATATCAAAAATATTATTCGTCATACTGCTCAGCGTCATAGGCAGACCTTTTCGTTCCAGCTTATTGATAACGCTTTCCTGGGATTTGATCCTGCTTTTGATATTCTCAATGGGATTGCGGTCGTTGCTCTGTTCAAACTCCCGATTCAGGATCTGCAGTTTCGTCGTCATCTGACGGATGCCTGCCTCATAAAACAACATCAACTGATTGTACTGTTTATTCATATCCAGATAATCCAAGGCCTGTGGCAATGCTGCTCCCGTATTTTCTGTTTCCACATTTTTATTATCTTCTGCCGGATTTCTACTGTCCTCTTCCTCCGGATTATGTAATTGATTGTCCACGTTCAAACTCCTGTTTTTCTAAGCTTTGCACTCATTGTAACATATGTTTCTGTTTTTTCTATGGACAATTTCTAAAAATTGTATGAACTATGACGTTTGTTTGAGTCTGATCTGTACAGATTATCTTTCCTTAACGATTATTTTCCAACAAAACTTAACTATAAAAAAATTCCCGACACGGCATACACCGCATCGGGAATCTTGTTTAAAAAACAATCTTATTTGTCCTCATCTGCTCCATAAAGAGTGATCAGTTTATTCAGATATTTATATCTTTCTTTTGCGAATTTCTCAGACTGATCGAAGAGTTTCTCTGCTCTTTCCGGATTGAATCTAGCCAGAGCGTTGTAACGAACCTCGCCATTCAGGAACTCTTTGTAATCGCCTGTCGGAGCTTTGCTGTCAAGGCTGAATGCTGCTTTTCCTTCCTCTGCAAGAGTCGGGTTGTAACGGAAGTTATGCCAGTATCCTGCTGCTACAGCTTCTTTCTCCTCTGTCTGAGCTTTGCTCATACCTTTCTTGATACCATGGTTGATACATGGAG
>USRX01000011.1 GCA_900557275.1 uncultured Roseburia sp.
CCTGCCAAAAAACATGAAATGTGTCTGTTTTTACAAATTCATCATATTTTGAACACAAAATAAACATATTTTCCCGCTATGATAATACTTGTAAAAGCAAGAGAGCTTTTTCAAATTTATTTTTTCATAAACTTTCCTCTTTTTATAAGAGTCAGCCAGACATCCTTCCCCCCGTCATTTGCTGACTCTTATATATTTTTAGCATATGTTAGAAGATTATCTGTAAGCTTCTATATCTTTTTTGTTCCTTTTCTATTCTCGAAGCCTCCACTGCATCAATCACGCCACTCCAGTTCATGATATGGATAGCATTCATATATTCCTGCGATACTTCTTTATTCTTTATCCTTTAGCCATAATCTGAGAAAATCCAGATATTAGCAGGTCGCGGACTACAAAAGGTACTTTCTTTGAATGCTATTTTATCAAAAAATTTTCGTCAACTTTCCAGATTATTGATAGCTTTTTTTAATACCTCAAGTGCATCTTGTGTCCTGCGTAATTCACGTTTTAAACGTGCTATCTCTTTTACTTCCTCAGATGCATAATTACCAGAGCCATAATTTTCAATACTACCAATATCACGAAACTCTTTCTGCCAGCGTGATAAAGTTTGATGGCTAATACCAAGCTGATAAGCACAGCCCTGTAATCCTAGGTTTCTATGGTCATGATAATACTGAACGGCATCGATTTTAAATTGCTTGTCGTAGCGTTTTGCCATAATAAATTCCTCCTTTAGGGCAATACATAATACATTCTCATTCTGGTTTTATAGACTCAAACTCCCCATCATCATTATTATTTTCATCCGAATTATCCCATTCATTATTACCTATATCATCATTATTTCCCCATTCATTATTACCTATATCATCATTATTATTTCCCCTATCATTATTATCTTCTATATCATCCGGTATTATATCTGAGCTGTCAATTATATCATCTGATACACTGGTCGAGCCTGACACAACATTATCCACAATAGAAGAATTCGCATTTGATTTTGATGGCGTCTTATTTTTTTTCTTTTTTTCTGTAGGTGTTGTTGATTCTGTCTGTTTAGTTTCGCTTTCAGTTTCTTTTTTGGTTGTTTCCTCTTTTTGTTCGTCCTCATTCTCCTTTTCTGGAACATCATTTTCTGAAAGAACTTTTTCCCGTTCTGTATAGCTTGTCAGCAAACCGTCAATTACCGTAATATACTCCATATATTTTTCTTCGGTAACTACATCATACATGTCGTACTCTGTTTTTATTGTATCTTTTAAATCTGTTAATGCCACACTGCATTCATTAATTTTATTTTTATCTGTTACTCCATCAATATTTGATATGTTATTTAGATTAATAACTTTGTCATAATCATCTACAAAATATTTTTTTTCAAATGCAAGCGTTGATTCATACATTTTTTTACAGTCATCATTAATATTTTTAGACTGCTTATATTCTGTATAACTTTTCTGCGTATTTTTTAATATATTTAACTTCTGTGTTCTATCTGTTTCCTGTTCAAAAGTATCTTTGAAATTTTGGATTTCTGTCTGTTTCTCAGTTATCATCGCCTGTTGTTGTTCAGCCTTATAATCATCAAAAGTTTTCTTTCCAAACACACAAACACATATAATAGCCAAAACAATGCATATATCCAATATAACGATTATTTTTTTTCTCATCACTCTTTTCCTTGTTGTACTACAAGAAAATATCCTTCCTGCATCCTTCTTTTGGTGTTAAAATTTTTCTTCCGTAACCCAAAACACAACTTTTACATTGCTTTTATCAAACATATCCATATTAATCAGGCAACATTACTTTAATTTAAATTTTACTCATACTTCAATGCTGCCTGATCTTTGCATTCTTCAAAATAATCTAACGAATTATCTTTTATATTATCTCTAGACCAAATAATTCCCTCTCTAATAATTTTAGCTGGACATCCTGCGATAATTACATTTGGTGGAAATTTTGACGATGTTACAGTCCTTGCTCCGCAAATAGAATTATTACCAATTTCTGCTCCTCCCAGTAGTTCACATTCTCTTCCAACCCATACATGATTTCCAATGCATATATTTTTTTCATAATTTATCCGCTTATGAGTATATTTATCAAATATATGATGCATATCCGATTGCATAATCGAAATTGTATGTGAAAACATACACTCCTTTCCTATAGATACTTCGCCATCTGTATTTACAAGAACATTTGCAGAAAATATGGTCGTTTCATCTCCAATTTTAAAATTCGCATTTTTTCCCATCATTTTCACGTAAAAACGTTCTCTTACAGCAATGTTTCCTATCTCTACCGTACTATTCTCCGCTTCTGCAACTTCCACGATAATATTCCCTTTTGCTTTTGGATGGACTTTAATCGTATTATTACGAAAATCTGTATACTTACCACCAACTGCTTTTAAATACTGTAATTTATACTTTCCCTTATTTATCAAAAAGTCTAAATGTACAAAAGGAATTTTGTTTTCTTTGCACCACATCATAGCATCTATAATGTCTGCATCCTTTGCCTGACTAATAATCACATAAGGATTCTTCAATTTTAAAATTTCATTTTTACTTTCTAAAATAGTATAGGAATCATCAATTTGTTTCATATATTTTTTATTGCCAAATATATATTTTACATCAACAATTTGTTTTAATTTATCAATATTTTCGTGGAAATATTGATATCCTCCCCATGAAATCCAAGTCATTTCTGCAAATTTCTTTTCCATCATATATCATACTCCTGCTTTAATCTCTTCCATATAAGTCTCTCGTATACACTTTCATTTTTACATCATCAAGGCAACTACCATAACGATTAGCGATAATTGCCTGACTTTGTTCTTTAAATTTTTCCAAATCATTTACAACTTTGCTTCCAAAGAAAGTACTGCCATCTTCCAATGTTGGCTCATAAATAATAACAGATGCCCCTTTAGCTTTAATTCGTTTCATAACCCCTTGTATAGAAGACTGACGGAAATTATCCGAATTTGATTTCATGGTAAGACGATATACACCTATTACAACATCTTTCTCCATAGAAGCATCATAGATATTTTCATCTCCATAAGCATAATATCCCGCTTTTTGCAAAACACGGTCTGCTATAAAATCTTTCCTTGTTCTATTGGATTCAACAATTGCAGACATCATATTCTGCGGTACATCCGCATAGTTTGCCAAAAGCTGCTTTGTATCCTTCGGTAAACAATAGCCGCCATATCCAAACGATGGATTGTTATAATGAGAACCAATTCTAGGATCAAGACACACACCATTAATAATCTGCTGTGTGTTCAAGCCTTTCATTTCTGCATAAGTATCCAACTCATTAAAATAGGAAACTCTAAGCGCCAAATATGTATTAGCGAACAACTTTACTGCCTCCGCTTCTGTAAATCCCATGATCAAAGTATCAATATTTTCTTTAATCGCACCTTCCTGCAATAATCCTGCAAATGTATTCGCAGATTTTACAAGTCTGGCATTTTCAACATCCGTTCCCACAATAATTCTGGATGGATATAAATTATCATATAATGCCTTAGATTCTCGCAAGAATTCTGGACTAAAGATAATATTATCACAATGAAATTTTTCTCTGATGCTTGCTGTATAACCCACTGGTATTGTAGATTTAATTACCATAATTGCTTCTGGATTATATTTAATAACCAACTGAATCACATCTTCTACCGCCGATGTATCAAAGAAATTTTTCTTACTGTCATAATTTGTTGGTGCAGCAATGATTACAAAATCTGCATCTTTATATGCAGATTCTGCATCTAATGTAGCTGTCAAATTTAACTCTTTTTCCTTTAAATATTTTTCAATATATTCATCCTGAATCGGACTAATTCTTTTATTAATTTTTTCAACTTTTTCAGAGACAATATCCACTGCCATTACCTCATGATTCTGAGCTAACAATGTGGCAATAGAAAGCCCTACATACCCAGTTCCTGCTACTGCAATTTTCATGATATCTTCTGCTCCTTAAATATTTTTACAGCGTTTCTGTTATTCCAAGCTATTCATAACACTCCATTGAAACCGTATTTATTTTTTATTTGACGGCAATGCTTCCCTCTTTAAAACAAGATCTTTATATGGAGACTGTTTATGATAAAAATCATATAAGTCTGATAAATATCCCATATTATATTTCCACGGTTTTTCATGACTTCCTAAATGCAGAATCGCAGCCTGTTTAAATGCCTCTTCTGCCGTATCAGGAAATACTACTCCATAGAAAACTGACAATTTTTTAGGATCCCACCAGTCATAAAATTTATTCAGGAAATTGTATCTCGGCTCTACAAAGCAAATATTATGTCCTAAAACAACATTCAATGTATCCTGATCCATAAAATGATTAATACCATTTATACGATATTCAACCAGCTTGTCTGTTACATTATCTTTTCGCATTTTTGTCAAATTCATTAACATCATTCCGGAATTAAAATAATATTTATATGGATAATGTAAAAACTGTAAATGTTTTGGATTTCTTTCAGATATGATGTCTTTTACTACAGCTGCATATTTTCCCCTAATATCTAAATTATATAATTCCAAAAGATCGTCCTGAACTAGCACATCTCCGTCCATATATAACACTTTTCCTACTTTGTTTAAAATCGTCGGAATTTTAAATTTCAGAATCGCTGCCGGAGAAACATGTAAATCCCCATCTCTTTTCGTATATGTTGAAAATCTTTCATCTTGTTTTACATCAATGATATCGACTATGAAATCATCACTTTTCAAAGAATGTAATTTCTTCTTATTCTCATCGCCTAGATTCGATGCAAAAATATGAACTTTATATATTGAATCTGGCAGTTTATTCAGTTTTAATGAAGTCAATGCGACTCCAGTAGGCAGACAATAATTTTCATCTGTTATATATACCAAATGCACCACTTTATTTACATTTTTTCGGCGTTCCAGACGAAGTTTTTTATCTTTATTTTTACGGAATCCTTTTGTGATGTCTCTTCCAATCTTATAACTTGAGGAATTCCACATATCATAAATAAGTGCATTTTGTTTTTTAAGTTCATTCTCAAGATATTTTCTTTCAGATTTTACAATTTCTAATCTTTTATTTACTTTTTTTAACTCCGCACTGCTATCTTTTTTTAATTTATTAATAATATTTTTTGCTAAATATTCTTCTGGCTTTTTAAGAACAAGTTCCACTTCCTGCTTTTCTTTTTTCAAAAACAAATTCCAGTCTATTTCGCCAGCAAGTTCTGCTTCTTTCAATTCCTTATGAAAAACAGCAAGATATTCCATTCTAAACTCTTCTGCTAACCGATTATAAGTAAATACATAGTTTAAGAATTTTTTTCTACTATATTGATATATAAACCGCTCCTTTAATTCCTGATGTTCTTCTAGGATAGCTCTTATAAATTCATATTCTTTATTCATTACATATACTTTTGCTTTATTGTATACAGATGAATTTGGATTATCCCTTCGGTTATAATAATAAGGTTTTTTATAAAAATAAACTCTGTTTGCAAACATGAACGTTTGAAACCAGAAACCATTATCCTGATAACTTGCACCTGGAGATTCATGATGTCTTATTCCATTATCTACAAGAAATTCTCTTTTATAAATACCGCTCCATGTCTGCATTACGAGTTCAAAAACCTTATCATCTTCTTTTGGATCAATTACTTTATTATAAAGGTCTTTTGCACGCGCTGCCACTTCAATATAATCACATTTTAGTTTTCCATTTTCCATAACGAATCTATTGAAATCAGATTTTACCAAATCCAGATTTTCTTTTTCAGCAAGATTATACAAATCCTCAAACATATGCTCATCTGCAAAATCATCGCTTTCAACAATACCGATATATATTCCCCTTGCCATATCCATACCAAGGTTCATAGCATGCCCGTATCCTGCATTATCTTTATCAATGATTTTAAAACGTTCATCTTTTTGGGCAAACGTTTTCAAAATGCTCAAAGAATTATCTGTTGAACCATCATTCACACAAATAAATTCAATCTCTTTCAATGTCTGATTCTCCAGACTCTGCAAACATTCTTCCAAATAGGTTTCCACATTACATACCGGCACTACAACGGATACTTTTGGAATATCTTCTTCATTATTAAAATTAATCAATTCATGAATTTTTACTTTATTTCTTGTTTCTACTTTTTGTTCCTCATATGTGTTTTTCTTCACTCTTTTTCTCCTTATACTCTCGAATTTTTCTTGGAAATTTAGTAGCGGCTAAGCCAATTTTATAAGACAGCGAATTCCGGATTTCTCTTAATTCAAATTCTAATTGCTTAATATCTTTTTCAGCTTGGTTAGATGATTCCCAGCTATTTATATTTGTTTTATAAATATATTGTGTAGGGTTATTAATAATTTCCTGAATTTCTCCCCACTCATCATCTTTAAAGATTCCCTTTGTCAACTCCCCTTCCATAAAATCTTTCTTCCATTCTTCGCTGATATATTTTATATAATCTTCTTTCATATGTTCTGCACATCGATTAAGATTAAATTTGTATGTTTGATATTTTTTAATATGATAACCATCCAAAAATTTTTCTTTAATTCCAGGTACATCATTCATTATCTTATAAATAAATTCAAATTCACGATTTCCTGCATATATATTTTCTAATTGATTTACAGATGAACTACTATTATCTCGTCGGTTCATATAAAAAGGAATCTGCACATAGTAAATTTTCTTGCAATAACAAAGTGTCTGAAACCAGAATCCATTATCCTGAAAAGATGCGCCTCGTGATTCATTAAACTTTATATTGTTTGATAAGATAAGATCTCGTCGATAAATACCGCACCATATATTAACAATATACCGAAAAATTTCTTTATTCACATTTGGAGATATCACTTTGTTATAAGCACTTTGGTCATCAGCAACTGATTGATATAAAGTATTCATTTCTGAATTTAATGGTGTTGTAAATCTTTTAAAATCTGCTTTTACAATATCTACATTGTACATTTCTGCTACGTCATACAAATATTCATACATACGTTCATTTACATAGTCGTCTGGTTCTACAATCCCAATATATTTCCCCGTAGCCATTTGAATACCCAGATTCATAGCATGCCCATATCCATGATTAGCTGTTGAAACAACTTTTATCCGCGAATCTTTTTTTTCAAAATAGGAAAGAATCTGAGATGAAAAATCCTTTGAACCATCATCAACGCAAATAATTTCAATTTCATTCAAAGATTGCGCTATAACGCTTTCTAAACTTTGCGTTAAATATCTCTCTACATTATACACAGGCATGACAATTGAAACTTTAGGTTCCATTTTTTTCTTCCTCCGTAATTAATTTGAAAAAATTAATTTTATATATTTTTTCCGTTGATGTTTTTTTATATGCTTGTCTCATTTGAAGGCCATTTAAAATTAGTTTTTTTCTACTTGTTAATTCACACATTTTTCTACATAATCCACCAATATCTTCCGTTTCATACACCCATGCCTTTTTTTTATCCAAATATTGAGCCCCGACATTTTCAGACATAATTAACGCCTTTCCCAACATTGCACCCTCTAGCGCAACTAGAGAACATGACTCATCTCTTGATGCAATAACAAAAACATTCATTTTTCTATATAATGCATATCTTTTATTTTCATCAGCAATTTCTCCATGATCTATAATACGATCATCATACATTAATTCCAGTTTTTCCCAATACTCCCTTGCCCATTCTGGCTTTCTACCCACAATATGCAAACAAGTTATTTTCTTTAAATTTTCCGGCATACTCAAAAAAGCTTTAATTGCTATATCAAATCCTTTTCGTTTTTCGTAAGTCCCTGATAATAAATAATGAATCTTTCCATCTCTGACAATATTCCAATCATTGCGATATACATCATTAACAAAATTATGTAAAACATGTAATTTTTTAGGCATACAATAAGCAGAAATAAATTTTTCTGCATATTCGCTTACACAAATCACATTATCTGCCATACAAATATCATTTACATCCATTTGACAATCATGGGCTATCTGAAAAATATTTTGAGCTTCTCTAATATACAAAAATGTTTTTGTTACTTTTTGAAAATCAGTAACAAGATGCGCCGAAAAAAACGTATTAAGTATCACAAACTGATATTGTGTAAGATTTAATTTCAAATTCTTTATTTTGGAATCTATAACACAAACATCAATATCTTCTTTTTTAAATTCCTGGCTAAATATACCATCCTTAATCGTCCAAACATCCACCATATAGCCAGCTCTTTTTAGCATATGTGCTATATTTAAAAGACTTCTTGGTGCTCCCGTATATGTCATTTCATGAGATACCAATAGTACTTTTTTTTGTAAATCTACTTTATTAAATGTTTGCATCATCCATCATTCCCATAATATTCTTCATATAATTCCCACTCATTGCCAAAATCATTGGAGCATAGGCATCTCTACCAGAGATATTAAAAAATGTTGGATTATCTTTATAGTAAAATTTCCATTTTTCTACAAATTCCAAAATACCATATTGTACAGCTAAAACTTCTGATGTATTTCCATCGTATTCTTTGAATCTACATTTATAGTCATTATGTAAATCCGGATAAAATCCTCTTAAACTTCCATGTGGAGCATCCAATAGCATTTCCCAATACAGATTGTGTTTTTTATCTGGATTATGCAGTTTCCATAAATCTCTATTTTCTCTTTGTGAATACATATAACTTACCAATTTTCCACTCTGTAAAAAAGTTTCACTCGTATCAGGTTCAGCATTATGGCAGGAATTTGTACCAGCAATCATTCCAATTATATTGCAATTCATATTCCATATTGAATTAACAATATAATCTAGCATAATTGCTCCACTTCCAGCCCAACCAATGTCAACAGCCAGTACTTGTCTACTATTCTCTAAATTTTCATCAAAATATATTTTAGCTGCTTCTAACTGTTCTTCATAATGTCCAAGAACTTCTTCCCATAAATTTCCCAAATATTCTTTTACATTTTGTACATTTTTATCAGTTAATTGTGTTGTATCTTTATAATTAAATTCCTGTAAGAATGGATCTAACATATCATCCAATTCCATAGAAGAAAAAATTTGATGCAGCGAATAATCCTGATTTATTTTATGATACAAAAAGCGTCGAAAATAGTCGTATTTAAAATAACTTGCAGACATCTTAGTTGCTGCTAATCTCGACCAATATATATATTTACATTTTTCTTTTTCTTCAGGATATAACTTCTCATATGCCTTTCGTAAAATATCTCCATCTCTTGCCAGAAAAAGAATTTTTTCTATATTGTGTTGTTGAACATAATCATGAATAAACTGACAATATCCGGTAACAAATAAGCCTCCATATATAAAACCATATTCATATTCTTTTGAATATTCTTTTAATCCATTATGAATATGAGCATTTACAATTCCTCGGTAAATACTCCCTGTTATAGAAGACATATCATAAGGTCTAAATTGTTTTCCGGCTACATTTACATTTATATAATGTTTTGTTTTAAATCCGTGTTTTTGAGCATTCTCTATATCTGAAATATAATTATCCCCAATGTGGATATATTTCAAATTATCTTTTTGTAATAGTTCTTTTTCACATGTTTTCACATACTCATATATATGACCATCACTCTTCGACTTCTGAAGATCGCATGATACATAATAATTGTCAAACACTTCATATCCGACATTTTGAAGCAAATCTTGAATCTGTTTGGTATTCAAATACATATCAGATATAATAATTATTCTTTTATGCAATTTTTTTAGTTCTTTAACAACTTCATACATATAAGGATTTGCAAAACAATATTTTTTTTCAAACTGCAGCTCATACAAAATGCCTGTATCTTTTTCTATCCCCGTTTGTGTCGAAATCACATCATATATTTCTTCAAGATTAACCTCATATGTATTTTTATCCTTAAATTTCTTTTCACGGGCTTTCCACTCTAATTCCTGTCGGATTCGCTTAAAATCCATATAGCTTAATTTATCTCCAATAAAATAAAATAAATCTGTTGGATCCGAGAATGGGCGAAAAATCAACGTATCAAATACATCAAAAGAAATTACATCATACTCTGCCAATTCTTCGACCATTTTCTGAACAGAACCGTATTGTGATAATGATGATTCACTTCCTTTTTCATAAAGTGTTTTTATTTCATAAAACGGATATTTTTCTGTTTTTCCTATTTTTTTATAGTGAAATACATGATACAGAATATTTAGACCTATTAAATAACTCCAAGCTTCTATTCGCTGTATTCCTTCTACGCTAGATCGTTTCTTTTTATAACGTTGCTGAATTCCTGGTACCTGATTCACTAACTTATCATAACATTTTAATCGAATTCCCATAAATCTCCTGCTCTTACTTAATACACTATAAGTATGTTGTTTTATTAAAAAAATAAATTACCCCACATTCCTTTTCAATATCACTAAATGTTTTTTAATTTATTCTGCAATTCGTGAATCTGTTTTTTTAATTCAAATATTGCTAATTCATTCACTGTTCTTGTCTGTAATCGATTCAATAAAGATTGCTCATTTCTCAAATTTTCCAGTGTATTTACATTGGAATATCCATTTACAACATCTAAAGCACGTTCCATATAATAATAAGTATCTGACATATAATGCAATGGATGTAGCCCATGAATATGATTTTCCGATGAATGCAAAAAGCGCGGTAATTTTATCATTTGACATCCCGGTAAAAATCTATATAACATTTCATATAACTTTTCCAACCACTCATTACTTTCTCCAATATTATATCGAGAATCATGTTTATGAAGTCTTCCATCATTTCCTAATATATCGGATGCATATATAGCCTCTATTATCACAATCTGCTCTGGTTTATATCCATCTGGATTAGTAGAGCCGTATAATATTTCAGATGTAAATTTACGATACTTTTTCTCTAATAGCTTTTGTTCCTGTTGTATTGGATGAAATCTATCTACTATTGTATACTCTCTTTCTTTTTTCAAAAGCTGTTCATACTGATCTTCTTTTCCCGGCATCTGAGCAATCTGTCCTGATGTCTTCCCTTTGATCTGACATCTTTCCATCAATTCATCTGCCAGATCAATGACTAGAATATCAGATTTATTTTTTTTCAAAATCTGGGGCAACAATTTTTGCGTTTGAATTTTAAAAAGCGTTTTTTCATATTCTGTCATATTCATTTCCTGAATATTTTCTTCGTGAAATCTTACTGCCTTTTCATATAAAGTACTGATTGGTATCTGTGTAACACATCTTTTAAATTCATATTTTCCTGGACTAACATATCGAAATAAATCTCTGCTTACACAACTTCCATATACATCTACTGTTATTGCCATATATTTCTTCCTTTCATTGTTTATAGGGATTTATCAATTTTCCTGTTGCATTTTTTCATAAGCTGTACATACTACATCTGGATCACCAACTGCCCTTAACCGACCCTTCTCAATCCATACCACTTTTGTACAATTTTTACGGATAACAGCCGGCGAATGTGACACAATTAAAACGGTAGAACCACCATGAATCATTTTTTGTATCCGCTGCTCACTCTTCTTTCTGAAGAACATATCTCCAACACTCAATACCTCATCCAATATTAAAATTTCCGGTATCTCACGCACAGTAGCAATTGCAAACCCCAACCTTGAAACCATACCTGATGAATAGTTTTTAACCTTTTCATCCATAAATCCTCCTAATTCGGCAAACTTTACAATTTCATCATATTTTTCATCAATATATTCTTTCGTATAACCGATAATTGCCCCATTCAAATATACATTTTCCCTGCCGGTCAGTTCCATATCAAATCCGGTTCCCAAAGTTAAAAGCTGTACTTTATTTCTATCTACAATGACTTTTCCCGCTGTTGGCTTCAAAACACCGGAAATAATCTTTAATATTGTACTTTTTCCAGAACCATTCGTTCCAATAATACCTACAACATCGCCCTTCATGACCTGAAAGCTGATATCGTCCAGTGCCCGGAATGTAGATACGGAACGCTGTCTTTTTAAAGTACGGATCACAAGCTCTTTTACACTGCTGGATTCATCCTTTTCTCTTTTAAAATCAATAGTGACATGATCTACTAAAATCTCTATTTCATCTTCTATCAAATAATCAGAAGCCTTTTGATAATCCTCCTTTTTCAAAGATCTTGTTTCTTGTATCATTTCTTCTTCCGGATTTTCAATAACTTTTTTTTCGTATATTTGATCCAGAGGCGATGTTTTTCGAAGATTATCTTCAATATTAATATTCCATATTTCGTTCGATTGGATATTCTTTTCTTTATTCTTATTCTGTTTGACAGCTTGTTTAGAAATTTTTATTCTAAATATAATTAAAATAAGACAAATTAAAATCACTATGCCAAGACAGAGTAATTCCTTTTGATTATCATTAATAAAACTTTTCCATGATATGTTTTTAGCATCAGCGGATTGATTATCCTGCACATCCGAGTTTTCCTCTTTAACAGCCGAATCTCGCGCCACCGTCTCCTGCCCGTTTTGTGCAGTATCCGCTTTCTGTACTTTTTCCGCACGGTTTACATACAACATATATTTGGCTTTTTCATGCTTATCATTTTCTGCGATCACGGAAATCACATTTTCGCCCTGCTGCAAGGTGGTATCGGATATCTCACAGTAAACATCCGACGGTTCGGTCTCGATCTCTGCCTTTTCAATCTCCGAACCGACTGCCATCGTGTAGCGTGTCAAATCTGAACGAAATCCGTTTAACGCTGTTCCATTGACTTTAATGCTACTTAATTTACAGCTTTCCGGTATCTGGATCTGGATGGGAACTTCCGTTTCCGCCATGGTCTGCTGTGTTCCGTCCTGAAGTGTAAGGACACTGTTTTCAATCGTTGCAACCGTCATTCCGGACATCTTCGTCTTAAAAGAAAGCATTCTTTTGAATTCTTTGGTTTTTACCCCTGTACTGTCCAGTTTGACAAGTCCCGGTTCGACCAGTTCTCCGCCCTGTTGAAATTCCAGCATATCCGCATCATATCGGATTGTCATCTCTACATGATCCAATGTCTGATCACTGGACGCATACACGCCCAGAAACACATTGGCATCCAGCGTCCACTCATAGGATTCTGATCCAAAATAGACTTTCTCCCCTGCTGCCTTTGCAGTTCCCGGATGCAGCAGAAAGATTCCCAGCACAAGAGCCAGAAAGCCTGTCAGCAAACGATAATATTTCTTTTTTTTCACTGCCTGTTTCGTTTTTACAAATCTCATAATTTCCCTGTATGATAATCAGAATATTTATTATCACATATTCCTTTCCATTTACATTTTCAGCTATAAAGCATTACAGATTACATACACTGCATGATTTTTTGTCACGATGTTGTACAAAATACAGCAGTCAGATTCTTTTAGATCTTCTGCATAATCTTATTTTTATTGCATCTGAAAATGGTGTAACCGATCAGATAACTTCCCACTGCCCACAGTATGATTTTCATAATCTCTGCTGTCGGCGGCAGTGCTCTGTACAATACCAGGCATCGCATGCTGTCAATATAATTAAAGATCGGATTGCAGCCGATGATTTTCTGTAAAAAATCCGGCAGCTGCTGAACCGGATAAAAAATGGCAGACATATACAGCCACAGCGTCAGCACAACGGAATACAGATGTTTTACATCACCGAAAAACACATAAGCAGTTGCCAGAATATACGAGATTCCCAGTGCAAATATCACGAGCAAAAATACAATGACTGGAAGAAAAAGCAATGCCGGACTCGGTATTACCCGGAATACACAGATCATTAGGGCAAATGCGATCATGGAATACAGAAAGTTGATGACCGCTGTATATACCCTCGCCAGAACAAAGATCTGCATGGGAAATTTTACTTTGATCAGCATCATTTTATTATCCACCAGCGTTGTCATCGCCGAATTCGTCGCTCCGGTAAATAACTGCCAGATAACATTTCCGCACAGATAATAGATCGGATAGTTTTCAATCGAATGTTTGAACATATAAGAAAAGATCATAGACATAACGGCCATTGTCAGC
The DNA here is from genome assembly GCA_900557275.1 of uncultured Roseburia sp. The sequence goes on from USRX01000011.1 coordinate 14,165, forward strand.
AATGGGTTCAACACGCTCCATACAATGCCAAGCTTTGATCTCGAATATTTTCTTTTTATCTCTCTGGATGTCAGTTCCCGTATGACAAACCAGTATTGTTTTCTTTGTTCCGCTTTATCCATAATTCTTTCTCCACAATCGTTTCTTTCTGAGATATAACAGGTATTTATATGCCGCATACCGGTGCAGATGCCGTTTCACATGCTGCCCGTTTCTCACTGCGCTTCCTTCATACCATGGGCTTTCCCTGATATATTTCTTTTCCAGTCCACACATGACCTTAATCTTATTCCATATATGATTGGAGGTAAGTTCTTCCTCTGTCATGACTTCTGCAATCTGGCGATTTCCATCATCCAGCACATCGTCGGAAAAACGATGATTTCCAAACTGTTCTACTTCTGCTTCCGTCGGCTCTCCCATAAAAATGCGAAGCAGACGAAAAATTGTTTTCCTGTCATTTTCACACAACAAGTCCGCTTCTGAATGGATATTCGGAAGCATCTTTTCTGTATAACGGAGCATATGCCCCTCTATTTTTTTCATAAAATGGTACTGCTGCTCTGATATTTCTGCATAAACCGGTGCATAACCATCCGCCATCTTGCAGTATCCCATCGTCATGCCATGCGGCGCACTAAATATGGTTTCAAACAAGCTGTTGCTGAAATATACTTTTTCCCGAATATGCTCTCCCGGAGAAAAGTAATAACTATGGTATGTTTTCGGATCTACGCCCTCAGGTAATTCATATAATCCCCAGTAATATCCTTCCATCTCTGTTTCAGCATGTCTTGTTATTTCTGGTGTATTTATCTGTTCCGCATCTAATGTTGTTTCTACTGTATTTTCCTGCTCCGCATCTAATATTCTTTCTGCTATATTTGTCTGTTCTGCATCTGATACTCTTTTCAGTTCGTCTGACAGTATTGCCTGTTGTCTTTCCAGAGGCACTACCCGTTTTTCCTTTATAAAACGAACCGCATCGTTCAATACTTTCTGCATGGAACCGATCCATCCGCTGTCTACCAATGCAGATGGAATGTCATCCAACAGTCCCTCCTGTTCCAGATAACCTTCAAAACCCGGCAATGCCTCTCTGGAATGAGATTCCAGGCAGTTTCTGAAATAGACATTTTTTTCCAATGCCTGACGGATCTGCTCCAGCTTTGCATAGGGAATATTTTCCTGCATCCGAAACATTGTCTGTGAATTTCTCTGAAATTCTTCGTTCAACATCTCCAGAACATTCTGTTTTTCCTGTTCCTCCAGTGCTCCACGGTTCAGGATTCGATCCATGGTAAGATCAATTCCGCCTCTGCATATGTATTCCAGCGCTTCTGTATAGTTTCTGTGATACATCGGCACACGAATGGAATATCTGGAGCAGCTCAGATATTTACAGGAAATCGGCAACTGCAACTTTTTGCATATTTTATCTGCCGCCTGATACATCAGATATCCATCCCTGGCAAGGAAATACAGCCGCTTTGTACCTGCTGCAACTGCTTCCCTTAAGACCCAGCAGACAAATCCATGCAGGGCAGGCGCAAGAACATAATCATATACGTTTCTTTCTTCTTCGTTTTCAGGAATCTTCTCACATACATTCTTTTCTTCGGCATTCCCAGACATACCATTTTCATATGTGGATTTTTCACAAGCTGCATCTTCGGTTATAAAATCATTACATGCCGAATCCCCGGATGTAAAATTTTCATATATTTTCGCTTCATCTGATTCTCCCGGGGCAGACCGATATAATTCCGGACACTGTTGCAGGATCTGCTTATATCTGTTGAGTCTGTCTTCCCTCGTATCTTTCCACATGCATCTCTTTCCTCAATTTCATTTTTAGTCTGTTTAATATGGAATACGGCAGCAAACCGGTAAGCAACGGTTTGATTACATAAAAGAAGGTAGACAAATGCAATATTTTCAGCGAACGAAAACCGCGAAAACGGATTCCTACTTCTTCTATCTGATATTGATATTTTCTGTGATGATATGTATTCTGATCTTCTCTGTAAAAAAATAATTCTTCCTGAAGATTGTAGCCCTGATACCCTTCCGAATGCAGCCGCATGAACAGCTCATAATCTTCTCCCCGTCTGGAGATTTTATATCCATGACAGGCTGTCAAAACTTCTTTTCGGAATATGACAGCCGGATGAACATAGGGAGAATACTTCAGAAAATCTTCTGCCTTTGGAATCCTTGGCATCTTTCGATCCCCCCAGCGTCCATTCTCGTTGATCAGCGCCGTATTGCATCCAACCCATTGATATTCCGGATGTGTTTCCAGAAATTCGCACATCTTCTGGAAACGTAATGGTGCAGAAATATCATCCCCATCCATTCTGGCTACATATTTGCCTCTGACCTGTGCAAGACAAACATTCAGTCCATATGCCAGACCATGATTTTCTTTTCCTTCTATATACCGGATCCGTTCATCCAGAGATACTGCCCGTTGAATCTGCGCCAGATATTCTGAATCTGACCCATCATTATATAAAAGCAGTTCCCAGTGTGAATATTTTTGCTGAATGATCGATCTGACAGCAGACATCAGCTGTGCTTTATCCTCCGGGTTATACACACACATGATTACACTGATCAGCGGTTCCTTTCTTTTCAAAACCGCATGTTTCATATTCTCTTTTCTTTTCATAAACTTTCTTCATCTCTCAGTCTGTTATAACATAAGTAAAAATGACTTATGACCAACATCCAACGCTCGTCAATCATAGGAACATATTGACTCTCATGCACGCATTATCTGATGAGTCAAAACAGTTCATAATCAGCATTCGTCGTTCAATCATGCAAGTATGTTGACTCGCTAGCACTCATCCTTTCATATACGTGCCTCATGATCTCTTCTGTATTACTCCATGCGAAACGGTTTACCGTATTCCGGCAATTCGTTTTCATGCTTTCCAGTTCTTCCTCTGCCAGATCTGCCATCCGTTGAAGCAATGTTTTATATCCATTCACATCTTTCCAGGAACAGACAAACCCGTTGATTCCATTTTTCATATATTCTCTTGTTCCACGGTTATCCGCTGCAAGCACGGGGATCCCCATAGATAGAGCTTCCAACGCAGCCATGCCAAGGCCTTCTCTTCTGGAAGGAAAAACAGAAAAATCTGCACAGGCCAGATAATCTTTTATATTTTCACAATATCCGTAGAAACTAACCGTTTCTTTTAAATGATGTTTTAAAACGTAGGTTTGCAGTTTCTTTCGATACAATCCCTCTCCACAGATGCCATAACGGATCTCTGTCAGATCCATACCCTCTTTTTTTAATTTGTTCAGTGCACGCAAAACATTCAGATGATTTTTATTTCTGTTCAGTTCCCCCACAGACAGAAACAGACAGGTTTCTTCCGGAATATTCAGCAATGCTCTTTTTCTGTATTTTTCCTCTTCACAGACCGGGGAAAAATAATCCATATCCAGTCCAACTCCCGGAACACAGACTGCTCTTCCTCCGTCATGAAATTTCCAACGTTCTGCCCGCTGGAAATCTTCGCTGTTTATTGTGATCAAAACATCTGTTTCTCTGGCAAGCCAACGTTCTACAAGATAATACAGACAGCTGGCAGGGAGCGGCGCTCCCTGATAAAAATGAAATCCATGTGCCGTATAGATTACTTTTATATTCCAACCATCTGCCCGACATCTTTTGGCTGCCAGTCTGCCCAGCAATCCCCCTACCGGGGTATGACAGTGAATCAGATGTATCTCTTCTTCCTGCAGGATTTTCAAAATCTCTTTTAAAACTTTATTGTTTTTCCTGAGCTTAAAGGGAGACTTCTGAATATCAATATGATGCATTACAACATGCCGCCGTTCCAGCTGCTCCATCGAATATAGATAATTCATATGTTCCAGGTTTGCAGCATAATGAACCTCATATCCATCAGCCTGAAGAAGGGACACATTATGTTTTTCAAATTGCTCCAGAAAACCGCCTACTGTTGCAAGGATCAGTATTTTCTTCATACGTTACCTTCTGTTACTCCTCAGTAGAAACTGTCTCGCCGGCAGCAACCTGTTGGATCATTGTTTTGGCTTTCTCTACCGTCGTCTGATCCGGAATCATGACATATACCGGTTTGCTGATCGAATAAGTGGATGCTTTTGTTCCTGTGCCATCCACACTGTAAGAGCTGACATTCCAGCTTCCGCCATTGGAAAGCTGTTCTTTTACCAGACCGGCCAGTGTCTCATACGGAATATCGGATTCAAAACTTCCCTGTAATCCCTGCATCAAACCGGAAAAGTTCTGTAATACAGCCGGTGTCTGCATTTTCTGGATCACACCGGTAATAACTGCCATCTGGTCTTTTCCCCTCTGACGGTCACCCTCTGCAAATGCATGTCGCTCTCTTGCAAACGCCAGCGCCTCGATACCATTTACTTCATTGCTTCCCTTTTCGTAATGGAAGGAAGGTGCTACATCAAATGTATAATCTGACTGAACCGTAATGCCTCCCAGTGCATCAATAATCTGTTCAAATCCGCTGAAATTAATTCTGAAATAATAATCCACTTTCATGCCATACAAATCTTCCAGCGTATCCTTTGATACATCAATACCATAGATTCCTGCATGGGTCAGCTTATCCTTTACGCCACCAGATATGGAAAGTGGAATATAGTAATCTCTTGGTGTAGAAACAAGAAGTACCTGTTTTGTCTTCGTATTGACAACAGCCAGAATATTTACGTCACTTCTGCTTTTAGTTGATATATCGCCAAATGTATCAATTCCACTGATATACATTGTAAAGACATCTTTGTTCTGCGCCGTGTCATCCTCATATTTTTTTACTGTACTTTTCCAAGTATAAGAAGCGATTTCTTTTACCTCGTCAGAAAAGCCCTCGTACCCTTCTATTTCAGACACCATATCAATAAAATCTTCATTTACAACGATTGCTTTACTGTCTCCACTGCGCAATGCATCTGCCAGATCTGAAATACCTACATATTCGCAGGTGGCGATGCTTCCCTGTAATGCCTCCTGAATCTGCGCTACAGCATTATCCGTATCTGTTCTGGCATTCTCTTTCAAAATACCAAACCGGTATCCTGCCGCATCCTGTATCGTTGTCGCTGCATCGTCTTTGAGTACATATACGCCCATTTTGGTGGTCTCTTCCTGTGCATCTGTAATATCCTGCAAAGTAGTTGTCAACTCAGCTACTTTACCGTCTGCAAAGATCAGGCAGACAGACATAAGTGCAGCAAGGATCACACCGATAATAAAACGAACTCTTTTTACTTTTCGTTTCATCAGTAAACGACAGACAACGATCAGCACCACAAGCACAACCGCCAGAATCGCTATTATCTTTGTCGGTAAAAGATCTGCTTTATTTACCATAAACAACGTAACTCCGCTGATCACAATCTGTACCAGCGTAATCAGCCATCCAATGATCACATACACTTTTTCATGTGCAATCTTTTCTTCTGTAGAATCTTTCATGTTCTCTTCCTCTCTTTTTTTCATTCATATGCATATTGCCTTCACGGCAATATCGTTATTATGATATATCCGGATCAAATCCTTCCGTATTTTCTTTCTGAAATAAAATTCTTACTGTCAGTATCAGCAGCTTAATATCCAGCCAGAACGAATAGTTGTAAATATAATAAAGATCATATTTGATCTTATCTTCTGGCTCCGAATTATAACGCCCGTAGACCTGGGCATATCCGGTCAGCCCTGCTTTTACTTTCAGCCTTTCCTTAAACTCCGGTATTCTCTGTGTATAGGCGTCAATATATTCCTGCCGTTCCGGTCTTGGTCCGACCAAAGACATATCACCTTTTAACACCTGTATCAGCTGCGGTAATTCATCAAAATGAAGATTTCGGATAATCTTTCCAATTCTGGTTACCCGGTCATCATTTTTTTTAGCAAGCTGTATGCCATCTTTTTCCGCATCTTCCCTCATGCTTCGAAACTTACACATCTGAAATGGTTTTCCATGTAATGTTACCCGATCCTGATAATAAAAAATTTCCCCACCATCTTCTTTCTTTACGCAAATTGCGATCACAAGCATGATAGGGGAAAAGCAGATCAGCATAAGCAATGCCACGATAATATCCAACATTCGTTTCAACACAGCATGAATCCCTTCAATCGCCAATGGCGGATAACGAAGTAATAATTTATCATTCAACTGTAATACCTTTGAATTTTGTATGTAGATGTCTGATATTTTCGGAATACAATAACACTCAATCTTATTCTTCATACAGAATTTCAAAATAATGTTCCGGACATCCACAGGAATATCGCCAAGAAAAACAACAAAACTATCTTTGATCTGTTCAAATATATGCTCTGTTCCATCATGAAAATCAATGGACCGGCTTATTGTAAAATATCTGTGAATCGTATTATTTACCCTTGTGTATTCGCCCTCGTCCTCTCTGTTTCCATATATAAATACTGCTTCTCTGCGGAACTGATATCTTTCATAAATCCTGTGGCACCAGATGATCCATCTGAAACCGATCACACTCTGTATGGCTGTCAAAATGATTACACATAACAGGAGCCTTTTCCATAAACTGACCTGAAATACGAGTACGATCAGGGCTACTGCCACATTGATGCAAAGTGAACTGAAAAAAAATCCAAAGATCAGATCCAAAATACGACGTTGTCCAATCTTCATTCCCTCCAGCAGACAGATCAGCATATACAAAGCGATACAATACAACAGACTTATTACAATAAGCGCCCGTCGTCTCATAAGCAGCTCCAGGTTCTGTAAAATCGGAAGTTTCCACATCAAGGCATAAATCAGCACAAAATAAACAAGCATGACCAGACAGCCAGACGTTACTTTTATTAATTGAAATCTTTGTTTTTTCATTTCTATACAGTTATAAACAACAGTCTATATCTCCCCCATGTATAGTTTTTTCATCATCATATTTTAAATCATATATAAGCTTCGATGTATTTTTATATGACATAAAATGACTTGATACATATATCATACGTCATTAAATATCCTATGTCAAACCATTTACGATTTTATATGTCCTGTTTTCGCAAATGCGACACATATAATTATCTAAAGGAGGGTTCTAAAATGTATGAAGATTTTTTCTCAGAGAGACTTGCTCAGCTAAGGGAATCAAAAAATGTTTCGGCTCGTGAGATGAGTCTTGCCATAGGACAAAATGAAAGCTATATTAACCGAATTGAAAACAAAAAGTCCTATCCTTCCATGCAGGTTTTCTTTTACATCTGCGAATACCTGCAGATTACTCCACAGGAATTTTTTACGGAATCGTCATCATTTGTTGAAAACTCGCAATCTATAAATGAAAATTCTATTCTTGTTGAGAACACCGACAAGCTTACTCCTCTTCAATTAACGCTTATATCTGCGCTGGTAAAGGAGTTGGTTAAATGCCAGCGCCCCTGATTTATATCTTTTCCGAAACAATACTTCCTCTTTTATATTAATATTACAAAAAACACATCTTTTTATTTGAAAGACTGTGTTTCAAATAAAAAATCCTTGGAATACAGGATTTTTCCCATATCTCAAGGCTTTATTTTTCCAGTATTCTGTAACTGAATAAATTTCAAATTTAATGAGAAAAACCCCGAACTGCTGGGAAAAATTCCCGGTAGTTCAGGGTTTCTATGTGTGGGGATATTTAATTTTGCCTTTTACACGTTGATCGGTTTTGCCCCATTACAACATTTGTCACACTTACTTGCGGATCAGCAATGATTTTCCTGTCATTTCCTGAGGCTGGGTCAGACCCATCAGTTCAATCAGTGTCGGTGCGATATCAGCCAGGCAGCCGCCTTCTCTTAATGTATAAGAAGGATCTGCATTTACCAGAATAAATGGTACCGGGTTCGTCGTATGGGCTGTAAAGCTCTCGCCTGTCTGATAATCTACCAGCTGCTCTGCATTTCCGTGATCTGCACAAATAAACATCTGTCCATCTACTTCTTTAATGGCTTCTACTGCACGGCCTACACAGCTATCCACTGCTTCTACTGCCGCAACAGCTGCTGTCTCCACTCCGGTATGGCCTACCATATCCGGATTTGCAAAGTTGATAATGATCACGTCGTATTTATCGGATCTGATTGCTTCTACCAATTTGTCACATACTTCATAGGCGCTCATTTCCGGTTTCAGGTCATAGGTTGCCACTTTCGGAGAATTTACAAGGATTCTATCCTCGCCTTTATTCGGCTCTTCCACACCGCCGTTAAAGAAAAACGTAACATGCGCATATTTTTCAGTTTCCGCGATCCGAGCCTGTGTCTTACCATTTGCAGCAAGGAACTCGCCAAAAGTATTTGCCAGTTCTTCTTTTTTAAATGCGATTTCTTTATTTGGAATAGTCACATCATACTCTGTAAAGCAAATATAGGTAATATCTTTTCTCGTTCCACGTTCAAATCCGTCAAACGTATCTGCACAAAATGCTCTTGTAATCTCACGGGCGCGGTCCGGGCGGAAATTATAAAAAATTACTGTATCCTTATCTTTGATCGTAGCTACCGGTTTTCCACCTTCCATGATCGCTACCGGTACGACAAATTCATCGGTCACGCCCTCATCATAAGATGCCTGCATTGCAGCGACCGGATCTGTCGCCTGATTGCCTTTTCCTTCGGTAAGGACTTCATACGCTTTCTGCTCACGATCCCAGCGGTTATCACGATCCATCGCATAGTAACGACCACTGATGGAGGCAATCTTGCCCACACCAATCTCTTTCATCTTTGCCTGAAGTTCTTCGATATATCCTTTTCCGGAAGTCGGTGCAGTATCACGACCATCCATAAAGCAGTGTACATAAACGTTTTCGACACCTTCCCGTTTTGCCAGCTCCAGCAGACCAAACAGATGTGTAATATGACTGTGTACGCCACCATCGGAAAGCAGTCCGTAAAGATGTAAGTCAGAACCGTTTTCTTTTACATTCTGAATGCCTTTTAACAATGCTTTATTTTTAAAGAAATCGCCATCTTCGATTGCCTTTGTAATACGGGTCAGTTCCTGATATACGATACGTCCGGCACCCATATTCAGATGACCTACCTCGGAGTTACCCATCTGTCCATCTGGAAGTCCGACAGCAAGTCCGCTGGCATTTCCCTGTACAAAAGGATACTCTTTGATCAGTTTATCCAAAACAGGTGTTTTTGCTTCAAATACTGCATTTGCCTTGTGATTTTCATTTAATCCAAGACCGTCCAATATCATAAGTACCGTTGGTTTTTTACTCATAGATTTTTCCTTCTTTAATGTTTTTATTCTATTAATTTATCCCTATACAAGAATCAGGTCTGCAAAACCAGACCTGATTCTTATCATACCTATTAACACAGATATATATTCAGATTTAATATACCGTATATATCTAATTATTTCAGCCTGCTTACTTATTTGTAATTTACGATATCGCCGAAATCTGCTTTCAGAGATGCACCACCTACCAGGCCTCCATCAATATCCGGTTTTGCAAACAGTTCTGCTGCATTGCTGCCTTTTACAGATCCGCCGTACTGGATACGGATTGCGTCTGCTGTTGCCTGATCGTATACTTCTGCGATGCACTGACGGATTGCGCCACATACTTCTTCTGCCTGATCAGAAGTAGCTGTCTCACCTGTTCCAATCGCCCAGATCGGCTCATATGCGATCACCGCGGTAGCTGCCTGAGCTGCTGTTACATTCTGGAACGCAATCTTGATCTGCATGCGGATCCAGTCGATGTAGATGCCCTGTTTTCTCTGAGCCAGAGTCTCGCCACAGCATACGATCGGTGTAATGCCATGCTCGAAAGCTTTCAGAACTTTTTTATTTACAGTCTCATCTGTCTCTGCGAAATACTCTCTTCTCTCAGAATGACCGATAATGACATATTTAACGCCTGCATCTACAAGCATTGCCGGAGAAATCTCGCCGGTATAAGCGCCGCTCTCTTCAAAATACATATTCTCAGCACCGATCGCAATGTTGCTGCCTTCAGCTGCCTGCATAGCCGGAATGATATCAATTGCCGGTACACAGAATACAACATCAACATCCTCATTTGCTACTAACGGTTTTAATTCATTTACCAGAGCAACTGCCTCGCTCGGTGTTTTATTCATTTTCCAGTTTCCTGCAATAATTTTTTTTCTAGCCATTTTCCCTGTCTCCTTCTACTACTTTATTAATATTGTTGCTTATTTTTTCGTCGGTATTTCAAAGCAATCCGTACAGTTTCATAACAATCTTAAAGTGATATGCACCTATTTATCATTTGCTGCCACTACGCCCGGAAGATCTTTGCCCTCAAGAAATTCCAGAGAAGCACCGCCGCCGGTAGAAATATGTGTCATCTTGTCGCCAAATCCAAGCTGGTTTACAGCTGCTGCGGAATCACCACCACCGATGATGGTTGTTGCATCGGTATCTGCCAGTGCTTTTGCAACTGCGATTGTTCCTTTTGCAAGAATCGGATTTTCAAATACACCCATCGGTCCGTTCCATACAACAGTCTGTGCAGATGCTACTGCTTCTGCATACATTGCTGCTGTCTTCTCGCCGATGTCAAGTCCCATTTTATCAGCAGGGATCGCATCTACTGCTACGGTCTCTACCGGGATCTCAGCATCGATCGGATCCGGGAAGGAAGCTGCAACAACGGTATCTACTGGAAGAAGCAGTTTTTTGCCAAGTTTCTCTGCTTTATCCATCATCTCTTTGCAGTAATCTACTTTACTGTCATCTACTAAAGATGCGCCTGTCTCATATCCTTTTGCTTTGAGGAATGTATATGCCATACCGCCACCAATGATCAGGGTATCACATTTTTCAAGCAGGTTAGAGATAACATTTAATTTATCTGCAACTTTTGCTCCACCAAGGATCGCTACAAACGGTCTCTTTGGATTGTTGACTGCATTTCCGAGGAAATCAATCTCTTTCTGCATTAAATATCCAACAACTGCTGTCGGAACCAGTTTTGCCACACCTACATTGGAACAGTGTGCACGGTGTGCGGTACCGAATGCATCATTTACAAATACATCGCACAGAGAAGCCAGATCTTTGCTGAACTCCTCGCCGTTTTTCGTCTCTTCTGCACGATAACGGGTATTCTGAAGAAGAATGACATCGCCGTCTTTCATCTCTGCAACTGCCGCTTTTGCATTCGGTCCTACGACTTCATCATCTGCTGCAAATTTTACTTCCTGTCCAAGAAGTTCGGAAAGTCTTACTGCAACCGGTGCCAGAGACAATTCCGGTTTTGGCTCTCCCTTCGGTTTGCCAAGGTGTGAGCAGAGGATTACTTTCCCGCCGTCTGCAATCAGTTTTTTAATAGTAGGAAGTGCTGCCACCAGACGGTTCTCATCAGTGATCTTTCCATCTTTTAACGGAACGTTAAAATCACATCTGCACAGTACTCTCTGTCCTTTTACATTAATGTCATCTACGCTTTTTTTATTTAACATAGCAACCTCCAGGTTTTATTTTTTTAATAAAATAAGGCCCGGCCCTTTTAAGGCCGGACCTCAGCATCGTTTCTGATTACGATTATGCTAACTTTGATTATGCTAATTCAGCAAAGTATTTGATTGTACGAACCATCTGGCTTGTATAGCTGTTCTCATTGTCGTACCATGAAACAACCTGTACCTGTGTAGTTCCGTTATCAAGCGGAAGAACCATCGTCTGAGTTGCATCAAACAGAGAACCATATCTCATACCTACGATATCAGAAGATACAATCTCATCTGTGTTGTATCCGTAAGACTCGTTAGATGCTGCTTTCATAGCTGCATTGATCTCGTCTACAGTTACGTTTCCTTCTACAACTGCATTTAAGATTGTAGTAGAACCTGTCGGGGTCGGTACACGCTGAGCAGCGCCGATCAGTTTACCTTTCAGTTCCGGAATAACAAGACCGATTGCTTTTGCAGCGCCGGTGCTGTTTGGTACGATATTAACTGCTGCTGCACGGGATCTTCTCAGATCGCCTTTTCTCTGCGGTCCGTCAAGAGTCATCTGATCGCCTGTATATGCGTGAATTGTGCACATGATACCGGATTTGATCGGTGCAAGGTCGTTCAGAGCTTTTGTCATCGGTGCGAGGCAGTTTGTTGTACAGGAAGCAGCGGAGATGATCTTGTCATCTGCTGTCAGTGTCTCGTGGTTTACGTTATATACGATAGTAGGAAGGTCATTTCCTGCCGGAGCAGAAATAACAACTTTCTTAGCACCTGCGTTGATGTGTGCCTGTGCTTTTTCTTTTGATGTATAGAATCCGGAGCACTCCAGAACTACATCTACATCAAGTGCACCCCATGGGCAGTTGTTTGCATCCGGCTCTTTGTAGATTTTGATCTCTTTGCCATCTACTGTAATTGAATCTTCGCCGGCAGATACGGTTGCTGCTTTCTCATATGTTCCCTGTGAAGAATCATATTTTAAAAGATGTGCAAGCATTTTCGGGCTTGTCAGATCGTTGATTGCTACGACTTCATAACCTTCTGCTCCGAACATCTGTCTGAATGCCAGACGACCGATACGTCCAAATCCATTAATTGCTACTTTTACTGCCATTTTCCATTCCTCCTAGAAATTTTTTGTGACTTCTTTGCTGGATAATGATTATCCATGTTCTGGATCGCACATCTCCTCAAGGATGTCTCATCCATCTGAAACCTATTTTAACGAATTTGCCCGACAAATTCAATAGCTTTTCTTGCATTCCTTTAAGTTTGTTAATAATTTCACTAACGTATTTTCTTTTATATTAACTTTTCTACTATTTTTGACAGTTACCGCATTCTCATTCAACATGTTTTTGACAATTCATCTAACATGTTTTATTATAATATGTGAAAAATTTACAAAAAAAATTCTTACATTGTTAAAAAAATCACTTTCTTTCAGAACATTTACACGAAACAAGGAGAGACAACTTATGATATGGGATTCACATATGCATACTAACTTTTCAGGCGACAGCGATGCGCTGCCAGAAAGCATGATCGAACAGGCAATCCATCTCGGGCTTCCGGGAATCTGCATTACCGACCATCTGGATTATGATTACCCGGATGATCCGGATCTATTCCTGATCGACCTGCCAAAATATAGCAAAAAAATTTCTGAACTTAAAGAACAGTATCAGGATCGCATCCCGATCCATTTCGGCATTGAACTTGGGCTGCAGCCTCATCTGTCTGAAAAGTTACAGACCATTACCGCTTCTATGCCGTTTGATTTTGTCATCGGTTCTTCCCATGTCGTCCATGGCATAGATCCGTACTATCCGCACTACTATGAAGGACGCACGGAAAAAGAAGCTTATGAAGAATATTTTTCTTCTATTCTGGAGAATCTGGAAGCGTTTTCTGACTTTGACGCTTATGGGCATATTGACTATGTCGTGCGTTATGGTCCGGACAAAAATAAAAATTATAACTATGCTGCTTATGCAGAAGTGCTGGATGAAATCTTAAAGACGCTGATCCGCATAGACAAGGCACTGGAGGTAAATACCGCCGGTTTCAAATACGGGCTTGGACATCCGAACCCCTGTGAGGAGATCATTTCACGGTATCACGAACTGGGCGGACGTCTGCTGACCATTGGTGCTGACGGACATGCGCTGGAACAGATTGCATGGGATTTTGATAAGATTCCGGCATTGTTAAAATCCTGTGGTTTTGACAGTTATACCGTTTATAAAAAACGCAAGCCTGTATTTTTACCGCTTTGACAACTTTAAAGCACTCCTTACAATTTTAAATTATGCACAGAATGTTCATTCTGCCAGTTTTAAATAGTGTCCTTATTTTCATAACCTTGTGTTCCGCTGGCTTAAAAACAGTTGAATGGATATTAAAATGAACTGACGAAATATAAACTCCTATTCATATTTCATCAGTTCATTTTTATTACACGCAAAATCGTTCCTTAACATTCTTCTACCGGATACCGCCAAGACTCTCTACAGCCCGCTTCAGAGATTCTACTGCCTGATCCAGCTCATCTTTTGTATTCTCTTCCCCCAGCGTCAGACGAAGGGCACCCATCGCTTCCCAGTCTGTTCTTCCGATGGCTTTCAGCACATGGGAAGGCTTATTGCTGCCTGTGGAACAGGCTGAGGCTGACGACACACAGATGCCGTCCATATCCAGGATTGCCGCAATAGCTGCACCGTCCATGCCCGGCAGACAGATATTCACATTTCCTGGCAAACGCCGATGAGGATGCCCATTGATCTGCACACCGGGGATTTCCTTCTTCAGACTGCTGATCATGTAATCCCTCAGACGGCTGATCTGCATACCATGAGCTTCCAGATATTCTCCGCTGATCCGTGCTGCTTCTCCGATTCCCACGATACCGGGCACATTTTCCGTACCTGCCCGCAAACCCATTTCCTGACTTCCACCAGTTATAAAGGACTGGATCTTTTTCGGATTACGGATATACAGAAATCCCGTCCCCTTCGGTCCGCAGAATTTATGTCCGCTGGCTGTCAGAAAATCGACCTTCATCTGTGCCGGATACAATGGCACATGTCCATATGCCTGTACCGCATCCGTATGAAACAGTATCCCTCTGGCTGATGCAAACTGACCAATCTCCCGGATCGGTTCGATGGTTCCGATCTCATTATTGGCATACATCACAGAGATCAGTACCGTATTTTTCCGCACACTCCGCTGCAATTCCTTCAGATTCACAACACCATTGTGATCTACGGAAAGCCGTGTGACCTGTACTCCCTGCGATTCCAGATCTTCACAGGTCTTTAAGATTGCCGGATGTTCGATGCTGCTGGTAATCACATGGCATCCGCCAGATGGATATCGCTGTGTGATCTTTCGCAGTACCCAGTTATTGCCTTCCGTTCCCCCGGATGTAAAATAAATGGTTTCCGGTCTGACCCGCAAGGTTTTAGCTACTTTAACTCTGGCTTCCCATATCGCATCCTTGCTGTCTGCCCCAAGTTCATAGCCAGAGGATGCATTTCCATAATACAATTTATAAAATGGAAGCATCGCTTCCACTACTTCCGGATATGGGCGTGTCGTTGCCGCATGATCCAGATATATCATTCTTCCCATGCCGTTCTCCTTCTGCTGATCTGTTTTCTATTATAATTTACACTCATTTTAATATCACATCATTTTCCCACACCCCAGTCTTTTCTCTGTATTCTCTGGTTCTGTTTTTCTTCAACTGCCATATACTGATAAAAAACATGCTGGTGTCGTCTGTATGAAATTCAAGCTTTTCCGGAGCAGTCTGATCAAAGGTACTCTGATTCTGACGCTTGCCGGTACCCTCAGCCGCTTTATTGGCTTCTTCTATAAAATATTCCTCTCCCGCACGATTGGTGCAGAGGCGCTTGGCATTTATCAGCTTATTTTTCCACTGTTTGCGTTCTGCCTTGCCCTGTCCTGTGGCGGACTGCAGACGGCAATCTCACGGTATACCGCTTCTTCTAAAACAGACCGTATCGCCCGAAGCTATCTGACGATCGGCACAACACTCTCCCTTGTGCTTTCGTTTTGCTGTGCAATTTTTCTGTTTCGGTATGCTGATTTTCTGAGTCTGCATCTGCTGGGCGAAGCACGCTGTGAACCCCTACTTCGCATCATGGCGGTGGCAATCCCCTTCGCCTGTATCCACGCCTGCATCAGCGGATATTACTACGGACGCAAAAAAGCCGGGATTCCTTCTGCTTCCCAGTTAGTGGAACAGCTGATCCGTGTCCTTGGCGTCTGGCTGGTATGCAGTATCCTAACAGAACAGCAGCAGGAATTTACAGCTGCCATCGCCGTGTGGGGACTTGTATTTGGCGAGGTTGCTTCTGCCCTGTTTTCCCTGACTGCACTGTCTGCGAAAAAAAATACTGTTTTCCAAAAATCTGCTTTCCAAAAATCTGCTTTCCAAAAAATAACAACTAAAGCTTTTTACGACCTGAAAGCCCGAACCAGCAATCTATGTTCCATGGCGATTCCACTGACAATAAACCGTGTCTCCCTCAGTCTGGCGCAAAGTCTGGAAAATATCCTGATCCCGTTAAGCCTGCGTTCCTTTGGATATTCTTCTGAGGATGCCCTGAGCGTCTACGGCATCCTGACCGGCATGGTATTTTCCACGATCATGTTTCCAGCGGTACTGAGCAATTCCCTGTCTGCCATGCTGCTGCCGGAGATTGCAAAAGCCCAGGCCGAAAAAAAAGAACAACAGATTGCGCATCTCATCCGAAAAACCATCGAATCTTCTCTGGTTTTCGGATTTTTATGCACGCTGTTGTTCTTACTTGGTGGTTCTTATATCGGCGTCTTCCTGTTTGGGAATCATCTGGCCGGCGTCTATATCCGCACCTTATCCTGGATCAGCCCGTTTCTGTTTCTGTCCGGTACACTTTGCAGCATTTTACACGGATTTGGAAAGCCAAAAACAGTGCTTGCCTTAAACATTATCGGAAGCTGCATTCGGATCTTCTGTATCTTTTATTTTGTTCCAATGATCGGAATCCGCGGATATCTGTGGGGCATGCTGGCAAGCCAGATCTTCACGTCACTGACCGCCTGGATCTACTTATCCAGACACACCGTTTAAAGAGTTGCCTGTACGCTTCTCGGACGATAACCGTTTTTCTGCAATGCAGCGATAATCTGCTGCTTATGCTCTGTACCAAATGCTTCCAGTGTGATACGAAGCTCCACTGCCGCATTTCGATTGGTGCTGACAAACTGGTTGTGCTCCAGCTTGATAACATTTCCCTGCTCTTGTGCAATAATCGCAGATACCCGGGAAAGTTCGCCCGGTTTATCCGGAAGGAGAACAGAAACGGTAAAGATACGATCACGCATGATCAGACCTTTCTGTACAACAGAAGACATGGTAATGACATCCATGTTTCCACCGCTTAAGATAGATACGACCTTTTTGTCCTCTACATTCAGATGCTTCAGGGCTGCAACCGTCAGCAGACCGGAATTTTCCACGATCATCTTGTGATTTTCTACAAGATCCAAGAAAGCAACAATGAGTTCATCATCTTTTACCGTAATGATGTCATCGAGATTCTGCTGAATATATGTGAAAATATTGTTTCCCGGCGTCTTCACGGCAGTACCATCAGCAATGGTATTTACCATCGGCAAAGTCACTACTTTTCCTGCTTCCAGAGATGCTTTCATACAGCTTGCGCCTTCCGGTTCCACACCGATGACTTTGATCTTCGGGTTCAACAGTTTGGCAAGTGTGGATACGCCGGTGGCAAGTCCGCCACCACCGATCGGCACGAGGATATAATCTACCAAAGGAAGTTCCTTGAAGATCTCCATAGCGATAGTTCCCTGTCCGGTAGCAACTGCCAGATCGTCAAATGGATGGATAAACGTATATCCATGCTCTTCTGCAAGCTCATAAGCTTTTGCGCATGCCTCATCGTAGACATCGCCATGCAGAACCACTTCTGCACCATATCCTTTGGTACGGTTTACTTTGATCAGCGGTGTAGTGGTCGGCATTACGATCGTTGCCTTTACTCCGAAATGTTTTGCCGCATAAGCAACACCCTGGGCATGGTTGCCTGCGGATGCTGTAATCAGACCTTTCTCTCTTTCCTCATCGGAAAGGGTACTGATCTTATAGTAAGCGCCACGGACTTTATAGGCACCGGTGCGCTGCATGTTTTCCGGTTTTAAATAAACCTTGTTGCCGGTCTGCTCACTGAGATACTCGCTGTAAACCAGTTTTGTTTCCTGTGTTACCTGTTTTACAATTTCACTGGCTTCCTCAAAAGCCTTTAAAGATAACATTTCCATTTTGTTGCACTCCTTTTGTTTTGTTTACCTGAAAGATTACTCCTGCTCTTCATCTGTCTCATTTTCTGACAGATCTACCTGAATGTCAAGTGCATCCGGATCTATATCAAATAATGCATCTACGAACTGGTCTGCATCAAATTTCTGCAGATCATCGATCGTCTCGCCCACACCGATATATTTTACCGGGATCCCCAGTTCTGAATGGATTGCTACGGCGATACCGCCTTTGGCTGTTCCATCCATCTTTGTCAGTACGATACCTGTGATCTCTGCCACTTCACTGAACTGTTTTGCCTGTGCAAGCGCATTCTGACCTGTTGTTCCATCCAGAACGACCAACGTCTCACGGTATGCATCCGGATATTCTTTCTCCAAGATGCGGTTGATCTTCTTTAACTCTTCCATCAGGTTCTTTTTATTGTGAAGACGTCCGGCTGTATCACACAAAAGAACATCTGCCTTTCTCGCCTTTGCTGCCTGTACCGCATCATAAACAACGGCTGCCGGATCTGCGCCATCCTGTCCGCTGACGATATCCACACCGGCACGGTTCGCCCATTCTACCAGCTGCTCGCCCGCTGCGGCACGGAACGTATCTGCCGCTGCAAGAATGACCTTTTTCCCCTGTGATTTCAGCTTTCCTGCAAGTTTTCCAACCGTAGTCGTTTTCCCAACACCGTTTACACCGATGATCAGCACGACAGATTTTTCCTGTTCAAAACGATATGCTGTCTCGCCCACATCCATCTGTTCTTTGATGCTGGAGATTAGGAGTTCTTTACAGTCTGCCGGGTTTTTGATCTTATTCTCTTTTACTTTCTCTTTCAGACTTTCCAAAATCTCCTCTGTGGCATGGACGCCGATATCACCCATGATCAGAATTTCTTCCAGCTCTTCATAAAAATCATCATCAATCCGGCTGAATCCGCTGAATACAGACTCAAATCCGGATACGATATTATCTCTGGTCTTTGTCAGACCGGCTACCAGTCGTTTAAAAAAGCCTTTCTTCTCTTCGCTCATATCCTGTTCCTTTACTTTCTGTGCTATCTTTTAATCTGTAAACTTTTTTATAATGATAAAAACACCATACTCTGATACTACAAATCCCTGTACACAATACTCGTTACAGACTTTCTCACTAAGTGTTATTACACGATGTTGTCCAATATCTGTGCATAATATCCAACGTAGCTATTCATTATTTCTGCACACTCCCATTATAATAAATGATATGCCTATCAGGCATCCAGTTCCTTCTCGATAAGATTTACCGATACCAGTGTGGATACGCCTTTTTCCTGCATTGTGATACCATAGAGACGGTCTGCCGCATTCATAGTTCCCCGTCGATGGGTAATGATGATAAACTGCGTATTTTTCGTCAGTTTATGTAAATATCCGGCAAAACGATCTACATTAGAATCGTCCAGCGCTGCCTCAATCTCATCTAAGAGACAGAAGGGCGATGGTTTCAAGTTCTGAATAGCAAATAACAGTGCAATGGCTGTCAGCGCTTTTTCGCCACCGGAAAGCTGCATCATATTTTGCAGTTTTTTTCCCGGAGGCTGTGCTGTAATGCTGACGCCGCATTCCAGTACGTCTTCCCCATCGGTTAGTGTAAGCGTTCCTTTTCCGCCGCCAAAAAGCGCTTTAAATGCAAGATCAAATTCCCGTTGGATCTCTGCAAATTTTTCATGGAACTGTTTGCGCATACCTTCATCCAGTTCCTGGATGATTCCCTGCAATGTCTTTTCCGCTTCCACCAGATCGTTGCGCTGGGTATCCATAAATGCAAAACGCTCCGACACTTCTTTATATTCTTCAATGGCATTGACATTGACATTGCCAAGCCTGCGGATCTCGTTTTTCAGATCGGTAATACGGCTGCGGATCTCGGACGGGCTAGCTGTCACTTCCTGTTCTTTCACATCTGCCGCATGCAGGGTCAGCTCATATTCTTCCCACATATAGCTGGTCAGATGTTCCATAGACTCTTCCAGTTTCTCCTTCTGGCTTTCCAGACGAAAGATCTCCTGCTCCAGACGGCTGATCTGCTGCGTGATGTCTTCCCGCTGCCTGAAATATTCCCTATAGGACGCTGCAAGTGTTTCCTTCTCTTCCTGAAGTACTTTTAACTGTGCTTCCTGCTCCGTATGTTTCTGTGTAGCAGCCGCAATCCTGTCACGGATCTGTGACTGCTCCTGCTGTTTTTGCCTGGTCTCTGCTTCCTGATTGGAAGAACTTATATGGATCTGTGACTGCTCCCGGAGAAGCTTTTCTATTTCTTCCCGGATATGTTCCAGATTTTCCCGTAAAAATACTTCCTTTTGGCGAGCAGAAGATTCTTCCATCAGGATTTCCGACTGGCGCTGCTGCCCTGTCTGAATCTCCTTCTGGAGCTGATCCAGTTTCTCCTGTAAAATAAGATTCTCTTCCTGCAGTTCCTCTTCTATTCCTGCGGAATCCGACTTTTTCTCCCGCAAAGCCTCCTGCTCTGCACGGATCTCTTCTGTCTGCTGCTGAAGCTGGCAGTTTTCTTTCTGAATGTCGGCATAAAATTCTGCCTGCTGTTTCTGTTCGTCCTGTCGTCGTTCCAGATTCATCCTTGCCGTATTCTGTTCCAGACGGGCGCTTTGTATGCTTTCCCGAACCTCTGACAGATCTTCTTTCAGAAGCTCTCTTGCTGTGCGGATATCTTCCAGACGGACAGTTGTTTCCTGCATTTGCGTCTTTAAATCCAGTACGCTTTTTTCCAGAACGGAAATCTCACGGCTTCTTCCCAGCAGATTGCTGTTATTTCGGAAAGCACCACCGGTCATGGAACCGCCGGGCTGCAGGGATTCTCCCTCCAGCGTTACGATCCGCAGGGAATAACGATATTTTCGTGCCAGTCCGATGGCATGATCGATATGATCCACCACCAGTGTTCTGCCAAGCAGATACCCTGCGATCCCCTGATACCGGTCTGCGGTATGCACCAGCGTATCCGCATAACCAATCACGCCGTTTTCCTGCAATACATCCGTCCGCAGAGAATTATCCCTCTTTTTAACACTTGTCAACGGAAGAAATGTGGCACGACCGTACCGGTGTTCCTTCAGATAAGCGATCATCTGTTTTGCCGTAGTTTCATCTTCCGTAACGATATTCTGAATGCTTCCGCCAAGGGCTGTCTCGATGGCTGTCTCATATTTTTTCTCCACACGGATCAGATCAGCGACAACGCCATGAATGCCGGATACGGTGTTTTTCTGTTCCATAACCCGGCGAATACTGTTACCATATCCATCATAACGTTCTGCAATATTTCGCATGGACTCCAGGCGGGAAGCATCTTTATGATAGTGGTTCTTTGCTTCTTCCAGCTGTGTGACAGCGGTGCGCTCTTTTACTCTCCACTCATCCAGCTTCTGCCCGATCTGCACTTCCAGCTTCTGCTGTTCTGTGATCTTCTGGCAAACCTGATCGTAGGCTTCCTGAAAGCTCTGGAGATTCTTCTGCAGATCTACTTCTGTACTCTGCTGTTCCAGCAGGCGCTGATTCAACGCAGCTTTTCGAATAGAGATCTGTTCCAGCATGGTATCCAGTCGTTTCTGTTCTCCGCTGAAAACCGCCTTCTGATTCAACAGGTCAATACTGCTCTTTCTGTTGTCTTCTATCTGGCTTTCATATGAAGCTGCCTGATTTCGTACCTTGGAAAGTTCTCCGTAGATCGCCTGTTTCCGTTCCTCGATCCCCTGCAGGATTGCAAGGCATTCAGCCTGTTCTTTTTCATACTCCTGTCGGGACTGCTCCCGTTGTTTCAGATCGTTGTCGATCGCCTGCAACCGGAGTTTCTGTATCTCCCGATTCTGCTGCGCCCCATGGATCTGCTCCTGAAGGACATTCAGCTGTCCTTCAAGTTTTTCCCGGGTCATCCCGGCATTGCTCAGTTCCTGTCGGATCTGTTCGATCTGCTGTTCATTTTGGGCAATCTCCTGCTCCATCTGCTCTGAACCGGTGCGCACCTCTTCCTGCTTTTTCTGAGCTTCCTGATGCTGATCCCCGGCAATCTTCCGACTGCCTTCATTCTCTTTCAACTGCTCGCTGATCCGTTCTGCTTCTATCCCGAAAAGCTGAATATCGCATTCTTTCAGTTCTTCTCTTTTTTTCAGATAGGTTCTTGCCGTCTCTGACTGACGTTCCAGAGGCGCCAGCTGTTTTTCCAGCTCTGATAAGATATCATTGACGCGCACAAGATTCTGCTGTTCATTTTCCAGTTTCCTCTGTGCCGTCTGTTTTCGACGTTTGAATTTTACGATTCCTGCTGCTTCATCGAACAGCTCCCTGCGTTCTTCCGGCTTTCCGCTCAGAATCTTGTCAATCTGGCCCTGTCCGATAATGGAATATCCCTCTTTACCGATACCGGTATCATAAAATAATTCATTGACATCACGCAGTCTGCAAGCGGAACCATTGATCAGATATTCGCTCTCTCCGGAACGATATACCCTTCGTGCCACCGTTACTTCTTCATAATCCAACGGCAGCTGATGGTCAGAATTGTCCAGTGTGATCGCTACATATGCATAGCTCTGGGGTTTCCGGTTCTCTGTACCGGCAAAGATTACATCCTGCATACTGGTGCTTCGCAGCTGCTTGACTTTCTGTTCGCCCAACACCCAGCGGACCGCATCCGCAACATTACTTTTTCCACTTCCATTCGGGCCTACAATTCCCGTAATTCCGTTGTGAAATTCAAATAAAATCTTGTTGGCAAAAGATTTAAAACCGTGTACCTCTATACTTTTCAGATACATACTGTTCTCCTTTGTCTACTTCTTTTTTTTCATCTCCGGTTTCAGTTTCAGAATTGCCTGATAAGCTGCTTCCTGTTCTGCCGCTTTTTTCGTATGACCCTCTCCATGACTGATGACATGAGTTCCGATACATGCTTCTACAATAAAACGTTTATCATGATCCGGACCTTCCTCTGCTACCAGCTGATAATTCAGTTCGCCGTTTCTCTCATCTGCCTGAACGATCTCCTGCAGGATAGTCTTGCTATCATAAAAGAGCTGCATATGTTCAATATCGTCCATTACAAAACGATGTACGAACTCCTTTGCATTAGCAAAACCACCATCCAAATAAATGGCTCCGATCACAGCCTCAAACGCATCTGACAAAATGGATTTTCTCTTTCTTCCACCGGTCAGGTTCTCTCCTTTTCCAAGTAACAGATAATCTCCCATCTGGATCTTTCTAGTACAAAATGCCAGTGTCTGTTCACATACGATGCTGGCTCTGACTTTTGTAAGTTCTCCTTCCGGCCAGTCTCTGTGCAGATGATACAGATAATCACTGCTGATGATCTCTAATACGGCATCTCCCAAAAACTCAAGACGCTCATTATCAGAAAGCTTCTTCATATGTTTCTCATTTGCATAAGAACTGTGGGTCAACGCCTGACGGAGCAGTCCTTCCTGCTGAAAGGTATATCCTATTTTCTGTTGAAATTCTTTTAACGCTTCCATGTCCACTCTCCTTTACTCTATTTATGCAAAACCAGAACCTTCTGTTTTGTTCGAAGATTTCTGATCATATCTGTTTATTATCCTGATTACCAGTCAGGCATTTTTACCTGCAGATACAACAAAAGAACGGTAGGCATCTCCTACCGTCCGGATGTCGGTCAGGGAAGGATCGACGTCCGGCATAACGTCAAATACTTCCTCTGTCCGAAGCAAAATATCCATCAGTTCCATGGAATCTACTCCGAGATCATCCACCAGCAATGCCTGCTCTATCACTTCTTCCATTCCGATTTCCAAAACTTCTGAAACAATCTCACGAAATTTATCAAATTCCATCTTTTTCCTCCGCAGACTGCTGAATATACTCTTTAATCTTTCCGTTGATATCCTGTTCTTTAAAGGTCACACACTGGATGATAGAATTTTTCACATCGTTGGCATTGGAGCTGCCATGAGTTTTTACAACAAGACCATTCAGTCCAAGCAGCGGTGCTCCGCCATACTGGGATGCATCGAACGCTTTCAGGGTCTGTTTCAGCGCCGGTTTGATCAGCATTCCACCGATCTTACTGCGAAGAGAAGACATCAGTCCTTCTTTTACTTTCTTCAATAAGGTAGATGCAACACCCTCGTACAGTTTCAGTACGACATTTCCCGCAAATGCATCGGTAACAATGACATCCGCCTGACCATGCGGAATCTCTCTTGCCTCGATGCTTCCGATAAAATTAATCCCTTTGCATTCTTTCAGCAATGGAAATGTCTCTTTTACCAGCTGATTGCCTTTTTCCTCTTCTGCTCCGATATTTAAGATCGCTACCTTAGGATTTTTAATTCCTACTACATTTTCCATATAAACGGAACCCATCTGCGCAAACTGCACCAGATGAGACGGTCTTGCATCCACATTAGCGCCACAGTCGATCAGAAGAGCGACGCCGGTCTCTGTAGGGATCAATGGAGCAAGTGGCGGTCTCTGCACGCCTTTGATCCTGCCCACCAGAACCTGTCCGCCTACCAATACGGCGCCTGTGCTTCCGGCTGAGACAAATGCATCCGCCTCGCCTTTTTTCACAAGCCCCATACCCAGCACGATGGAAGAATTTTTCTTTTTTCGGATCGCCATAACCGGCGGTTCGGCCGTTTCAATAACTTCCGGGGCATCTACTACTTCTATCTGCTCTTTTGTATAGGAATATTTGCTTAATTCTGCATTTACTGCTGCTTCCTGTCCGGTCAGAATGACTTTGATATCCGGACGCTGCTGTACAGCTTCCACTGCACCTTTTACAATCTCAGCCGGGGCATTGTCACCGCCCATGGCATCTACTACGATTTTGATCATTTCAGACATGTTTTCCTCCATTATTGATCCAGGTTCTCTCAATATAACATTTCAATTTTACTATAGGATTATCCAGAAGTAAAGTCCTGCCATTTCTGTGTGTACTCTACGCCACGTTTTTCCCTGGCAACTCTTCTATGCTCTTCTCGAAATCATTTATACCAGTAGTGCTTCCATGCTTTTCCTGAAATGTTTTACTCCTGTATTTCTTCCATGCTTTTTACTTTATCCGGAGAAAGGACACGCATTTTTGATTCGGTAGCAGAGCGGACTGCAAAAATAACGACCAGTGCCGCACAGATACAAATGATCAAAATGATCAGTATTTTCTTATTTTTCATTAAACTCTCCATTTTGCCACCTTTTTCCTGTGGCATATTTTATATCATTCATTATTTTTAATGTTTTTTCTGTCGTCTTTATCATACATTTTCATTTTTATAAAAATAGTTAAAACGTGCATAAACATTCGGGAAACAAACAAAGGGCCGTTGCATGACAGATGAAATATCATCCAGCATGCAACAGCCCCTGTTGTCTGCTATCACTTTTAACAGCTATTTCCGTCAATTAGTCAACAGCAATGATTTCCTTTTTATTATAGGATCCACAGTTTTTACAAACTCTGTGAGGAACCATAAGTTCTCCACATTTGCTGCATTTTACTAAAGTCGGAGCAGTCATTTTCCAGTTTGCTCTTCTTCTATCTCTTCTTCCTTTAGAAGATTTATTTTTTGGACAAATAGACATATTTACACCTCCATCCGCAATATTTCTCTAATCACACTCAGTCTATTATACATAGACCTTCGCTAGCTGTCAACATCTTTTTTTATATTTTTTCATTCATTTCGCTAAATATAACAGTTCTCTTTTATGTCATCCATTTATAATACAACTGCTTTCTGTAATGCTCGCTGCCTTACCATATACGACACAAAAAACTATAATGAAAAATCAAACTCCAACGTACCAAAATGTTCCTGCTGCCAGGTCAGCAGATATCCGGTAAGTTTTGCATTTTGTACCCGTCCGATGACATCCACGCAAAAATCCATATTATCTTCCGTAAGATATCCAAGTTCCGCCAGATCAGACAACCGCTCCAGGTCCTCTCTCTGTCCGATATCCAGCAGGATTTCCTCCAGATGTTCCCGGATATAGCCATCGTAAGTCTGGCGCATCTGCTCTGACAACAATACCGGCGATTTTAACCGGCAGCATGCCATCCCCGCTTTATCCGCAAGGAAAAAGTAGGTATCAAACAGTGCATCATATCCAGCATAGTCAAAAAGATACCCCTGCAATTTTTCCCTGTCTCCCAACAGAGCGCCGACTTCATCCTTCCGGTAAACCGGTGCCTGCGGCACATAGAGTATACCGCCTTCATCCGGAAGCAGAATCCATTCCAGACGACGGCACTCCATGACAGCCTTTTCTTCCACACATTGCACCGATTCTTTTAAAATTAATGTATGAATACCTGCCCTGCGAAAAGCGCACCAGCCAATCTGCGTAACCGTTTCCGGAATCTCATAGGAAATCTTATCGCCAAAATATTTGATTAAGATATTTTTTTGGAATAAGGCATTTTCATCCGTCCGGTAAACCGGATTCCGCTGATCTGCAACGATCTTTGAGATTCCACTGACACTGTCACTCCAACCATAAGTATTGGTCAGCGCTTTCTCCCCTATCTCTGTCAGAGAAGCAGGCAGAAACAGTTCTTTTAGTGCAATGCAGTAACTGAATGCATCTTCCCGGATCTCTTCCAGACCCTGATTCAAATGGAGCTCCTTTAATGACTGGCAGCTTTCAAAGGCATCTTCGCCGATACAATGCAGGCTCTCCGGGCAGCTTACCTTTTCAATAAATGCATGTCCACTGAAGCATTCTTTCCCGATTTCTGTCGTACCATCCAGAATCTCATAGTCCGTCCTTGCATCATTTTTCTGTACAAGAACCAATTCCTGTACATTGTCTGCCCGATGATACAGTCCGTAACCATCCGAAAAGTACCACGGATTCTTCTCAGATATCTCCCATGGCAACTCCCCCAGCTCATATGCATTTTCGATCATTTTTACGGTAGAAGGAATCGTAAGCTTTTCCAGTGGCGACACCGCAAGGCTGCCTCCTTCAATGAGCTCCAGACCTTCATGCAAAACCAGCTCCCGCAAACTCAGACACATACGAAATGCACCTTCCCGGATCACTTTTACACTTCCCGGAACTTCAATGGTCTCTATCGCCATGCCGTATTCCAAAAACGCTTCGCGACCAATTTCCGTAACCGGGCAACCATCGATCTGCTCCGGGATCTTTACCGTAAGTTCCTCGCCCTGATACTGCAGAATATGCACTGTATCATCTTCTGCCATCTTATATCTGTAATTGTTCCATAACATCTGCTATTTCCTGCTGTCTCTCATAGATCTGAAACTTCTTGTTATATTTATAGTATTCTTTGCAGCCCTTCTGACTGATGAATTTTGCGCTGTTATAGTTTACGGTTAAATCTGTAACCAGAACCAGCATCTCATTACCATCGCCAAAAATCTTTTCTGCAAAGTCAAACAGATTAGACAGTTCTTTGCTGATCTGTACGCTGTCCTGGCGCATCTGCTGTACCTTCTGGTCAAAGTGCTCTTTAATCTGCACAAAGGCCTTCTGTGGATCTGTAATTCCTGCCAGACGGATCTCTTTCGCTTCGTTCCGCAAGGTCTGGATCGTCAGATGATATGCCCGTGCCGCATCCGAAGAAAGGGCATTTGCCTGATCTTCCTGTTCCATCTCTGTCTGCTGCTGCACTTCTGCTTTCTGTAAAACAGCCAGGATTTCTTCTCCGGTAATCTGTCCTTCCAGCGTCCCCAGATCTGATTTAACCTGTTTTAACACTTTCAGCAGACCACGCATCGCATCTTCCAGTTCCACATTTTCCCGAATCTTCAGCTGTAACGCATCCAGAAGCAATCCCATCAGAGAAAGACGTTCATCAAAGCCCGCCTGTTTCGCCCTGTTTTTGATTTCTTTATCTGCTTCGCCGGAAAGGATCTGCTGCACACGGTAATCCTTCTTATATTTCTGATACAGATCATAATAAGAAGCAAATTCTCTTGCGATCCGTTTGTTCCGCAGATACTGACCGATCAGTGTCTCATCCACCGGAAAATGCTGCTCCTCGTACAGATAGATTGTCTCAGACAGATCTTCCCATCCACGGGCTGTAACGTAGGATTTTCCATCTACCGTATTTTCAATGCAGTAAAAATCGCCTTTTTTAATATCCAGATAGGTAAGGATCGACCCGTGAATACCTTTATTGATTCCATATTTTCTCCATGTCTCATAATCTGCTTCCACTTCCAACACTTTCATACGATCCATGGTAACAATGTCAAATTCCCGGACGGAACGGTTGAACTGCGGTGGATTTCCTGCCGTCGCAACGACCCAGCCCTGTGGGATCTTATGTTTACCAAATGTCTTATACTGCAAAAACTGCAGCATGGACGGCGCTAATGTCTCAGACACGCAGTTGATCTCATCCAGGAAAAGGATGCCTTCTTTCTTCCCACTCTTTTCCATCGCCTCATAGACAGAAGCAACGATCTCACTCATGGTATATTCAGAAACGTCAAACTCCTGTCCCTGATAATTTTTATGACTGATAAATGGCAGTCCCAGGGCACTCTGTCTCGTATGATGAGTCATGGAATAAGACACCAGCGCAATATCCATTTCCTGCGCGATCTGCTCCATGACTGCTGTTTTGCCGATTCCCGGCGCTCCCAGAAGGAATACCGGGCGCTGCCGCTCAATGGGAATCCGATAGGCTCCATAGGCATCTTTCATGAGATAGATCTGTACAGCTTTCTTTATCTGTTCTTTTGCTTCCTGTATATTCATACGTCATCCTCCTGTAATACAAGCCGGATCGCCCAGGATGGCACCTCCGGAATGGAAAATCCTTCTTCAATAAATACAAATGCGGTCTGATAATCCGGCATCCGTTCCGGAAATGTTCCTTTTCCATCGGTAAAATAGATCATTCCCTTCAGATCCTGAAATTCATGACGGCGGATCAGTCCATCCACATATTCAAACACCGGTCGAAAATCCGTTCCGCCAAAACCGGACAGCTCCACATCCTCCATATAGGCTTCAAATTCTTCATTGCTTGTAATCTTTACGTCTCTCTGGATCTTGGAATCACATTGAATAATGTGGATGTTGACTCTGGCAAAATAACTCTCCGTGCTCTTTAATATGGAATATGTCTTCCGGAGAAAACGTTCCACAGTCTTTCCCTGACAGGAACCAGATGTATCGATGGCAATAACAAATTCCCGGATACGCTTATTTTCCCGATATTCCAGCGGTTCGATCAGCGGCATATTTTCATACAGTTCCAGACCATAGGTATAATAAATATAATCAAACTCGTCATCATTGATATGCATCTCTTCGCCCATAACTGCAAACTTTCGCAGAAATTCGCCGTAATCATACCGATCCCGCAGACTCTCTTTGAGATTCAGAAGAAGATCTCCTGCGCCAAACCCCTGTTCTCTGGAAAATGTCTCCAGATCCGTCTTGGCATGCTGGCTGATATCCTGCCATTCACTTGACCGCTGCCCCACCAGCGCTTCATCGACTTCTTCCTGCTCGCCCTCTTCGCCGCTGTCAGCCTCATGACAGCCGGTCATTCCGGTCTTGGTATCTTTGGTATAAGCATCGCCTTTTCGGTCAAGGGCATCCACTTCTTTGACTGGAATCCATTTGCGATGATCGTCCCATTCAAAATCTTCTGCCTGCTCCAGCCATTCCTGTGCTTCCTGTGGATGATCCAGCATATAACGATAAATCTTTTCCGCTGTAAAAATCGGAATCTTTTCCTGCAGCTTTGCCATCTTTTTCTTATTTGCAAAATCCGCATCCACAGAAGTATCCGGCAGATGAAGCCCCATGATCGTATGCTCGACCGCAAGATCTGTCGCCAGATCCCAGCAGTCCCGCTCCATTTTTTCATACTGGAAGGGATGGCTGAAGATACAATGCAGGATCATATGCAGATACGCACGGGTACAGGAATTTTTCTCTTTCTTAAATGCCGCCAGAACATATTCCATATTATAATAGACCCGCTCGCCATCCACTGCCCAGGCACTGATCTGATCACTTTCCGTAACCGGCATCCGAAAGAGCGCCCGATTCAAAAAACGCATGGAGAGCATGACCTGATCTCTGGCAAATACCATGATCTTTTCTGCAAGTTCTTTCGCCGTATCCTGCATCTCTTCTCTCATACTCAGACTCCTCTTGTAAGATACTGTACCTCAAAAGTTCCGCAATACTGCTCATAAACTTCAAAAAAATCCTGACTTGTCAGTTCACTGTCAGATTCCAGTGATACTTTTTCCCACGTTTTCTGATTCAGTTTTGCCGCATCCCGCTTCACATAGGCATCGTATACACTTTTGACAGCCTCCAGTTTGCGCCGTTCCAAAACAGTATCTTTATTTTCTTCGGTGCGTTGCTGTTCAAAATTATTGATGCAGTTGTAGATATAATATTTTCCACTGTTCTCCAGCACTGGACTGTATGCTCCGTTTTGCAGGGAAAACACCTGATTTTGCTGTGTCTCATCCGGAAAATCATGTCTTGTCACATATACGATATCGTCAGAAGCTTCATTATACTCCGCAGCCAGACGTTCAAAAGAATTTCCCTGTGTAAGCGCTGCTTCGATCTGGTCAGCTGTTTCTTTACTGCTGACACAGATCTGCTGCAACTGCATGACACGGGCATCATCATCGCTGACCTCCTCTCCCACTTCCGCTGTCAGTTCTTCATAGGCTTTCTGCGCCAGCAGACAATGGGTGTACAGTTCCTGCACATCCTTTTCGGATACATCCATATATTTTTTCTCTTTCTCATTCAGAGAAGCGTAATAAGCGGATGCCGCCTGCTCCGCTTTTGCCTGTTCGTCGTCAGACAGTGTGATCTGATGGTCTGTGGCGATATATGCCAGCGTATAGATCTGCGCCAGTTTGGAGATTGCAGCATCTTTGATATAAAATTCCAGATTCTCTGCCTCTCCGCCATTGTCGCTGAGCAGATCCATACCATACACTCTGCCGTATGTATTCTGATAGTTTACAAGCAATACCTTTGCCTCTGCCACGGAACAGCTGTCTGTTCCGATCTTGAACACAGCAGATCCACTGTGCTGGCAGCCGCTCATGAATACGACTCCCGCCAGACAGAGACTGACAATCTCTGCCAGCACTGTCTGTTTTATCTTTTTGTTCTTCATGTTAAACCTCGTTCCGCCAGTTTTTCTAGCCACATGAATAGTCGTAATATATATATTTCATGTGTTCCAAATACCATCAGCCCTGGCTGACAGCGTCAATGGTCATGAGAATCTGACGATTGTTCTTATGCATCTACTACCAGATATCGTCCATCCGGAAGCTTGAACACTTCTTCTGCCTCTTCCAGCTCCTGTTTGCTCATTCCGGAAATATCCCCGCAAGCATCCAGATGCTCTTTTACATCTTTGATCGTGTCACACACAGCTGCCATACACATATCCAGAAAATCCTCTGCCTCTTCCGGTGTCTCTGCTACCGTTTCCGGAAACAGCTGCAACTGTTTTTTCAAAAAAGTATCTATACACACTTTATCATATTCATATCGAACCATTGTTTTCTCCTTCTCAATCTCTGAAATCATCTACACATCATAAACTTCCGCGTACACATCCGGCAAGTTTTTCTTAATTTCCTGATACAGACGGGCAATTGGAAGTCCCACTACATTATTATAATCACCTTTGATTTCTTTGATATAGATCGCGCATCTTCCCTGAATGCCATAGGAACCGGCCTTATCCATCGGTTCTCCGGTACGGACATAGGATGTAATCTCTTTCGCAGACATGGAATACATGGTCACGTCTGTTTTTTCATAAAACCGATATTCTTCTGTATGCTGGTCGTCAATATAGATCAGACACACACCGGTATATACCTGATGCGTCCGTCCGGAAAGCATTGTCAGCATACGGACGGCGTCTTTCTCATCCTTTGGTTTACCGAGAATCGTTCCCTGATAAGCCACAATAGTATCTGCGCCAATGACCAGATATTCATGCTCCTGTTTTCCAGCGAGCATGCCTGGCAGAGAAGGCTTTCGATCCTGTTCCTCTTCTGTCAGCATACGGTCAGCCACTTCCTGTGCCTTTAAAACCGCCAGCTCCGTTACAATATCCGACGGTTCTGTTTTTGTTATAATCTCTTCTCCCCTGGCAGGGCAGATCCGGAAATGCACGCCCATCTGTTCTAACAGCTCTTTTCGCCGTGGAGACTGGGATGCCAGTATCCATTTCGTCATTCTTTCTTATCTCCTTCTACCACAATCGTGTTTTGAAACTGAAAAGAGTATATCAGAATCTGGCTGATTTCACAACAATCAAATACCCTTGCCAGGGCTTCTGCATATAATTTCAACTGTATATCATAACGGGATAACAGCTCTCCCGGATCTGACACCCGATCCGTTTTATAGTCCAGCAAAGAAAGTTTTCCATCCCTGATCCAGAATACATCCACGATTCCCTGCACCAGCACCTGTTCCTTATCGCCCGCATCTTCCCAGACCTGAGCCGCCGGAACCGACATCATAAATGGCTTCTCCCGAAAGAGTTCTCCATCTGCTGCAGCCACTGCCATTTCTTTTGCAGTGCCGCTTTCCAGAAAACGGCACAGTCCTGTCCGGGATAACCGGCCGGCCATCTCGGATGGCAGCCGCCCCGCATCCGTAAGTTCCCGGATCTGTTCCGCTACAAACGTGCGGATCGTAGCTTCCGTATGCTCTTTCCGAAAAAGCTCCTGTAATTTCACAAAATCCATACAGGCCAGAAAACGATGCATTGCCGTTCCAAAAAGTGCGCCGCCTGATACCTCTTCTTCCTCCTGCAAAAAAGCAGGAACATAAGGTACCGACTCCGTTTCTTCTTTCAGAAGTTTATCCGCATCATCCTCCTGCATTTTCTGATACTGCCGTTTGATTTCGGAAACAGATACTTTCTGTTTGCGCATCCGGCTTTTCGGATACGGATATTCCCAGTGCATCTGTTCTTCCATCTGTTCTATGACTGCAGGATCTGTTTTTGCCAGTTCCAGCAACAGTTCCTGTTTCTTTAGAAACTCCTGCTTTTCCACATCCTGATGCATATGCTGATAAGCATCCTGATCGATCAGAGAAATCCTGCACTTCATATCCGCACCAAGCACCACCGGCATAACCCAGTCGAAAAAGCATTTTCCGTTTATTCGTTCTGACAGAGACAGTGTTTCCTCTGTTTTTAACTGTTGTCCGCCATACAATGTCTTAGCATCTGTCATTCCTGTTAATACCAGTTTTTCCCGGGCTCTTGTCAGCGCAACATAAAGCAGACGCAGTTCCTCGCCAAGTAATTCCCTTTTTTCCAACAGTCCGAAGATCTGGCGTGGCAGACAGGTGCGTTTCTGATGATTCTGCACATCCATCCAGCGAAGTCCGGCTCCATATAAAGGATGAAAGATCAACGGGTCCTTTAATGACATCAGATTGAATTCCTTCCCCATGCCACACAAAAATACGACGGGAAATTCCAGTCCTTTACTCTTGTGGATCGTCATAAGCCGCACTGCATTTTCCTGTTCGCTGACCAGTTCCGCCTCGCCGTAATCCAGCTCATATTTCAGCATCTGTTCGATATAGCGGATAAAATCAAACAGCCCCTGATAACTGGTCTGTTCATAAGACGCAGACAATTCCAGAAACATTTCCAGATTTGCCCGTCTGCGGTCTCCTCCCGGAAGCGCAGACACATAATCCAGATACCCGGTATCCCGGTAAATATGCTGAATGATCTCATGGACTGGCGTATCCGGAATCTGCTGGCGGAATCCCTGCAGCATCTTCCAGAAATCGGCTGTCTTTTTCTGCAGATCCTGGAGCTTTTTACTCTTTGCTATTTTTTCCTGTATTTTTATCCGTTCTGTTTCTGATCCTTCTTCAACATTCTGGAGTTCCTGTTCACTTGATGTTTTTTCTATAATTTTCGCATTTCCACAGACAGCAACAAAAGCGCTGACCGCCTCATAAAAACTTTGCTCCGGATACATCGTCCGGATCAGTGCCAGATCTTCCGGCGTAAAGTTTCCAAACACAGACCCCATAACCCCTGCCAATGGAATATCCTGCCTCGGATTGTTCAGCACTTTCAACATCTGTATCATAGTCTGCACTTCAACCGCAGAAAAATAGCCGGACTTTGAAGATGTAACCAGCGGAATCCCTTCCTGCGAAAATACTTTCACAAATGTCTCGCTCCAGCCTTTCAGAGCATGTACAAGAATTACCATATCTTTATAGGCGAACCCGTCCTTTTGTACCATTTCCCGAATCTTTGCAGCCGTAACCCGGGCCTCCGTCTCCACTTTATCTGCACTATCTGCGGCATCTTCTGTAATGCGAAGAATCTCCGGCGTAAAGCGTCCCGTGTCGATCTCTTCCTGCGATTCCACATAGGATGCCCCCGGATACAGTGCAGCAGCCGCATCGTAGCGGATATTTCCCATATCCCGATCCATGATATGGTAAAAGATCTCATTAGTAAATTCCAGCACTTGTGGTCGACTCCGGAAATTCATATGCAGATCGATCTTCTGGCAGTCACTGTCCGTATTCGTATAGCTGTCATATTTCTCCATGAACAGTTCCGGTCTGGCCAGACGAAAACGATAAATGCTCTGTTTTACATCGCCTACCATAAACAGGTTGTTTTTCCCTTCTTCCTGTCCGGACACTGCTGTCAGGATTGCCTCCTGTACATAATTGCTGTCCTGGTACTCATCTACCATGACCTCGGCAAACTTCTCCCGATATTCTTTTGCCGCAGCAGTAGATTTACCGGTCTCTTCGTCCACCAGAATCCGCAGTGCAAAATGCTCAATATCCGAAAAATCGATCATATTTCGATCTGCCTTCGCTTCTGCAAACCGTCCCAGAAACTGTTCTGTCAGATACACCAGTTCCTCCATAATTGGACGTTCTTCCATGATCATTTCCAGCTGTTCTTCCTGAGAATACGAAAAATAATCTTTTTTTATACCATTCAGGTGCTTCTTCACTTCATCCCTTAACGTCTTAACTTTTTCTTTTTTCTCCGGGTCACAAACCTGTTTCTTTCGCGAAAGAGCGCTAAAAGACATCTGCCCAATCCGCTGCTGCCACTGCGCATAACCGCTGCTTCCAGCCAGATATTCCAGCTGCGTCAGATCGGATTCTACGGCTTCCATATATGCCGATGGTCCGTCATCTTCCAGAACGATCTGTCGTATCCTTTCCGTCTGCTGCTGCAAGCCATGGATCATATCTGATAACCAATGACAGAACTCCTGCATCCAGGGCTGGCGATCCATCTCTTCCATCGTTGTACATCGATACAGTACCACACAATCCTCCAGCCATTTCTTTGGCCATGGATAACTCTGGGCATAATCTGCCATGGACAATATCATCTGACAGATATTCATATCATTCTTCACATTTCCATAGGTACGGATCAGATGTAAAAAGCGTTCCCGCCCTTCTTCATAAGCATCTTCCATGACTTCCCGCAGAACATCTTCCCAAAGCATGCGAATCTCCCGTTCATCCCCGATGCGGAATCCCGGATCCAGATCGATCTCATAAAAATGATTGCGGATCACAGAGAGTCCAAACCGGTGTATCGTAGAAATCTGCGCATTATGAAGCAATGTTGACTGTCTCTGCAAATGCACATTATCCGGATCTGACTGTAAAGCTTTTTCGATCGCTGCTCCCACACGCTCCCGCATCTCCGCTGCTGCCGCATTAGTAAACGTCACGACCAGCAGACGGTCGATATCCAGCGGATGCTCCGGATCTGTAACCATCTGAATGATGCGTTCTACAAGAACCGCCGTCTTACCGGATCCCGCTGCCGCAGAAACCAGCAGATTTCTGTTATGAAGATGAATGACCTGTTCCTGTTCCTGCGTCCATTTCATTTCCATGTCTAACTTCCTCCAGAATTTTTCTACATCTTATCAAAACTAATCTTCATTCCATCCATTTAATGATGGCACAAGCAGCCATATAAAAAGTATCTTTCACGCTACGACTCCTTACCATTCGATACATCGCTTCCATTCACTTTCTGTTCGATCCGTCTCCAGATCTCTTCGGTGGACAATGGCTCTATCTCCTGATGTTCATATCCCGGAATCCGTGGATCGAATTCACAGATTTCCCGGTACGGACAGTACTCACAGCCATCTATATCTTTGCTGCTGACCGGTCGCGGTGCAATCTTTCCGGAAAGAATCTGTTCGCCCTGTTCTTTCATTTTAAGAACCGCATATTTTTCCAGCAGTTCAAACTGTTCTCTGGTCGCCACCGAACAGCCACGCTTGCTGAGACTTCCATCCTTATTCAACGTGACCGGTATGACATCTGATTTTCCTGTGATCTCACGATCCAGACGGGATACTACCGCCGGGTCTGAATTAACCAATCCTTCCGGCCGCAGTTTTTCAAACATCATCTGTTCTACCTGTTCCTCAGCCATCCCTGGTTCACTGTCTATGACCGGCTGATCCAGATGATAATACAGCACCCCTGCCGGGATCAGATCTTTTCCCCCATGGTTTCGTTTCAGATGCTGCACAGCCCCTGTCATATATAGGATCAGCTGCATGGATAATCCCTCATAGAGATCCTGCAAGCTGAACTTTTTCTTTCCGGATTTATAATCCATGACCTTCACATACAGCTGCAGATCATTTTCGCAGATATCCAGACGGTCGATACGTCCGCCCAACAGCATCTTTCCTTCTCTCAGCTGCAATTCCTGACGAAATGCCACTTCATAATCCAGCGGATGAAATTCTCCCTTTCGCAGCTGTCCTGTCAACGCCCATACGCTACAGCCTAAGATATTGGAAATCCGTTCAATCATAAATTTGCTTCTGGCATTTTCCGACAGGACAACCGTATCCATCCCCAGCACAGTCTCTTCCACAGCCTGCTGTAAAAGCTCCTGCTGTTGTTCTCTTGTAATGTCGAACCAGTCCAGCCCTGCCTCTTCCATTTTCCTGCTGTAGCATTCTAAAGAATTATGAAAAACCATTCCCATATCTGTGGGTTCAAACGTATATTCCGGTCGTTCCTGCAGCCGAAGTCCGTATTTCAGAAAATGGGCGCAGGCGCACCTTGCAAATGTCTCCAGGCGGGTTACCGACTGATGCAGCACACTGCCATAGAGCTGTCTTGCAAGAGGCTCCTTCAGCTGTTCTTCTTCATAAACAGAAAATGCTGCATCAAACAGAGCCGCTGTCTGCTTTCGGTACAGTTCCTTTGACATCCGCCAATGGTGCAATACCTTCCAGTTTTCAGACAACTGTCCTTTTTTTGCCTGTCCAAGCCCCTGCACATACGCTTTCACACTGTTCTCCGGTGTCAGTACGCCTCCCGCTTCTTCCGCCGGGACTTCCCTGACAGCAAGTTCCGGGAACATACGACAGATCGTTGTGATCAAATATGACGGCTTCTGCGCAGTTCCCATGCTGTCCATCCGGGCATAGGTCAGATACAATGCTTCCGATGGTTTTGTCATATTCAGATACAGGTAAAATTTCTGTAAAAACACCTGCTCTCTTGCAGTAGGCGCAAGTTCGATCTGCTCTTTTAAAAGCAGTTCCCGCTCATACTGTGATAACAGGTTCTGACGGTCTGCATTCTGCGGAATAACACCGTCATTTACCCCAAGGAAAAACAATACTTTAACATGATCCAGTCTCGTTCGTTCGATATCGCCAAGGATCACACAGTCTGCCCCCGGCGGAACCACGCCTACCTTTGCAGCCTGAAAACCAGCATCCAGTATCTGCGCATACTCTTTGACCGGCATTGCTTCATCCCCAAGGAGTTTTACTGTTTTATCTAGCAGATCGATCACAACCCGATAGATCTGTCCATACAGGGAAGCCTGCACCTCATTTTGTGCCTCTTCATACTGCCTCTGCTTGTCTTCTAACTGTCCCTGCAGATTCAGTCCTGCCATCTGCTGATACAGAACAGTTGTAAGCTCCCGCACGGTTGATTCTTTCTTCTTACTTGTTTTATAAAATGCTTCCGTCTGTATCAGGAAACGTTCCCGCAGCTCGTTCAGATATTGCAGCGTAGCCAGTTCCTCTTCTTCCGTTCGGGTTCCGGAACCGCCGGTACGCATCGGACGCACCCATCTTGCTTCCCATTTTTTATAGCCACGAATGCCGTATTGAAGCACATAATTATCCAAAAGATCGATCTCATCCCAGGTAAATCCCGCCAGACCGGTACGCAGATAGCGAAAAACACTCTCATACTGATAATTTTTCTCTGAAATCTCTAAGAATGCCCGTACCCACTCTGTCAGCGGATGAAAATATACGTTTTCTTTTACATCCGTAAATATAGGAATTCCGTATGGAGTAAACACTTCTTCCACATACGTCTCATACGCTTTTGCACTTCCACTTACAATCGCGATCTCCTCATAACGAAGCTTCTGGTTTCTTACCAGCTGACGGATCCGACCCGCTGTATAAAGTAATTCCTCCCTTGGATTTGCCAGGGATGCAATAGCGATTCGCTCCATTTGCTGCCCAGCTGCATCCGCACTGACACAGGACTTTTTCCAGACACCTCTTCCATTGTGAAACAGGTGCTGTTCCAGAAACGCCAGCGTCTCATTTCGGGCAAACCGGCCTTTTTCCCCGGTTATCAGAACCGGTTCTGCAATCTTACAACCCGTTTCCTGCGCAAGCTTTGTCACGCCTCTGACCATTTTCCGGCTCATATAAAACAATTCCTGAATGCCCCGGTCTGCATACAGTTCTCCCCCTGCATCCATCGTAACGGTCACAAAAACTTCCGATGCCACATGCAGCAAGCGACGAAGGAGCTGCATCTGCACCGGCGTGAATCCGGTAAATCCGTCCAAGGTAAGAACAGCAGATTCCAGCAGTTTTGACTCCTGCACACAATCTGCCAGAACTGTAAGGATTCCCTCTGACGTCACATATCCATCGGACAGATACTGTTCAAATGCCTCATATAATACCTGCATATCCGAAAGTTTACAGGAAAGGGCAGATTTTCGTTCCGACTGTTTCAGATAATCTTCCAGATCCTCTGCTGAAAATCCATATTGCATAAACTCCGAAATCAGGGATTTGATCTGATCGATATACCCCATGCGATGGATCTGTCGTCGCAGCACGGTCAGTTTCTCTTTATTGTCTTCCGCAAGCTTACGCAGGATCAGATTTTTTCCCGTATCTTCCAGCACAGTCAGACCTGTTTTCCCAAGCTCATCAAATACACGGTATGCCAGACGGTCAAAACTGACCACATCGATATTCATGATCGCATGTTTTTTTTGCCTCTGCACCAGTGCTTTCTGTGCCTGCAGCGTAAACTGCTCCGGTACAATCAAATAAAACATACGTTTTTTATCCTGCTCAGCCATCCGCAGTAACCGCTCATAAAGCCATTCTGTTTTTCCGCTTCCCGAACTTCCTATCACAAACTGGAGCGCCATATTCCGACCTTCCCTTTCATTATCTGTAAAAATATATTTATCATTTTATCATATTTTCTGTTATACGTGAATTTCTGTTTATCAGAACACATGTTCTTTTTTACAGTATACAAAAACAGAATGTTTTTTTCAACCATTATTTAAAAACAATCCGGAACAGTAAAAAGTTATTTTTCAGTAGCCAAGAGTCAAAAAAGCTGTCATATGTCAGCATATCTGTTTATCAAAATCCATGATAACAAACTACTTTCACATGACAGCTATTTTATGCTTCAGCCTGATTCTAAGGAATCTTTAATATTCCTTTTTTATCCTACATTGATTCTCCACGCAGTTCCGCTTTCTTTTTGCGATGGAAGAAATCTTTGACTTCCTTCGTTACCACACCGTTCAATGCAAACAGCGCAATCATATTCGGAATCGCCATCAATCCGTTCACGATATCTGCAATCGTCCATACTGCAGATACAGTCATGTATGGTCCGAAGAATACGACAATAATATATACCCAACGGTAAACTTTTATAATTCCCTTTTTACCGCCTACTAAATATTCCAGACAACGTTCGGAATAATAATCCCATCCAAGAATTGTTGTAAATGCAAAAAATACCAGACACAGCATCAATGCAAATGCAACGACTTTTCCAGAAAACGGAAGTCCTTGCTGGAACGCATATGTAGTTACTTCCACTCCTTCCAGTCCTGTTACTTTCCATGCGCCACTGATGACGATGGAAAGACCTGTCATCGTACAGATTACGATTGTATCAATGAAAGTACCGGTCATAGATACAAGACCCTGACGAACCGGTTCATTGGTCTGTGCCGCAGCTGCTGCGATTGGAGCAGAACCAAGACCTGCCTCATTAGAAAAAATACCGCGGGCAATACCTTTCTGCATTGCTACAAACATAGTACCTACCACACCACCGGTTACAGCTCTCGGATTGAATGCTCCCTCAACAATTTCTACAATTGCTGCCGGAACTGCATTCAAATTGCACACGATCATGATAACGCAAAATGCTACATATATGATTGCCATAAACGGCACAACAACCTGTGATACGTTTGAAATACGTTTGATACCGCCGATCAGTACCAGTGCTACACAAACAGCAATGATAATTGATGCAAGCACGATGGTAATCGAATAATTTCCAAGTCCCGGAAGCTGAACCATATGAAGATCATTCGGGTCGAAGAAATTATGAACTGCAGAAGCGATGCCGTTTACCTGTGTAATGGTACCGATTCCCAGAAGTCCTACCAGAACTCCGAACACGGCAAAGATCTTTGCCAGCCATTTCCATTTCGGACCCATACCTTTTTCAATATAATAGAACGGACCGCCAAGGGCATGTCCCTCTTTATCGATCACACGATATTTAACTGCCAGCAGACCCTCTGAAAATTTTGTCGCCATTCCAAAGAATGCTGCCACCAGCATCCAGAACAATGCGCCCGGTCCTCCGGCACACACTGCCGTAGCCACACCAACGATATTTCCTGTTCCGATCGTTGCCGACAAAGCTGTACAAAGCGCGCCAAAAGAAGTAACTTCTCCTTCTCCGCCCTCTTCATTTTTAACCATCCATTTCAGTGCCAGCGGAAGTTTGCGAAACTGTAACACACCCGTTCTGATGGTAAGCAGGACACCACCGGCGATGATAAGAATCATCAGCGGCCAGCCCCATACCATGCCATCCACTTTTTCCAGCACAGCTGTAATTGAATCCAACATAATCCTTTTTTTCTCTCCCTTTTCTCTCAGTTTGGCAAGTTTGCCTGCTCTGGATTTTTTAAGTAAGACGAAGATTATCTGGCTATGATTAGCATATGCTACAAGATAAGAAAATGTTTTCTACTCTCTACTGCAACCCACAGAAAACACTTTCGGATTTTCTATGTATCCCACAGTTCCTGCTATATCCACTTATCAACCATACATTTTTCTTATAATGCAATTAAAAAACCGGAGATTATTCATCTCCGGTCACATTGCAAAATACAAAATCTCTGTATTCTCCGTCCTTTTGCCTGAGAGACTCAATATCATGGCTATGATATCTTGCACCTTCGGCCCTCTGTTACAGATC
The DNA here is from genome assembly GCA_900557275.1 of uncultured Roseburia sp. The sequence continues at coordinate 55,677 of USRX01000011.1, forward strand.
CATATCCAGTTTTCAACTGTTTCATAGATCTTCTCCAGAGCTTCTCCAGAGTCTTCCACAGTCTGTCGTACAAAAATCAGTAAACTCTTATCTTTTTATTTTTGTGAACATCCTGTGTTTTTCACTTGTCTGTTAAAATACAATATTTAACATACATGATTTTTTTTTTCTTGTCAATTCTTTTTTCTGTTTCTTAACCAAGAATACACACAAGCAAATGTCCCATATCAAAAAACGGATCCTCATGTACCATATGTTCCATTCGTCTCAGATTGACATCAGAATGTTCCACTTCTCGGGCATAACGATGGGCAATATCCGTCTTTTCTGACAATGACAGTTTCTTTCCATTTTTGATCCAAACTGCCAGATGCAGTTCCCGGATCAACATGGTATGTACGATGATCAGTTTAATCTTGCTCATGGCATCGCTGTCATATACCGCCCCACAGAAATAACTGAACAGGAAATATACAAGCAGCTGCTCATACTGATACAGTTCATCACACTGATTTTTATCAAACTGCTGACAGTAGCCCTGATACTCATAGGGGGAAATTTTTTCATATAGTATCGTCTCGCAGTCCTTCAGCCAGTCTCTCCAGTCATCCTTCAGCGGTTCCAACTGATAAAGCCGGTACATCATGCTGTGCATCAGATAACTGCGGATATCACTGCGTTTGCGATACTGTTCCCATTTTTTGCGACCATAGGCAAGTGTCTCTGACTTTTTGTATTTTTCCAGCAGATCATCAATCTCAAACAGCTTCTGAGTGCCGATCCTTGTCTGCAGATCATGTACGGAAGCCAAAGCCATCGCCATTCGATCCGGCAGCGGCAGTTTCCGGTTCTGGAACAGTTCCAGCAGATACAGACGGATCTCCTGTAATTTCGTATGTAACAGGAAGTCAAAGTATTCATACTCTTCATCCAGTCCATTGTCCCGCTCTACGGTCTGAAACGTTACTTTTTTATCCCGCTCCAGGATCAGCTTTGCCGCCTCCGGACATGACAGGGACAGCGATATCTCCCGCAGATTTTCAAACTCTTCATAATGCCTTGGATAACGTCTGCAAGTCTTGCAAAGCTTATCTTCCCCTGCTTCCAAACAGATGTCGCAGAGGTTTTCTTCATTTAAAAAGGCACAGCGCTTGTCATACTGCTTAAAAGAAGATTCTTCCCAGTCGATAGAATTGTGCAGACGACTGCCGAAAGCACCGGGATATTCTCTGTATTTCTGCAGCGTTTTCCGGTCGATGACAATCTGCCATCCAGCACAGCAGGTGTCCGGACATTTGTCAGCACTGCATTTGAAATCTTTATAATAATCAGGATAGGTGTATTCCATGTCAAAATTCCTTTCATAATGTTTATTCTATACTAATGTCTTTTTTCTGGTTTGTTAAATTTACAATTTGTGCAGACCGTCTGCACAAATTCTATTCTGTTTCCTTTTCCTCATTATCCTGCTGCTGAAGATAAAACATTGCCTTTTGGGTTTCAATCTCCGCTTTCAGTTCTTCTTTTGTCGGTAAGTATAATTTGTACTTGGAAGCAAATAATTGTTCATTGCCGTGCATAACAGAATAACGGGCAATATCATCATCTGTATCGGAACAAAGAACAATACCGATTGTCGGGTTATCGCCCTCACTACGTTTTAATTCATCATACATACGGATATACATATCCATCTGTCCTACATCTTGATGTGTTATCTTCTCTGTTTTCAAATCAATAAGGACAAAGCATTTCAGTATGTAATTGTAAAACACAAGGTCGATATAATAGTCCTGCTTCTCCGTATGAATATGCTGCTGTCTTGCCACAAAAGCATATCCCTTTCCAAGCTCCATCAAGAATTTCTGCAAATTGGAAAGAATACTTTTCTCAAGGTCACTCTCTGTAAAATCTGTATTCTGAGAAAAGCCTAAAAACTCCGCAACTACCGGATTTTTGATGAACTCCAACTTATCATTTTGATACGATGCAGTCAGTTCCTTCATTTCACTTTCTACAAGCTCTTTTTTCTGAGTCCCCAGCATACGGTAATAATACTGAGAAGAAATGTTCCTCTGCAAAGTACGGACACTCCAAGTTTGTTCTGCGGCTTCTTTCTCATACCAGTCACGAGCTTCCTCATCTTTAACCTGTAATAACGCTGCATAATGTGACCAAGACAGTAGTCCAACAGATTTTCCAGACGGTGTCTGGAAAATCTCAGGGTAAGTCTTATAGAAAGAATAAAAGCTGTACAGATTTGACTTTGTATAACCTTTTCCATATTCAGCCGATAATTCTTTTGCTAACTTTTTTATAATTTCAGCACCATATTTTGCCCTGTCCTCGCCCTGCAATTCTTCACTTGCGATTCTATAACCAAGGAGCCAATTTCTCTGTATCAGCGTTGTATTGACCGCCCGATATGCAGCTTTTTGTGAAGATTCAATAATCCCACACATATCCTTTAAAATATCATCGGTTTTAACAAAATTATCCATAAAATTATTTTGACCGATTTTTTCTAATTTATTCTCCATAGCCATCGCTCCTTTTGATGTCTGTTACTTGTACTCCTACATATTTTCAGCCAATATATCGTACTTATATCCCATATGAGAAAAATAATCAATAATAGGAACACCCTTACTAATGAGATAATTCCCAACAGCACATTCAAGCTCCTCTGATGAATATTTTCTATAAAAGCTATTCGGCTCTGCTTTTGTTCTAATCATCTGTCTGGTCAATGGAAACACAAAAGCAAACGATGTATCAAAAGATTCCCCAATTTCCTGAACTAAAAGACCACAAGATTGTTTAGAATCCCAATTTATATCACAACTCTTAGCAACAACAGCCAAATGACCCTTATCTGTAAATTTAAGCCACAATACGTCGCTCACTCTTTCTAAATCAAATTTTTCTTTAATAACATCATATTTTTTATCATATCGGTCATAAGTTTTTCCATTCCAATGCGATGAACTCCAATTATTATCTCTAACTAAAATTCCATTATCTATAATAATATGTTCTTTACCATCTAGCTTAATTGTATCTATTTTTATATTCTTCTCAGTAAATCCATTTTCCTCTCTAACAAGTTCCAAAAACTCATTAACATAAGAATAAACTTTAACAAACGAAACAGGCTCTAATTTCGCTTGCTTTAATGCTTTATCCTTTCGTGTTCTATCGAAAGAACAACATACACCCTTCAGCTTATATTCATTATTCCTTTTATCGAAATAATAACCCTCTATATCCTTTTTTAGATAATTCACTACATATTCATTCATTGCTTTCTTTCCAATCTCATTACATCAATATCTTACCCTCTTTTTCCCTCTACACATTTTAATGCCTTCTATTCGTTCTCCTGCATATTCTCATCAGCTTTTGTAATCATCTGTCTGTACTGTTCTTTTACACTTTCCGGTGCAAGTATCTGTACCTTGCCATTAAAGCCAAACACCCAACCGAAAAAAGTCGGACTGGCTGATACTTCGGTCTGTACCCTGAAAGAAGTCATATCATACGCAAGGGTTGTCACATCTTCTCCGAAGCGGTCAACCATTGTTTTCATCAGACTGTTATCACACCGTAAATCTACAAGGACTTTCTCGCCTGAGAACATAAAGAATACTTCCTTTGTGTAATTCTCAATATCAAAATCATCCGGCATAGGAATAATATCTT
>USRX01000012.1 GCA_900557275.1 uncultured Roseburia sp.
AACCTGAATTTACTTCTGTAAAACAGTGTACACAGGGCGCATCCGTAATGCTGAATGCAGTATTGAAATGTGATGCAAAATAATTCAGAAAACGATTTGAAATAAGGAGTTTGTGTCAAAATCTCTGGCAGAGATGAAGTATATGAACTTAGCATTTCAGACAGAAGACAGCATGATGTGCTTTTTATAAAAAATTGTAAACTCAATATTTTATATCAAACCCATCATGTGGTAAGCGTAACTTGTAGACAAGTAAGTAACATAATAACATAACGTGAAATAAAATATCATTATCCCCAAAAAATAGAAAAATAAAATTTACTAGATAACATTATCCTCTATAGCATAAGTGCCTATAACCATCGTAGTGGTGGCTATAGGCCTTTTGCTCTAAGAAAAGTTATTTTGAAAGTAAGATAACAGAAAAAAGCAGCTTTTATAAGAAACAGGAGAAGTAAAAATGGATGTACAGGCATTGTATCAGCAAAAGAAGACGACTGCAGATGAAGCAGTAAAATGTGTAAGATCCGGAGACTGGATTGATTATGGATTTGGCGTAAATCAGCCGGTGGCACTGGATGAAGCTATTGCAAAGAGATTACCGGAACTGGAAGATGTGAACTTCAGAGGTGCAGTATTACTTCACAGACCGGCAATTTTTGATATCCCGGATCCGACAGCTCATATGACATGGAATTCCTGGTATATGACTGGGGTGGACAGAAAAGCGATTAATGAAGGATTTGCTTATTATAGTCCGCTTCGTTATTCCGAACTTCCAAAATATTATTATGAAATGGAATGCAAACCGGACGTGGCAATGTTTCAGGTAACGCCAATGGACGAGCATGGTTATTTTAATTTTGGACCGAGTTTATCCCATATGCGTGCCGTATGTGATACTGCGAAAACAATCATACTGGAAGTAAATGAAAATATGCCCCGCTGTTTTGGAAATACAAAAGAAGTTATCCATATTTCAGAAGTAGATATGGTAGTGGAGGGAAACAATCCGCTGATGGGAGAATTGCATAACCCGGCATCTACAGAGATTGATAATGCAGTGGCAAAGCTGATCGTAGAAGAAATCACAGACGGTGCCTGCCTGCAGCTTGGTATTGGCGCTATGGCAAGTGCAGTAGGAAGAATGATCGCAGAGTCGGATCTGAAAGATCTTGGAGTGCATACAGAAATGTACGTAGATTCTTTTGTAGATATTGCAGAAGCAGGAAAGATTACAGGAGCAAAGAAAAATATTGATCCTTACAAACAGGTCTATGCATTTGCAGCAGGAAGTAAACGGTTATATGATTATCTGAATAATAATCCGTCATGTATGTCAGCTCCGGTAGATTATACCAATGCAGCAGCTGTAATTGGTGCACTGGATAATTTTGTATCTATTAACAATGCCGTAGATTTTGATCTGTATGGACAGATCAATGCAGAGTCTGCAGGCATCCGCCATATCAGTGGCTCCGGCGGACAGCAGGATTTCGTCCTTGGCGCATATCTGTCAAAAGGTGGTAAGAGTTTTGTATGTGCTTCTTCTACTTTTAAAACAAAAGATGGACAGGTACATTCCAGAATCCGTCCGACACTTCAGACTGGAAGCACTGTTACAGATACCAAGACGAATGCTCATTATCTTGTAACGGAATATGGAAAAGCAAATCTGAAAGGAATGAGTTCCTGGCAGAGAGCTGAGGCGATCATCGGGCTTGCACATCCTGATTTCCGAGATGAACTGATCAAAGAAGCAGAGAAAATGCGCATCTGGAGAAAAAGCAACAAGATTTCCTGATAAAGTGTGTAGCCTGTATGCCCGTGAGTCGGAAACGGAACAAACATATCCGGCTCGCGGCATAAAAAAATATCCGGGAAACAGTATAGAAAGTGTGAAGACGCAGAAAGGAGAAATGCGGCATGAAGGTATTGCTGATAAATGGAAGCCCTCACAGAGAAGGCAGTACACATCGTGTGTTGTCCGTTCTGGAACAGCAGTTTAAAAAAAATAATGTGGAGGTCAACTGGTTTGAGCTTGGAACAGTGCCAGTGCATGGATGTATCGACTGTCAGAGCTGTAAAGATACACATCGATGCGCATTTTCAGAGGATCAGTGTAATAGCCTGATAGAAGCCATGTTGGATGCAGATGGCATCATTATAGGAAGTCCGGTCTACTTTGCCGGTGCAAATGGAGCCTTATGTGCATTGTTGGACAGAGCCTTTTATGCGGCAGGCACCTTTGGGCAGCTTTATAAAGGAAAATGCGCAGCGGCGGTAGTCTGTCGATATCGGTCAGGCGGATCCGCAGCATTGGATCGGTTAAACAAATATATTACTACAAGTCAGATGAATCTGATCGGAAGCATTGATTACATGGAATTTCACTCTGATTTTTCAGAAGAAACAGGCAGATTTGATACAAAGGTTCTGAAAAAATTAGCAGATCAGATGGTACAGGCATTGTCTGTTCAAGAATAACTGTATAAAAAATTAGAAATTGTGGATAAATGAAGACGTGTCATGTAATATAAGAGTATAAAGAAAAAACAGCCGTAAAAATAGGAAAATAACAGTAGTACAAGATGCACGGAGGAATTATGAGCAGGGAACTTGACGCAACAAGAAAATATTTACAGACAGTAATAGATATTGGTTCCCAGATGCTTTCTGTAGGCGCAGAGGTGGAACGTGTGGAGGACAGCATTACCCGTATGTGTTATGCATATGGAGCGCAGAAAGTGGAAGCTTTTGCCATTAATTATGTGATTATTGTAACAATCAGCGCAGAAGGTGGTATCAGCCTTACAGAATCCAGAAGGATCCATCGATATGGCAGAGATCTTGAGAAACTTACGTTATTAAATGATCTGTCCAGAACCATTTGTGAGAAACATCTGACAGCAGAAGAAGCAAAAGGGCGACTGGAAGAGATACGGAATACGAAACGTTATAATATGTTTTTTTTGTTGCTGATCTATGCCGTGATATCTGTATCTTTTACGCTGTTTTTTGGTGGGAATGCCAGGGATGCGGTAGTATCCGCTGTCGTAGGCTGTACTGTTGCTCCAGTGGATCGTATGCTGGAAAAAGCAGGAATCAACCGTTTTGTCAGTCTGTGTATCTGCTCTATCTGGATGGGAGCGCTGGCAACATTAGGAGTTCGGATTGGAATTGGCTGTTCTGTGGCAAAGATTAGTATCGGCAATATCATGATCTTTATACCGGGCTTGCTGTTTACGAATTCCATACAGGAGATTTTTTCTGATAATATGATGACCGGACTGGTTCGTATGGTAGAAGCAGCAGTCGTCAGCATCGTGATCGCAAGTGGTTTTGTTCTGGTTGATATACTGATATAGCATTGAGCGGCATTGCGTAGTAGAGAAACTAAAAGAAAGGCAGGAAAAATAATGAACTGGATGCAGCTGATTACCGGATTTACCGGATCGATAGGTTTTGCGATGCTGTTTAACCTGCATGGAAAGAAAATATTATGGACAGCGCTGGGTGGTTTGATTGCATGGTTTGCATACCTTCTGTTCGGACTTGCATATCCGGTCTATGGCGTACAGTTCCTGGTGGCGGGATTTGTACTGGGATGCTACTGTGAGATTATGGCGATCCTTACGAAGATGCCACGAACTGCCTATATCGCTGTAGGGATCATTCCACTGATTCCGGGAGCAGCACTGTATTACACGATGTATTATGCCTTCCGAAAAGATATCGAAGTAAGCTTTTCCCATGCCAGTGAGGCAATCATTACCTCTCTTGGAATAGCAGTGGGACTTCTGATTTCCATGACACTGTGGGGCATTTGGCGTCAGGCTCGTAACCGACATAAAAAATCAGTATAAAAATCTCCAATGTTAGTATATTAATATTGAGAGTATAATGAGCGTAAGAGAGTCAACATGCTCGCATGATTGACGAACGGCGAATGCTGATCATAAGCTGATTTTGCTTATGATATAACGATTTTTGTGGTTTAAAATTACCGAGAGAGATCTATTGAGGTAAAGGAAAGCTGAAGGGAAGGAAAACAGAAAATCAGTTGAATACGGTTGACAAACGGAAACCAGATACTTATAATTCACTATGTGTAGTTTTATATAGTGAATGACTAAGACGAAGACAGTAAGTAAAAATGGAACGCCACAGAGAGCCGGAGATGGTGCGAACCGGTGCAAGTAGATTTTTATGGAAGATCACTTCAGAGTTTCAGCCTGAAATGACAGGAAGCAGAAAGTAATAGATTGATTAGGTTCATTTTTCGATAAACAGGATATTTTATATATTCAGTTTACACGAATGGAATCCTTGCTTTCAGAGTAGGCGCTGACGTAATTCCCACGTTACAGGGAAACAGTATACGGTTTTGCACTGTGTACGGGGAAAACAGGTGGTTAACGATGATGAGCTGTCGTCCTTTTTTCGGGACGTCAGCTTTTTTTGTCTATATTCACACATGAGATGATGGAAAGGAGATCGCTGTATGTATAACAAAGTATCCACAAATCTGGATTTTGTTGAACGCGAGAAAAAAACGGAAGCATTCTGGAACGAGAATGACATCTTCCGTAAAAGCATGAAAAACAGAGAAGGCGGGGAAGTATATACTTTTTATGACGGACCGCCAACTGCAAATGGCAAACCACATATCGGTCATGTACTGACCCGTGTTATCAAAGATATGATTCCGAGATACCAGACCATGAAGGGCAAAATGGTTCCTCGAAAAGCAGGGTGGGATACTCACGGACTGCCGGTAGAGCTGGAAGTAGAAAAACTTCTCGGACTGGACGGAAAAGAGCAGATTGAACAGTATGGTCTGGATCCGTTTATCAAAAAATGTAAAGAATCTGTATGGAAATACAAAGGAATGTGGGAGGATTTCTCCGGCACTGTAGGTTTCTGGGCAGATATGGAAGATCCATATGTTACCTATGATAACAACTTTATCGAGTCCGAGTGGTGGGCATTAAAAGAGATTTGGAACAAAGGTCTTCTTTACAAAGGATTCAAGATTGTTCCTTACTGTCCGCGTTGCGGCACCCCGCTTTCTTCCCATGAGGTAGCACAGGGATACAAAGACGTCAAAGAACGTTCTGCCGTTGTAAGATTCAAAGTAAAAGATGAGGATGCATATTTCCTTGCATGGACCACCACACCGTGGACACTGCCATCCAATGTTGCACTTTGTGTAAACCCGGAAGAAGTGTATGCAAAAGTAAAAGCAGCTGACGGATACACTTACTATATGGCAAAAGCGCTGTTGGATACCGTTCTCGGCAAACTGGCAGATGAAGAGTCTGGAAAACCGGCATACGAGATCATCGATACTTATACCGGCAAAAATCTGGAATACAAAGAGTATGAGCCGTTATTTGACTGTGCTGTAGATATCTGTGAGAAACAGCATAAAAAAGGTTATTATGTAACATGTGCAGACTATGTTACATTGACAGACGGTACAGGAGTAGTTCATATCGCACCGGCATTTGGTGAAGATGATGCCCAGGTAGGACGCAGATATGATCTCCCGTTCGTACAGTTGGTAAACGGCAAAGGCGAGATGACAGAAGAGACTCCATATGCCGGCGTATTTGTGAAAAAAGCAGATCCGATGGTATTAAAGGATCTGGAAGAGAAAGAACTGCTGTTTGATGCACCAAAATTCGAGCACAGCTATCCGCATTGCTGGAGATGCGACACACCGCTGATTTACTATGCAAGAGAATCCTGGTTCATCAAGATGACAGAAGTTAAAGATGATCTGGTAAGAAATAACAATACTGTAAACTGGATTCCGGAATCTATCGGAAAAGGACGTTTCGGAGACTGGCTGGAGCATATTCAGGACTGGGGTATTTCCAGAAACCGTTACTGGGGTACTCCACTGAACATCTGGGTATGTGATGACTGTGGACATATGGAATCTGTAGGAAGCCGTGCAGAGCTTGCAGAACTCAGTGGAGATCCGAAGGCAGCAGAAGTAGAGCTTCACAGACCGTATATCGATCAGGTTACATTCAAATGCCCGCATTGTGGCAAGACTATGCACCGTGTACCGGAAGTTATCGACTGCTGGTTTGATTCCGGAGCAATGCCGTTTGCACAGCATCATTATCCGTTTGAAAATAAAGACAAATTTGAACAGCAGTTCCCGGCAAAATTTATCTCCGAGGCGGTAGACCAGACCCGTGGATGGTTCTACTCCCTGATGGCAGAGTCCACCCTGTTATTTAACAAAGCTCCGTATGAAAACGTAATCGTACTGGGTCATGTTCAGGATGAAAACGGTCAGAAGATGAGTAAATCCAAAGGAAATGCAGTTGATCCGTTTGATGCGCTGAAAACTTATGGCGCAGATGCGATCCGCTGGTATTTCTACATCAATTCCGCACCATGGCTGCCGAACCGTTTCCATGGCAAAGCCGTACAGGAAGGACAGCGGAAGTTCATGGGAACCCTGTGGAATACGTATGCATTCTTTGTACTTTATGCAAATATTGATGAGTTTGATGCTACAAAATACACACTGGATTATGAGCAGCTTTCTGTTATGGACAAATGGTTGCTGTCAAAATTAAATTCTACCGTAAAAGCAGTGGATGAAAATCTTGGCTCATATAAGATTCCGGAGGCAGCAAGAGCACTTCAGGAGTTCGTAGACGATATGAGTAACTGGTATGTAAGACGCAGCCGTGAACGTTTCTGGGCAAAAGGCATGGAGCAGGATAAGATCAATGCATATATGACACTGTATACTGCACTGGTAACGATCTGCAAGACTGCAGCTCCGATGATCCCGTTCATGACAGAGGATATCTACCAGAATCTGGTAAGAAGTATTGATAAGGATGCTCCTGAAAGTATCCATCTCTGTGACTTCCCGACAGTGGATGCATCCATGATCGATCCGGAACTGGAGAAAAACATGGATGAGGTTCTGAAAGTCGTAGTTATGGGAAGAGCCTGCAGAAATACCGCAAATATCAAAAACCGTCAGCCAATCGGAAACATGTATGTAAAAGCTCCGATGGAAGTGCCGGAATACTTTATCGAGATCATTGAAGATGAGCTGAATGTGAAGAAAGTGGCATTTACCGATGATGTAAGCGCTTATACAACCTATACGTTCAAACCGCAGCTTCGTACCGTAGGACCGAAATATGGTAAATTCCTCGGCAAGATCAAACAGGCTTTGGCAGAGGTAGATGGTCATGCTGCCATGGCAGAGCTGAAACAGAACGGCGTTCTGAGACTGGATATTCCGGATGCAGATGTTGAACTGACAGAGGATGATCTGCTGATCGATATGGTACAGACCGAAGGTTATGTGACAGAGGGCGACAATGAGATTACAGTTGTTCTGGATACAAACCTGACACCGGAGCTTCTGGAAGAAGGTTTCGTCCGTGAGATCATCAGTAAAGTACAGACCATGCGTAAAGAGGCCGGTTTTGAAGTCATGGATAAGATCCTGCTTACCTATAAGGGAAATGACAAGATCAGTGGCATTATCGAAGCAAACCGTGCACAGATTCAGCATGACGTACTGGCTGTAGATATTCAGAGCGGCGAACTGAAAGGCTACAAGAAAGAATGGAATATTAATGGCCTTCAGGTGGAGCTGGGCGTGGAAAAGCAGAAAGAGAATTCTGCATTCGATAAAGAGGTTTTTCTTAAAACCGTAAAAGATAACGTGAAATCTATGTTTCGCAAAAAGCTGCGGGACGCTTCAAAGCAGGAAGTATTCCAGGCAGTATCTTTTGCGGTGAAAGACGTGATCATTGATCAGTGGCTTGCAACCCAGCATACTTTCGACAGCGAAGATCCAAAAATGGTATATTATATGTCCATGGAATTTCTGATGGGTCGTGCGCTGGGCAACAACCTGATCAATCTGACTGCTTATGATGAAGTAAAAGACGCTCTTGCAGAGATTGGTTTTGATCTGAACTGTATCGAAGATGAAGAACCGGATCCGGCACTTGGAAACGGTGGTCTTGGACGTCTGGCAGCCTGCTTCATGGAGTCGCTGGCAACTTTAGGATATCCGGCATATGGTTGTGGCATCCGTTACCGTTATGGCATGTTCAAACAGAAGATTGAGAATGGTTTCCAGGTAGAAGTACCGGATAACTGGCTGAAAAACGGATATCCGTTTGAACTTCGCAGACCGGAGCATACTTTTGAAGTAAAATTTGGCGGTTATGTACAGGCAGAGCAGCACAACGGACGTACTAAATTTGTTCAGAAAGACTACCAGTCTGTGCGCGCCGTTCCATACGATATGCCAATCATAGGTTACAATAACAACATGGTAAATACCCTGATGATCTGGGATGCAGAGCCGATCGAGTGCTTTGAGCTGGATTCCTTTGACAAAGGCGATTACCGCAAGGCTGTAGAGCAGGAGAATCTTGCAAAGAACCTGGTAGACGTCCTTTATCCGAACGACAACCATGTATCCGGTAAAGAGCTGCGTCTGAAACAGCAGTACTTCTTTGTATCCGCCAGCGTACAGCGTGCCGTTGCCCGTTATAAAAAGTCACATCCAGATATCCGCAAGCTTTATGAAAAAGTGACCATTCAGATGAACGATACCCATCCGACCGTTGCAGTTGCGGAACTGATGCGTATACTTCTAGATGAGGAAGAGCTGGAGTGGGATGAGGCATGGGAAGTTACCACAAAAACCTGTGCATACACGAACCATACCATCATGTCTGAAGCACTGGAAAAATGGCCGATCGAGATCTTCTCACGGCTGCTTCCGAGAATCTATCAGATCGTTGAGGAAATTAACCGTCGGTTCCTGCTCAGCGTAGAAGAAAAATTTCCGGGTAACCAGTACAAGAAAGATAAGATGGCAATCCTGTTCAACGGACAGGTAAGAATGGCGCACCTCGCCATCGTTGCCGGTTATTCTGTCAATGGTGTGGCAAGACTGCATACAGAGATCCTGAAAAATCAGGAATTAAAAGATTTCTACGAGATGTATCCGTGGAAATTTAATAACAAGACCAACGGTATTACTCAGAGAAGGTTTCTGTATCATGCAAATCCGCTGCTTTCCCAGTGGATCAATGACAAGATCGGAGATGGATGGGTAACAGATCTGCCGCAGATGGAGAAACTGTTGCCGTATGTGGATGATGAACAGGCACAGAAAGAATTCATGGAGATCAAATACCAGAATAAAGTGCGTCTGGCAAAATATATCCAGAAACACAATGGCATCGAGGTAGATCCGGGTTCCATTTTCGATGTACAGGTAAAACGTCTGCATGAGTACAAACGTCAGCTGCTGAATATTCTTCATGTTATGTATCTGTATAACCGGATTAAAGAAAATCCGAATATGGACTTCCATCCGAGAACCTTTATCTTTGGCGCAAAAGCGGCAGCAGGTTACCGGATCGCAAAACTGACCATCAAGCTGATCAATTCTGTCGCAGATGTGATCAACAATGACAGCAGCATTAATGGCAAGCTGAAAGTTGTATTTATCGAGGATTATAAAGTATCCAATGCAGAACTGATCTTTGCGGCAGCAGACGTCAGCGAGCAGATCTCTACCGCAAGTAAAGAGGCATCCGGTACAGGTAATATGAAATTCATGCTGAACGGTGCAGTTACCATCGGTACGATGGACGGTGCCAATGTGGAGATGGTAGAAGAAGTTGGAAATGAAAACATGTTCATCTTCGGTATGAACGCTGATGAAGTCATTGCCCATGAGAAGAACCGTGATTACAATCCGATGGACATCTACAACCATGACGGACAGATACGTCAGGTACTGGATCAGCTGGTAGATGGAACTTATGCAAACGGAGACCGTGAGCTGTTCCGTGATCTGTATAATTCACTGCTGAATACACAGTGTACGCAGTTTGCAGATACCTACTTTAACCTGAAAGATTTCCGTTCCTATGCAGAAGCACAGGCGCGTGTGGGAGAAGCTTACAAAGACGAGAAAGGCTGGGCTAAGATGGCGATGCTGAATACTGCACATGTAGGCAAATTCTCATCCGACAGAACCATTCAGGAATATGTGGATGATATCTGGCATCTGGATAAGATCAAAGTAGAACTTAATGAAGAGCAGTAAAAAAGGCATGCTAAAATCTGTGAATATTTTGTATGGAAATGTTCTGGAAATAAAGATTTTAGATGACAGAAAAAGGGACTGTTGCACGAAGTGTTCGTGCAACAGTCCCTTTCTATAATATAAAGCTGTTTAGTTGTCTGCTTCAACGTTTGTCCGTTCCACCTGTTTCCGCACCCGCTTATTTTGCAAGGTAAATTCCCGTTTTATCAGGATCAGGCCAAATACGGTAAGTACGATGCCTGCGATATAAAAAGCTTTATCATTCAGTCCAAGGGTTACTTCAAAGAAGTTGGAAAATACGCTGCCAAGGATATTGAATATGACATGCAACAGGATGGAGTATTTAATACCGTGTCCGTTTTTGCATACCCATCCGAGGAACAGTCCAAGGACAAATGCATAGATGCCCTGGATCATGTTCATATGGATTACACCAAAAAGCAGTGCCTGCAGAATGTTTGCGCCCCAGAAAGGAAGAGCTTTTCTGGCAAAACGGTAAGTCAGTCCACGGAAAGTCAGTTCTTCAGCAATCGGCGCCAGCAGGATGATATACAGGTATGTCAGTCCGGTGGGATTTGAAAAGCCTGACTGATCCATAAGATTCGTGTATGAAAACATCCATGATGGGAAGAAATCTCCGGCAATTCCGGATACCAGCCGGGCTACATATTGCATTCCAAAAGCCAGAAAAATCATGGCAAAGATTAACTGTACAGAAAAACCAGCCCAGTATTTTCTTGGTTTGCTCCGCAGAGGACGGATAAAGACACGGCGGTACCAGATACTAAAAAACCAGAAGATCAGCAAAGCAAACGCAATGGACAATACCTGCTGAAAGAACGAATCCGTCGGCAGTCCTGTCAGATAGGTAAGAATGTCTCCACCATCATTTGCTTTGGCAAAATGATAAATGCCGAATACGACCATCAGGGCAACGGTTGCCACGATCTGTAACAATATAAAAAGAATAAAAGGTAATAAGCTTTTAAAAAAATATCCGATTCGATTCATTATTTTTTCCTCGTATAACATTATGATCTTGTGCTTGTTATAAGATAATGAAATGGTTAAGTATATTTATTGTTCCGCCACACAAAAGATATAAAAGTATCTGCATACATTGATTTGACAAAATAAAAAATATAGAAAGGGTCTGTTCATAATTGTTTCATAAAAAGATATTTTATGAAAAACCCTGAAATCTTATATCAAGGTTCTTCTTACTATACATCACATTATTGCCGGATACAATAAGATATTTCTTAAACCTCACAGAAAATTTACAAATGGAAAATATGTTCGATATGGTTTACATTTTTCTGATGCTCCTCTATACTAGATATCAGACTGAAAAAATAAAAATATGAAATAAATTATAATGAAAAAGAATTGTTTCACTAAAGATAGTAAGTTACGATAATAATCATCAAATTTTACTGTTGTAAATAAGCATAAGAAGGAAATATTGATGTTTTACTATCTTGGACAGTACCATAAATTGCACAGATATAAGATTTTAACTGTGCAGATATGAGCGTTGAGAGACATAACAGTATTGAGGGAATACTGTTATCCGTTATAGAAAGGATAAAGAGGCTATGGCATTTACACATCTTCACGTCCATACAGAATACAGTCTGTTGGACGGTTCCAATAAGATAAAAGAATATGTTGCCCGGGTAAAAGAGCTGGGCATGAACAGTGCTGCAATTACCGATCACGGGGCGATGTACGGTGTGATCGAATTTTACCGTGCGGCAAAGGAGACGGGGATCAATCCGATCCTTGGATGTGAAGTGTATGTTGCACCGGGGTCTCGGTTTGACCGTGAAAATGTCCATGGGGAAGACCGATACTATCATCTGGTGCTTCTTGCAGAAAATAATACCGGTTACAGTAACCTGATGAAGATCGTATCCAGGGGATATACGGAAGGATATTATTACCGGCCGCGTGTGGATATGGAAGTGTTGCAGCAGTATCATGAGGGAATCATTGCCCTGAGCGCCTGCCTGGCCGGAGAAGTACAGAGAGCGCTTGTCCGTGATCAGTACGAGGAAGCAAAAAAGATCGCACTGCGTTATCAGGAGTGCTTTGGGGAGGGAAACTTTTTTCTGGAATTGCAGGATCACGGCATCCCGGAGCAGGCAAAGGTAAATCCCCAGCTACTCCGCATGAGCCGAGAGACCGGCATTGAGCTTGTGGCTACGAATGATGTGCATTATACCTATGAAGATGATGTGGAGCCTCATGATATCCTGTTATGCATCCAGACCGGAAAAAAACGGGATGACGAGAACCGTATGCGCTATGAAGGCGGTCAATATTATGTAAAATCCGAAGAGGAAATGCGAAATTTGTTTCCATATGCCCAGGGTGCTATTGACAATACACAGAAGATTGCAGACCGATGTCATGTGGAAATCGAATTTGGTGTAACAAAGCTGCCAAAATACGATGTGCCGGATGGGTATACTTCCTGGGAATATCTGAATAAACTCTGTTTTGAAGGGTTAGAAGAGCGCTATCCGAAAGAGAGACTGGAGGAACTGAAATCCAAGCTGGAATATGAGCTTTCTATTATCCGGAAAATGGGATATGTGGATTATTTTCTGATCGTGTGGGATTTTATCCATTATGCAAGAGAGCACGATATCATAGTCGGTCCGGGACGAGGCAGTGCAGCGGGAAGTCTGGTTTCCTATACGTTAGGTATCACAAAGCTGGATCCGGTACGTTACAGTCTGCTGTTTGAAAGATTCCTGAACCCGGAGCGAGTATCCATGCCGGATATTGACGTTGATTTTTGTTTTGAACGGCGGCAGGAAGTCATAGATTATGTTGTGCGAAAATATGGAAAAGACAGGGTGGTACAGATCGTTACCTTTGGTACGTTTGCAGCCCGTGGCGTTGTCCGTGATGTGGGACGTGTCATGGATCTGCCCTATGCCCTGTGTGATTCCATAGCAAAAATGATTCCAAATGAGAATGGCATTACGATAGATAAAGCATTGCAGATGAACCGGGAACTTCACAGCCTGTACGAATCCGATCCGCAGGTAAAAGAGCTGATCGATCTCTCCAGACGTCTGGAGGGATTGCCAAGACATACTTCCATGCATGCGGCGGGTGTTGTCATCAGTCAGAAGAATGTGGATGAGTATGTGCCTCTTTCCCGTGGGTCTGATGGAACGATAACAACTCAGTTTGTGGCTACGACACTGGAAGAGCTTGGTTTGCTGAAAATGGATTTTCTGGGTCTGCGTACATTGACGGTTATTCAAAATGCCGTACGTATGGCAGAAAAATGCAGCGGAGTATCCATTGATATCGATCAGATCGATTATAATGATAAAAAAGTGCTGGCGTCCCTTGGAACAGGAAAGACGGAAGGTGTGTTCCAGCTTGAAAGTACCGGAATGAAGAACTTCATCAAAGAATTGAAACCGGAAAGCCTGGAAGACGTGATTGCCGGAATCTCCCTGTACCGTCCGGGTCCGATGGATTTTATCCCTGCCTATATCAAAGGAAAAAATCATCCGGAGACCATTACCTATGACTGTCCGCAGCTGGAGCCGATTCTGGCACCGACTTACGGATGCATCGTTTATCAGGAGCAGGTTATGCAGATTGTACGGGATCTGGCAGGCTATACGCTTGGTCGAAGCGATCTGGTGCGCCGTGCCATGTCAAAGAAAAAAGCTTCTGTCATGGAAAAAGAACGTCAGAATTTCGTCTATGGAAATGAAGCAGAAGGTGTTCCTGGTTGTCTGCAAAACGGAATTTCAGAAGAAGTGGCAAATAAGATCTATGATGAGATGATCGATTTTGCGAAATATGCTTTTAATAAATCCCATGCTGCAGCATATGCTTATGTGGCTTATCAGACTGCGTGGCTGAAATACTATTATCCGGTGGCATTCATGGCTGCCCTGATGACTTCTGTGATGGATAATACGGTAAAAGTGTCTGAATATATCATGACCTGCCGTCAGATGGGTATCCGCGTCCTGCCGCCGGATATTAACGAAGGAGAAGGCGGATTTTCTGTCTCCGGCAACGATATTCGATATGGTCTGTCTGCTATCAAAGGCGTGGGGCGTCCTGTGATTGAGGCGATTGTTCAGGAACGGTCAGAACGTGGCCCATTTGTGAACCTGCAGGATTTCATCAAACGGATGAATGGCAGAGAGGTTAATAAGCGGGCAGTAGAGAACTTTATCAAAGCCGGAGCTATGGATGGACTTGGCGGTACGAGAAAGCAGTTCATGCAGGTGTATGCAGCAATTATGGATTCTGTAACAAAAGAGAAAAAGACATCTATGGCAGGTCAGATGTCTCTGTTTGATCTTGTCTCTGAAGAAGAGCGGCAGGAATATGAAGTCCATCTGCCCAATGTAGGCGAGTTTGAACGGGAAGAATTTCTTGCCATGGAAAAAGAAGTCCTTGGCGTGTACATCAGTGGACATCCGCTGGAAGCATATGAAGAGCGCTGGAAGAAAAATATTACCAATAAAACGTCTGATTTTCTTACCGATGAAGAGACCGGACTTTCCAGGGTGACTGATGGCGCCTATGTAACGGTGGGCGGAATGATCACGGATAAAACCGTAAAATATACAAAGAATAATAAGACTATGGCATTTATCACACTGGAAGACCTTCTGGGAACAGTGGAGATCATCGTATTCCCACAGGATTACGAAAAATACCATCATCTGCTGGAAATGGACAGCAAAGTGTTTGTCAGTGGCAAAGTTTCAGCGGAAGAAGAGAAAGACAGTAAGCTGATCTGTGAGCAGATTATTTCTTTTGATGATGTAAAGCGCGAATTGTGGCTGCAGTTTGAGACAAAGGAAACTTACGAAGAACAGATTAACGACATCTGGGAACTGTTGAAAGCATCCGATGGATCTGATGAAGTAGTTTTATATATTTCATCCATGAAAGCCATCAAACGGATGGGCGCTGCATTTACTGTTCATATTGATGATACGCTATTGTCTGCTTTAAAAGAAAAACTTAGTGAAAAAAATGTCAAAGTTTTGGAAAAGTCCATTGAAAAAAGCAGGAGAAAAGGGTATTATTAACATGTATGGATAAAAATATCCTGTGGGGATTACAGGACAGAGGTTTTGTAAAAATGCCGATGCTTTTTCGGAAAGAGAATGCTGTTTTCTTATGAAAAAGAAATACATGAAAAGATGAAAAAGAACGGCAATTTCTGCAGGGTTTACAGAATGAAACTGTGTTACATGAGAAAACAGGAGGAATTGTCATGGGAAAAGAGATCGAGACAATCGGCGTATTAACAAGTGGAGGAGATGCACCGGGAATGAACGCTGCCATCCGTGCAGTTGTTCGTCAGGCAATTTCAAAGGGGAAAAAAGTTAAGGGGATTAAACGTGGATATGCAGGGCTTCTGGCAGAGGAAATCGTGGATATGCAGGCATGGAATGTATCTGATATTATTCAACGGGGTGGCACGATCCTTCAGACTGCCAGATGTCCGGAGTTCAAACATCTGGAAGTACAGAAAAAAGCAGCAGAGATTTGCAGAAAACATAAGATTGACGGTATTGTTATCATTGGCGGTGACGGTTCTTTCCGCGGTGCACAGGCACTGGCTGCCCAGGGCATCAATACGATCGGCGTTCCTGGAACGATTGATCTTGACATCGTATGCACAGATTACACCATCGGCTTTGATACTGCGGTAAATACTGCCATGGAAGCCATCGATAAGATCCGTGATACTTCTACTTCTCATGAACGCTGCAGCATTATAGAAGTAATGGGAAGAAGCGCAGGCTATATTGCGTTATGGTGTGGCCTTGCAAATGGCGCAGAGCGCATCCTTCTTCCGGAAAAATATAATTATGATGAGCAGGCAATTGTAGACAATATCATCCAGAACAGAAAGCTGGGAAAACAGCATTATATCATTATTAATGCGGAAGGTATTGGTCATTCTACCAGTCTTGCCAGAAGAATCGAGGCAGCTACCGGAATGGAGACCCGTGCCACGATTCTTGGTCATATGCAGCGAGGTGGAAGCCCGACCTGTAAAGACCGTGTCTATGCATCTACCATGGGTGCATACGCAGTGGATATCCTTTGTGATGGAAAATCCAAACGAATCGTAAGCTACAGGAATGGTCAGTTCTGCGATGATGATATCGATGAAGCACTGGCAATGACAAAGAGCATTCCGGAATATCAGTACCAGATTGCTAAAAATCTTTCTATATAGTAAATACAGATTATAAAAATGTGAATGAAAAAGAGACTGGAAAATATGATCTATATTGAAATGCTATTTCTGTTATCTTGTAAATAAAATACAGAGCTTATATGTAAAATGTACTCTCAGAAATCTTCATTTTAAGAAACTTCCGAGAGTACATTAAAGTCAACAGGAGGAATCAACTTGATCACAAGTACATCCAACAAACAGATGAAAAATCTCATACAGCTTCAGAAAAAAGCAAAATGCCGCCGGGAGCAGGATGTTTTTGTTGTTGAGGGAATTCGTATGTTCCGGGAAGCGCCGGAGGACTGGATACAGGCAATCTATGCATCCGAAAGTTTCTGTAAAGAACATGAAGAGGTTCTGCAGGGAAAAGCGTATGAGGTACTGGCAGATGCTGTGTTTGCCCATGTATCAGATACGAAGACCCCACAGGGCATTCTGTGCGTGTTAAAACAGCCGCATTATAAAAAAGAAGATCTGTACGGAAAGATGCCTCTGCTTCTGACACTGGAAGGTATTCAGGATCCGGGCAATCTGGGAACCATGTTCCGAAGTGGCGAGGGCGCCGGTGTGACGGGGATTCTCATGGATGCCCAGACGGCAGACCTTTTTAATCCAAAGACAATCCGTTCTACCATGGGCAGCATTTACCGGGTGCCCTTTCTGATCGTTTCGGAGCTGAAAGAGAGTATTTTACAGATGCAGACCGATGGAATATCGGTATATGCAGCGCATCTGGAAGGCTCTGTCTGCTATGATGAGCCGGATTACAGGGATCCGTCAGCATTTCTCATTGGAAATGAGGGCAACGGTCTGACAAATGCGACAGCAGCACTGGCAGATCAGTATATCCGCATCCCGATGGAAGGACAGCTGGAGTCATTGAATGCAGCTGTTGCGGCATCCCTGCTGATGTATGAGACGAACCGTCAGAGACGGGGTTGATATTGTGATGATGCAATCTGTCTCAGATAATTCATAGATCATTAGAAAAAGTTTGAACAACCATGATTAACAGAAAATAATCTTTTAAGCATGAGCAGAGGAGAAGAACCATGCAGTTGTGGGCAAAAATATTTAAAGATAACCGGATGCTGAAAGATACCACCATTTCCGATTACAGTCAGGAGACCAGAACCCATAAGATTTTCAATGCATTGGACGAAGTCTGCTATGAATTTGACCTTGGGAAACCGATCTGGCTGGAAAATACGGTAAATGAGTTTAAACGGCATGCAAAGACCCGGTTCTATCAGGATAATTTTGTAGAAGAAATTCCATTTGATTACCTTGAGATACAGGTGCTAGAAGAGGACTATTAAAAAAAGTGAAAGCGTGTGAAAAAGGTTACAGTTTATTTTTGATTATTTGTTCTATGTATGCCACAAAAATATAATTGTAAAATTTTTGTTAATTTTGACAAAAAACGACCAACAATCCATGATATTCTGTTAAAATAGTATAGTTGTGTATCGAATATGTCACATTGTATTCAGATTAAGAGGAAGGATTGCTCCTTCTGGGGATACAGTGACCAGCAGGAAGTATCTGCTTCGATGGTTATGCAGACATTTGAAGATGCACAGAATAATGGAGGGAGTTTTTTATGCAGACACAGGGTATCCGAGAGGACGTAGACAGCTGGCAAAATGCCATGTTCTTATATCGTTCCGCGATCAAAGAAGTTTGTACCAAACTGGAAATTCTCAATGATGAATTTCAAAACATACATAATTATAATCCGATTGAATATATCAAATCCCGATTGAAGACGCCGGAGAGTATTGTAAAAAAATTAAAACGAAACGGACATGACACGACGATTGAAAACATGCTTCAGTATGTAAATGATATCGCCGGAGTCCGGGTGGTGTGTTCTTTTACATCCGATATTTACCGGTTGGCAGAGATGATCGGCAAACAGAAACAGTTCACGATCCTTTCCGTCAAAGATTATCTGAAACATCCAAAAGAAAGCGGTTACCGCAGCTATCATATGCTGATAACCGTACCGATCTACACCAGCACAGAAGTGGTGCAGACGAAAGTTGAGATTCAGATCCGGACCATCGCCATGGATTTCTGGGCAAGTCTGGAACACAAGATCTATTATAAATTTGAAGGCAGCGCGCCGGACTATATCAGCCGTGATCTGCAGGAATGTGCGGGCATCGTATCAAAGCTGGATGAAAAGATGCTGTCGCTGAATGAAGCAATTCTGGAAGCCAAGGCGGAACAGCGATAGATTTGTTTTGGTGTGGAAAGCAAGAGATAACTTAAATGAAGAAGTAATAAAATATGGATATAAAAAAGGATTTCTGCATTTTAAACGATAGGTGTTTTATTTGTTTAAAATGCTGGAAATCCTTTTTTGCTTGTCTTATTTATCTAATTCGTGTTCTACCCGGCCGGAAAGCATCAACAGGGAATCTGCGATGTTTTCATTCTGAAGGATCACGTTCTCCGGAACAGATAATTTGACCGGTGCGAAGTTCCAGATGGCGCGGATGCCGCTGGCTACCATTTCATCACAGACTTTCTGTGCTTCATGAGCCGGTACGGATAAGATGCCGATGACAACGTTCAGGCGTTTACACAGATCCGGCATGTCCTGAATATCAAGAACCTGATTTCCGTTAATTGCAGTGCCAATCACCTCCGGATCACGGTCAAAGGCAGCAGCGATGTTGATGCCATAATCCTGAAATCCCTGATAGGAAAGGATTGCGGAACCCATATTGCCAACACCGACTAGTATAGCGCTGCAGGTGTCTTCATAGCCAAGATAATGTTCAATCAATGCAATCAGGGAAGAAGTAGCAAAAGTTGCTACGTCAGTTCCTGCAATTTGTCTGAGATCTTCTGCTACGGAAGAAATCTCAATGTGTGTTGCTGTGGAAATATCTTTCAGAGCAACCGTAGATATGTTTTCACTGCGGGCTGCTTTTAGATAACGGAGATATTCCGCACTGTTTGTAATTGTCTGTAAAGATTTTGATGTGTTCATAATTACACCCCCATAGTATTTTATGATACTGCATAGGTAGAATTGTGTCGAACAATTCCTGTATACAATAAATAGTATACAATAAATTGATAAAAAAATCAATTTACACATATTATATTGTGAGAAAATAAAAGAAAAAAATATTTTCTGACAGATATCGTAAAAGTATATAAGAAAAAAGGATATATGGGGCAAAAAAGAAAAACCTTCTGCTAAAACGGAGCGTATCAGAGATACCTCCATTTTGACAGAAGGTTTTTGAATTGGCGAAACAGTGAAATGTCAATGCTTCATATAGGTTCTAGTTGCCGAGTTCCAGCATACGGTCCAGACAATTTTTCGCACGCACACGAACCTCATCAGTAAGTTCGATCTCTTCACCGCCAATGCCTGCAACGCAGTTGTACACATCAGCCAGCGTCGTCAGCTTCATATTGTGACAGACGCAATCTTTTGAAAGGGCATAGAACTGCTTGTCTGGACATGCAAACTGCAGATGCTGTACGATGCTGTTTTCTGTACCGATGATAAATTCTTTCGCTTCGCTTTTTTTCGCAAAATCCATAATACCGGTGGTGCTTCCTACATAATCAGCTGCTTCAGATACTTCCGGCAGACATTCCGGATGAACTAAAAGAAGTGCTTCCGGATGCAGGGCTCTTGCTTTTTTTACATCCTTTTCGGTAATACGGACATGGGTCGGGCATCCACCGTGAACCAGTTTGATGTTTTTCTCAGGGATCTGGTCAGCCACCCATTTTCCAAGATTGCAGTCCGGTACAAATAAGATGTCTTTGCTGTCCAGATTACGGATGACTTTTACTGCGGAAGAAGAAGTCACACAGACATCACAGACAGTTTTCAACTCAGCTGTAGTATTAATATAAGCGGCTACCATATAGCCTGGATTCTGCGCTTTTAATGCCTGGATCAGATCAACATCCATCTGTGTTGCCATAGGACATCCGGCTTCCGGGTGGGAAAGGATGACTTTCTTTTCTGGGGAAAGGATCTTGACCGTTTCTGCCATAAAGCGGACACCGCACATCAGCACCGTTTTTGCTTCGGATTTGGCAGCCTGTACGCTCAGTCCGTAAGAATCGCCTACATAATCAGCGATTTCCCAGATATCATGGCTCTGATAAGCGTGAGCCAGAATACAGACATCATTTTCTTTTTTTAGTTTCAGGATCTCATCCTGCAATTCTCTTGTTGTATACATAATCTTAATCTCCAGATAATTTTTTTGACATTATACAAAAAGAATGTAAAGCTGTCAACTCATATGTAAATATAGGTGTCTTGTCATGTTAAAAACTTTGTGTTATAATAACAAAACGTTGGGCTTGAAAGGCTCATTTTGTATCGAAAGAATTCTGACAGAAAACGGTTTTGGGTAATCGTTATGTCATTGTGGAATGTAAAGTAATCTTCCTGTCAGGAAAGTCCTATCTTAGATATGATTGCTGACAGGACGTTATTAATAATAAGGCAGTAAGTCAGAATGAAAACCCGGGAATACCAGGAAAAGAGAAAGTCAGGTAAAGAAAATGAAGACAGATATTTTGATCATAGGAAGCGGCTGCTCAGGTCTGTACTGCGCTCTGCACCTTGATTCGGAGAAAAAGATCACGATGCTTTCCAAAGGAAGTCTTGATAAGAGTGATTCCTATCTTGCACAGGGCGGCATGTGCATGTTGAAAAACGAGGAAGATTACGACAGTTATTTTGAAGATACTATGCGTGCCGGTCATTATGAAAATGATAAGACATCCGTAGACATCATGATCCGTTCTTCTCAGGATGTAGTAAAAGACCTTTTAAGTTATGACGTGGATTTTCAGAGGGAAGAAGATGGAACTCTGGCATTTACGAGAGAAGGTGCACACTCTGATAAGAGAATCCTGTTCCACGAAGATATTACGGGAAAAGAAATTACAACCAAACTGCTGGCACAGGTACAGCAGAAAGAAAACGTGACCATATTGGAGTATACTGCGATGGTAGACCTCATTTCTCAGGGAAATACCTGTCGCGGCGCAGTGATTCGTCATCCGGATGGAACTGTGGAAGAGGTAGAGGCGCAATATGTAGTCCTTGCCTGTGGCGGTATCGGCGGTCTGTATCAGCATTCCACAAATTTTCATTTACTGACCGGAGATGGCCTGGCAGCAGCGATTCGTCATGGCGTGGCATTAAAAGATATCAATTACATCCAGATCCACCCAACCACATTATATTCTGAACAGGATGAGGAAAAAAGTTTCCTTATTTCTGAGTCTGTCCGTGGAGAAGGTGCAAAACTGTATGATAAAAATGGAAAACGTTTTGTAAATGAGCTGCTTCCAAGAGATGTGCTGACTGGCGAGATCCATAAACAGATGGAAAAAGACGGAACTAAATTTGTATGGGAAGATCTTCGCACCATTCCGTCAGAAGAGCTGAAAACACATTTTCCGAATATTGTTGAGCATTGTCGTAAAATGGGATATGATGTTATGAAAGAGTGCATCCCGGTCGTTCCTGCACAGCACTATTTTATGGGAGGCATCCGTGTCAACCATGTGAGCAAGACTACGATGGACAGACTGTATGCAGTAGGAGAGACGGCATGCAACGGTGTTCACGGAAGGAACCGGCTGGCAAGCAATTCCCTTTTGGAGAGTCTGGTATTTGCAAAGCGTGCGGCAAAAGATATTAATGCCACCTATCATCCGACCGAGCAGAAAATGCCAAATATAGATCTTACATCTGAAAAATATACAGATGCTGAAAAGATTGCCAGTGAAAACAGAGCCCTTGTATTGGAAGAAATCCGACGGGCAGAAGAAAATATGATGGAAAGTCAGAGGAATGTAGCGAATGTTTGATCCGATTACAATGAAATTAAATGTAGAACCGCTGATCGAGAGCGCTCTGCGGGAAGATATTACCAATGAAGATGTTTCTACTAACAGTGTTATGCCGGAAGCAAAAAAAGGAGAGGCAGATCTGCTTTGTAAACAGGATGGAATCATCTGTGGACTGCAGATTTTTACAAGAGTTTTTACGCTGCTTGATCCGGATACGGAAGTAGAGCTGTATGTAAAAGATGGAGAGGCAGTGAAAAACGGTCAGCTCATGGCAAAGGTCAGAGGCGATATGCGCGTCATCCTCTGCGGAGAGCGTACTGCACTGAATTATCTGCAGCGAATGAGCGGTGTGGCAACTATGGCAAGAGAGATGTCCGACAGTCTGGAAGGCACAGGAATCAAACTGCTGGATACGAGAAAGACCACGCCGAACAACCGTATTTTTGAAAAATATGCGGTAAAGACAGGTGGCGGTAACAATCACAGATTAAATCTTTCCGATGGCGTCATGTTGAAAGATAACCACATCGGAGCAGCAGGCGGCGTGGCAAAAGCAGTAAAAATGGCGAAAGAGTATGCGCCATTTGTACGTAAGATTGAAGTAGAGACAGAAAATATTGACATGGTCAGAGAAGCTGTGGAAGCAGGGGCAGATATCATCATGCTTGACAATATGGATCATGACCAGATGAAAGAGGCAGTGGAACTCATTGCCGGAAGAGCTGAGATTGAGATTTCCGGAAATGTGACCAAAGAGAAGATCGCACAGATCGCAGATCTTGGTGTCGACTATATTTCCAGTGGCGCATTAACTCATTCTGCACCAATCCTTGACATTTCTCTGAAAAACCTGCATCCTATAGATTAGAAAGTTTCCATATAGTTATATTTTTAAAATAGGAATAAAGGAGTATCTTAGAAATGAGCGGAAGTGAAAGAAGAAAAGAAATCATAAAGATCCTTTCTTCGGAAGGAAAGGCAGTGTCGGGAAAGGCGCTGGCAAACTGGTTGGAAGTGAGCCGCCAGGTCATTGTACAGGATATTGCTTTACTACGGGCTAACGGAACCTCAATTCTCTCTACCAATAATGGATATGTGATTCCAAAACAGAAAGAGATCAGCAGAGTATTCAAGATGCATCATACCGATGAACAGGTGGAAGATGAGATGCAGACCATCGTAGATTATGGTGGAAGCATGGTGGATGTATTCGTATATCATAAAGTCTATGGCATCTTAAAAGCACCGATGAACATCCATTCCAGACTGGATATTGAGGCATTTGTAGAAGAACTGAAGACTGGAAAATCCAGTCTTTTGAAAAATATCACATCAGATTATCATTATCATACCGTGTCAGCGAGAAGTGAGCAGATGCTGGATGTGATTCAGGAAAAGCTTCAGGAAAAGGGGTTTTTAGCACAGCTGCGAGATTATGAGCCTATCAATTTCTGGGAGAGGGAGACGTCTTGATTCCAAGTATCACAGAGGGATGATTCATTTTATTAGGGCATTGTAAATGCTTTTTTCAGGCGAGAATGAACCGAGGATTTTTGTGATAGTATTGTAGTGTAAATAATATGTTTTTTTAGAAGTATATAGAGACAGTAATGATAGAGTTTGATGAATATTTAGAAAACATATCATTACTGTTTTTTCTTTATCTAAAAGGATGAATTTGTAATTTTATAAAAATATCTGGTGGAATAATCATTTAGATAAAAATACAGTCAAAAGTGCTGTAATGAATTGAGTTCAGAGTATTTTAGCACTTTTGACTGCAAAAAAGTAATACATTCAGTTTTATTAAGATTTACAGAAACACATTTTAGCACTCAATATTAGAAGAATTGAGATACGTCTCCTGCTCCGGTGTCAGGGCATCAATTTCCAGTCCGAGGAATTTCAGTTTTCTCTGAGCGACTTCCAGATCAACTTCTCTCGGAACATTGATGAGTTTTTCGTTCAGGTTTTTTGCATTTTCTACGAGATATTTTGCGCTGAGCGCCTGGATGGCAAAGCTCATATCCATGATCTCAGCAGGATGTCCGTCTCCGGCAGCCAGGTTGACTAGACGTCCTTCTGCAAGGACATAGATCCAGCGGTCTTCGGAAATCTGGTATCCGATGATGTTTTTGCGCTGGTCGATGGTATCCAGTGCGATCTCCCGGAGACGTTTCATGTCGATCTCCACATCAAAATGTCCGGCATTGCAGAGGATTGCGCCATTTTTCATTTCACGGAAATCTTCCTCGTCAATGACGCCTGCGCATCCGGTAACGGTAATGAAGAAATCTCCGATGACAGCAGCCTGTTTCATCGGCATAACTTCAAATCCATCCATAACAGCTTCGATAGCCTTGATCGGGTCTACTTCGGTAACGATGACTTTTGCACCGAGCCCTTTTGCACGCATGGCAACACCTTTTCCACACCATCCATATCCTGCTACAACCACATATTTTCCTGCAACGATCAGGTTTGTTGTGCGGTTGATGCCGTCAAATACAGACTGACCGGTACCGTAACGGTTATCAAAGAGATGTTTGCAGTCCGCATTGTTTACCAGAACCATCGGGAACTTCAGTTCATCATTTTTTGCCATGGCGATCAGACGGATGATGCCTGTGGTAGTCTCTTCGCATCCGCCGATGACATACTGGATCTTCTCCGGCATTTTCGTGTGGAGCATGTGTACCAGATCGCCGCCGTCATCAATGATGATGTTGCAGTTGTTTTCCAGAACACAGGTAATGTGATGCTCGTACTCTTCCGGCGTGGAGTTGTACCATGCAAATACGTTCAGACCATCAGCGACCAGGGCAGCAGCCACATCGTCCTGTGTGGACAGCGGGTTGCTTCCGGTAATGAACATTTCAGCGCCGCCGGCAGCCAGTACCTTACATAAGTAAGCGGTTTTTGCCTCCAGATGAATGGAAAGGGCGATGCGGATGCCTTTGAATGGCTGGTCACGGGTAAAATCATCCTCCAGACTGCGCAGCAGCGGACAGTTCTTTCTTACCCAGTCAATTTTATGCGCACCGGATGGTGCAAGTGAAATATCTTTGATCTCGCTCATAGGGAGCCTCCTTTTCTAAAATCTTTTATACAGAACCTGATTTGCACATAAAAACCAGTCTCAGTATATCGGAAACTGGACATTGAATCAAGAAAAAGTATGTTTTACGGATAAATTACAGAAAAAATCTGGAAAACCTTCGGTTAGATGATTTTTCAATCATCTGATATTTAAAAAAATTTTCAGAGATCAGTTTCAGATAAAATCTATCCGTCTGATATGCAGATTTTATGCTATACTATAAAGATGATTCGTGGTAAAATGAGCCGGAAGTTAAAAGGCAGCGGAATGGAGTTTATTATATGAAGAAACGGATAATTGCATTATTTTTAGCATGTATGCTTGCGGTGCCGGTGCTCGGCGGATGTTCAAGAACGGACCGGGAAGCGCAGGAAGCGTATCGTCAGAAAGGCATTCAGAATATGCAGGAGGGCGATTATAAAGCCGCAGAGGAAAATTTTCAGAAAGCGCTGGATGAGTCCCTGGGCGAGATCGGAGATGTGGAAAAAGACATCTGCTATTATAAAGCGCTGGCACAGTTTAAAAACGGGGATGTGGAGGATGCCATCGACACCTACAATTCCCTGATCAAATACGACGATGAGAATGCGGAGCTTTATTATCTCCGTGGCAGCGTGTATCTGGCACAGGATGATAAAGAAAATGGCATCAAAGATTATAAAAAAGCCATTTCTCTGAGTAAAACCGATTATGAGCTGTATGCAGGGATTTATGAGAACCTTGCATATTATGGTTACGAGGACGAAGGAAAACAGTGGCTGGAGGATGCATTAAAGCAGGAGCCGAAGGAAGCGGCAGATTACTGCGGACAGGGATACCTTCAGTATCTGCTGGGCGAAAATGAAAAAGCAGACAAGCTGCTGGATACCGCAGTGGAGAAAGGCAGCAGTGATGCATTGCTGTATCAGGCGAGAGTGAAAAAAGCACTGAATGATGCAGACAGTGCGGACAAGCTTCTGAAAAAATATGTGGATAAGCAGAAAGAAAATAAAGATGCATTGGAAAAAGCCGGAAAAGTGGCACTGGATTTGGAACTGAATGACACCGCAGTGTCCATATTTGAACAGGCAGCGGCTCTGGATAAAGATGGCAAAGATACAGAATTACAGTTGAATCTGATCTATGCTTATGAGTACAGCGGTAATTTTAAGACTGCATACGAAAAAATGCAGGCCTATGTCAAAGATCATGAGGATGATAAGACGGCGCAGCGTGAACTGACATTTCTGGAGACCCGTGTAAAATCAGTGGATAGCACCGGAACGGATGCAAATGCTGCTGGAACAGATGCTTCTGGTACCGATGCACAGAGTACGGATGCTTCAGGTAACACGGCACAGAGTACAAACAGTACAGAGGCAGGAAACCAGAGTACGAATGCTGCCGATGCGAATTAAGAATATTATGGAGTCCTGTTGAAAAAATATATTTTTCAACAGCGCATATACGTTATGAAAGCTTGAAATAAAAGGAATTTATATATGTTTGAAATGGGATTTATAGAAATCTGGATAAACAGACATATATAGAACAGTGTTTATAAAAGATTAATAATAAACAGTAGTGATATGATACAGGAAAACAGGAGAATCATATGCAACAGGGACTGATTCACATATACGAAGGAAACGGAAAAGGGAAAACCACTGCCGGGGTTGGTCTGGCGCTGCGTTGCGCAGGACATGGCTTTCCTGTGGTTTACAGCCAGTTTTTAAAGGATGGATCGTCAGGAGAGATCGGTCTGCTTCGCCAGATTCCGCAGATCACGGTTATGGTCAATGAAAAATCCTTTGGTTTTACGTTCCGGATGAATGAGGAACAGAAGAAAGAGGCTACAGGCAGTTATGAAACGCTTCTGGAAAGCGTGATCCGGCAGACGGTTTCCGGCGGATGTCGTCTGCTGGTGCTGGATGAAGTGCTGGATGCCTGCAACTGCGGCATGGTTTCCACAGAACGTCTGGTGGATTTCCTGAAACAGAAGCCGGAGGAACTGGAAGTGGTCATGACCGGACGGAATCCGGCGCAGGAGCTGGTGGAGCTGGCAGATTACATTACATATATGAAAAAAATAAAGCATCCATTTGACCGCGGCATATATGCCCGGGAGGGAATCGAGCACTAGTATAGTTTTATATAGAAAAATAACAACAAAAACAGGAGAATAAAAATGGATATGGCCAATCGTCCGAGAAGATTACGGACAAGCAGTAGATTAAGAAAAATCGTAAGAGAGACCAGAATGGACAAATCCTCTCTGGTGTATCCGATGTTTATCGTAGAAGGAAATAATATCAAAGAAGAGATCCCTTCCATGTACGGACAGTACCGTTACAGCGTGGACCGTATGGAAGAGAAGCTGATCGAGCTCGCAGATGCAGGTGTTGGAAGCGTCATGCTTTTTGGAATCCCGGATTTGAAAGATGAAGTGGGAAGTCAGGCATATGCAGAGGACGGCATTGTGCAGAAAGGCTTCCGTAAGGCAAAAGAAGTATGCCCGGATCTCTATTACATCGGAGACGTGTGCATGTGTGAGTATACATCCCATGGACATTGCGGCGTGCTTTGCGGACATGATGTGGACAATGATAAGACGCTGGAATTGTTGGCAAAGACGGCAGTATCCCAGGCGCAGGCAGGCGCCGACATGGTAGCACCATCTGATATGATGGACGGTCGTGTGGGTTACATCCGTCAGGCATTGGATGCCAACGGTCTGATCAATACACCGATCATGGCATATTCAGCCAAATTTGCTTCTGCATTTTACGGTCCGTTCCGTGATGCGGCAGATTCTGCACCGGCATTTGGAGACCGCAAGACCTATCAGATGGATTTTCATAACCGCAGAGAAGCGCTGAAAGAAGTGCTGATGGATGTGGAAGAAGGTGCAGACATCGTTATGGTAAAACCGGCGATGGCTTATGGCGATCTGATCCGTGAAACGAGAGATATGGTGGATCTTCCGGTGGCAGCTTATAGCGTCAGCGGTGAATATGCCATGATCAAGACCACAGCGAAAGCAGGATTTATCGATGAGACTTCCATCATGTGCGAGGTAGCCACAAGCGCATACCGTGCAGGTACAGATATCTATATTACATATTTTGCAAAAGAACTGGCAAAATGCATGGATGAAGGGAGAATTGGTTAAATGGCAGCACATGTGACAGATGCGATCGCGCGTTCCGAACAGCTTTTCAGAGAGGCGGAAAAATATATTCCCGGCGGTGTGAATTCTCCGGTCAGAGCTTTTGGTTCTATCGGTTCTGTACCGCGTTTTATCACAAAAGCCGATATGGCAAATATCTGGGATGAAGATGGAAACGAATACATTGATTATATTGGCTCCTGGGGTCCGATGATCCTGGGACACAATCATCCGGCGGTCTTAAAAGCTGTGACCGAGCAGGCAAAATACGGTCTGAGCTACGGCGCAGCCACTGCCATTGAAGTGGAAATGGCAAAACTTATGTGCAATATGGTACCGTCACTGGAAATGGTTCGCATGGTCAATTCCGGAACGGAAGCGGTAATGAGCGCGATCCGTGTGGCGAGAGGCTATACCCGCAGAGATAAGATCATCAAATTTATGGGCTGTTATCACGGGCATTCCGATGGACTGCTTGTAAAAGCCGGCTCCGGCGTTATGACAGCAGGAGTTCCGGACAGTCTCGGAGTGCCGGCCGGTTGTACACAGGATACACTGAGTGCAGTCTATAATGATCTGGACAGTGTCCGTGCCCATTTTGAACGTTGTGGCGAGGAAATTGCAGCGATCATTGTAGAGCCGGTGGGTGCAAATATGGGAACCGTTTTGCCAAAAGAAGGATTTTTGCAGGGTCTTCGGGATATCTGTGACCAGTATGGCACATTGCTTATCTTTGATGAAGTCATTACCGGATTCCGTCTGCAGGCAGATGGCGCGCAGGGACGGTTTGGTGTGCGGCCGGATCTGACGACGTATGGCAAGATCATCGGCGCAGGAATGCCGGTAGGCGCATATGGCGGACGCAGGGATGTCATGGAAATGGTATCTCCGGTGGGCGCTGTATATCAGGCAGGCACGTTAAGCGGCAATCCGGTGGCTATGGCAGCCGGACTGGCCCAGCTGACGATTTTAAACAGCGATCCGATGTATTATGAGAAATTAAATGAAAAAGGCGACTGGTTCTTCGAGGAGTTACAGAAGATCGTGAAAAATGCAGGACTGCCCTATCAGGTTAACCATATCGGTTCTCTTGGAAGCTTGTTTTTTACCGATCAGGAAGTCGTAGACTATGAGAGTGCCAAGACCTCTGATACAAAAGCCTATGCAGCGTATTGTAATTACATGCTGAATCATGGTATTTACCTTGCACCGGCGCAGTTCGAGGCAATGTTTATTTCCATGGCACACACATCAGCCCAGTTGGAAGAGACACTGGAAGTGGCAGCAGATTATTTCCAGGGCAGATAAAGAAGCATTCATGAAAAGCAAAGGAAAAAGCAGCCGGTCGTTATCCGGCAGAAAACGTACAAATAAGAGTTATTCTTCCAAAAGAACAGGTCATGTTTCCAGAAACAGAACCAGCTATAGAAACAGAACTGGATACAGAAGAAACTCCGGCTACAGAAAAAGATCCGGGAGAAGATATCCATGGTTCCGCTATCTGATCCTGCTGGGAATAGTGGTCATTTGTGTGATCGGCATATCAAATTGTGCCGGAAAGCGCCGTGCAGCGGCGATACAGCAGCAGGGTAAGGATAATCGTCCTGCCATGGATGTAGAACTCTTAACGGTCAATTCCTATTCCAGACCGGGGATCGAATTAAAAAAAGTCAATGGTATTGTAGTCCATTATACGGCGAACCCCGGAAGCACGGCGAGACAGAACCGGGATTATTTTGAAGGACTGAAAGATACTCATACGACGAAAGCAAGTGCGCATTTTGTTATCGGGCTGGATGGCGAGATCGTGCAATGTATCCCGACATCAGAGATGGCATACGCTTCCAACAATCGAAATTCCGATACCATAGCCATCGAATGCTGTCATCCGGATGCGGATGGAAAATTTACACAGGAAACCTATGATTCGCTGGTGGAGCTGACGGCATGGCTGTGTCAGAAATTCGGACTGGATGCAGATGATGTGATACGGCATTATGATGTGACAGGAAAGCTATGCCCGTTGTATTTTGTGGATCATGAGGATGCATGGAAACAATTCAAAAAAGATGTGGATGCAGCGATACAGGCACTTTGATTGATGTATGTACAGATGTTTTGATATGTCTGAAAGTATATAATGAACAGACATGGAACAGAAAATGGGGAGAGGAACGAACGCATGATACAGGAAATCTATCAGGCTATTAAGATAAAAGAAAATCTCAGAGAAAATCTGACAAAATTAAAACAATTGTTGAAAACTCCGGAATACAGAGAGCGCTTTGTGAAGATTACAGGGAAAAATTATGATTTTCTCATGAAGCTTCTGGTAGAGGACGATCCAAAAGTCCGGAAAAATGCGGCAGGCGTTCTGGGCGACCTCCATTGTCAGGATGCGCTGGATCTGCTGCTGGATGCTTATGAAGAGGAAGAAACACTCTTCATTCGGGCAGATTATATCAAAGCCATGGCAAATCTGGACTGCAGGGAATATCTGGATGTGCTGGAAAGCCACCTGGAGGAACTGACAGCACGGGAAGAAATCCCGGAAAATGAGAAGAAACATGTACAGGAAGAGATCCGTCAGCTGCAGCTTCTCATACTTGCACAGGGCGAACGCAAACCGCGTATCTTTAACGGTTATACACAGTTGAATGATGTGATTCTGGTAACGAGAAAAGCATTTTATGATGTGACGCAGGCACAGATCCGTGATGCAAAAGTTGCAAGAACCGGACTGGGGCTTCGGGTGCAGACAGCAAATCTGGATCAGCTTCTGGAGATTCGTACCTACAAAGAATTATTATTTGTCCTGCATGGAGCAGACCGGATACCTTCTTCCCCGCAGGAAGCAGCAAAAGCACTGGCAGATACGGATCTGTTGGAATTGTTGGAGAAAAATCATGCGCAGGGAGATTTCTTTTGTTTCCGGGTAACGATCTCAGGGCCGATGTCTCTGGAGCAGCGGAGCATGTTTATCCGAAAGCTGTCCATGGAACTGGAAGAACTTACTGACCGTAGGCTGATCAATACCCCATCCAACTATGAGATTGAGATTCGTCTCATTCAGATGAAAGACGGCAGTTTCTATCCGGTATTAAAATTCTATACATTGAAAGATAATCGTTTTGCATATCGTCGCTACACGATCTCCGCAGGAATGCAGCCATTTCTGGCAGCAGGGATGTTGAAGCTTGTGGAAGAGGAGATGACAGAGCATGCACAGGTGTTAGATCCATTCTGTGGAACTGGAACCATGCTGATCGAGCGTAATTATCTCATGGCGGCAAGAGACAGCTATGGTCTGGATATCTTTGGCGAGGGCATTGATAAAGCAAGAGTCAACACGAAGATCGCCCGTATGAACATCAATTATATTCACAGGGATTTTGGCGATTTCAGACATGATTATCTCTTTGACGAGATACTGACCGATATGCCGGAGCAAGGAAATATGTCCAGAGAGGAACTGGATAAAATCTATCAGATGCTCTTTGACAGGGGCATGGAATTGTTAAAACCGGGCGGAAAGATGTTTGTCTATGCGTCAGAGATGGGCATGCTGAAAAAACAGATCCGTCTTCATGGAAATGCTTATATTCTGAAACGGGAATACTGCATCAGCGAGAAACAGAAAAAATATCTGTATGTGATTCAGTTTGTAAATAAATAATCCAATCAGAACAAGGGGATTATTTTCTGCTATTAAGAAAAAAGGGAGAACTTCATACAAGAGTGATTTTTCTTTGAAATATGAAAAATAAAAGCACTGTAATGATCAGAATCTGCTGAAAACATAAGAAGTGGCAAATGTTTTCTGAACAGGAATTCTGCATTACAGTGCTTTTGTATTGTTGTTCTTTACAAGAGGATAGAAGCGGGGAACTTCTATGTGAATTGATGGTTTTAAAATATATCGACTGAAACATTATTGCTATGTGATATACAATATATTACTTGGAAGCAAGCAACCGTGCAATCTCCTCTTTATACGGTGGGTAAGCCTTCTTCGGATCATCCGGATCCTTGATATAAGGAGTCTCCAGAATTTTCGGAACCTGTATAAAATCAGGATGATGTACAATCTTATACAACGGTTCAAATCCAATCTCTCCGTCTCCGAGATTTGCATGGCGATCCTTGTGGGCGCCCTGAACATTTTTGCTGTCATTGATGTGGAAGACAGCGATCTGATCCTTTCCGATAATGCGGTCAAATTCATCTATTACGCCATCAAAATCATGGGCGATATCATACCCGGCATCATGGGTGTGACAGGTATCAAAACATACCCGGAGTTTTTCATTGTGGGTAACACCATCATAGATGCGGGCAAGCTCTTCAAAATTTCGACCAATCTCCGTACCTTTTCCGGCCATCGTCTCCAGTGCGATATTACATGGCGTATCAGCAGACAGAACCTCGTTCAGTCCCTTTACGATCTGGGCGATACCTGCATCCACACCGGCGCCGACATGCGCACCCGGATGCAGGATCAGCGTAGGACTGTGCATGGCAGCACTTCGCTCAATTTCTACGGCAAGGAAATCAACCGCCAGCTGAAATGTTTCCGGTTTCACGGTATTGCCAAGATTGATGATGTAAGGCGCATGGACAACGATCTCGTCAATGCCATGTTCTTTCATATAGTCCCAGCCCGCATCAATGTTCAGTTCGCTGATCTCTTTGCGTCTGGTATTTTGGGGCGCACCGGTATACAGCATGAAAACATTCGCTCCATAGCTGGCAGCCTCCTTTGCAGAATTTAAAAACATATCCTTTCCGGACATTCCCACATGGGAACCTAATTTTATCATATCATTCTCCGTCCTGCCGCCAGATTTGGGCGGCATAAATTATGTCATAGTTTTCTTTTGTTACACTGTATTATTATGAGGGATATTCCATAGACAAAGTGGGTAATTATGGACAATACATATCCTATACAGAGCAGACAATGTTGTTTTCTATATAGAAAAATAGACTACCTGATTGCGCTTGGAACATTCTTGTAAAAAAACAGATACCTAAATTATAGCAGGAGCATATGAAAAAAGAAATCCCGTAAAGACAAAAAAGTACCGTTTTATTGCCGGTTGACAGACCGCTGACCCGGGTATAGAATGATATATATTCTTTATAGGTAGTGTTGAAAAAGAATAACAAAAAACAAGAGGGAAGATGGTTTTAAAAGAGATTCAGGATGGAAGCATCCGGAGTTTTCACACAGAACAGGCTTGCCCGGAAAGGAATTTGTTATGGCAGAAAAAGACGTAAAAACAAAAATCACAGAAACAGTAAAGGATTTGAAAGAAGATACAAAAAAAGCAGTATCTGATATTGCGGAGGAAGTAAAGACCGAAGCAAAGGAGAAGGCTGCTGAAGTTAAGGAAGAAGCAAAAGAGACGACACAGAAAGCAGCAGACCTGAAAAAAGATGTCAAGGTAGCTGCAAAACGTACCGCAGAAAACGTGAAAAAAGGTGCAGCTAAGACTGCAAAGACAGCAAAGAAGGCAGCCGGAAAGAGTGCAGAAGGCGCAAAGAAGACAGCAGCAAGAATCCGCAAACCGACTGTAAAATCCTTCGTCCAGTTTGCTGATGTGGAAGTATCTCAGGAAGAGCTTGCAGATCGTGCCCTTGCAGAGTTCCGTGCAGTACATGACGATGTGATCGCAAAGAAAATGGAACTTTACATCAAACCGGAAGACCGTGCGGCTTATTATGTGATCAACAGCGAGTATACCGGAAAAGTAGAGTTCTGATCTGTTGCTGAAAGTAGTGTGTAAAATACTTTTGTAACTATTAGTGTCGCCAATTGGCAGTTGTGGCATGGCGTTAGTATGAAAAATACATTATATGATCAGAAGGTTTTTGGATGGTAAGATTTACCGAATAGTATATACATATCGATGGAATCGATGTTGGCTATGTTGATGTAAAAAAAGACAGCCTGCGATTCATGCAACAGATTGTTAAATTGTGTGAATCACAGGCTGTCTTTTTTATCCCTGTCGGAGGATATAAGTATTTATAAAAATCTGCCCGTTTTCAATGATCAGGATGCCATAAGAATTTTTGCCATAATACCGGGGTTCTCCGATGCTTCCGGGATTTAGCATGGCCAGCTGACTGGTCTGATCATAAAATACCTGGTGGGTATGTCCGAAGAGGACAATGTCAGCACCTTTTTCCCTAGCGGCATACTGGAGGTTCAGGTATCCGCTTTTTACACCGTATTCATGTCCGTGGCAGAGCAGGATCTTTTTCCCTTCCACAACGATCATTTTTTCGCTTTCAGAGCGTTCGGAGTCACAGTTGCCGGAGACCGCATGTAGTGGGATGTCCGGAAATACGCCATGAAGGCTCATGGCATCTTTATAATGGTCTCCAAGGTGGATGATCATATCCGGTTTTTCCAATTTTACGGCTTGAACCATAGGGTCAAAATTACGGTGTGAATCAGAAAGTACAAGTATTTTTGTCATAAAATCTCCAATCCGCCATTGTTTTTTCTGTGGCATAATTAATGATGTATATATTTTAGCGTGAATCCATCAGTGGTCAAAGGTTTTTATTGATGGATTTTGATGTATTGTAAAATGACTAAAAATAAAAACATGGTCGTATCATGAAAAGTATGATAAATCACATAGAATTTTATTGGCTTTTACCTGAAAATACGATAATATATAAGATACGTGTTTTTATGTAAGTCTGGTTAATATTCTAACATATTTATGCTATAATACGAAACATTTTATTAAGAATTGGGAAACGTACTTCACATACTATGAAAAAAATGGTAAAAATGTAATATGCTTTCGGGAACCTCCAAATCAGAAGTACCGGAAGCGTCTTGTAAAGTACGGAGGAAAAATACATGTTTAAGAGAATGATCTGGACATTTTTAGTTGCGATGGTTCCGGCAGTAGAAGTAAAGGGCGCGATTCCTTTTGGCATTGCACTGGGATTAAAGCCGGTAATATCATATGTTTCAGCACTGATTGGCAGCGGTATTATTGTCTGCTGTCTTGCGTTTATCACAAACTGGTTCTATCGTTTCTGCAAAGAGCGGGGACATCTGAAACGATTTATCGGCTGGATGGATAAGATCGCAACGAAGAATCATGATAAAATAAAGAAATTTGGTCCATTGGCGATCTTTATTTATGTGGCAATCCCGGTTCCGGGAACGGGAACCTGGACAGGCGCGATCATAGCGGGCGTACTGAATATTAAGCCAAAGCATATAATCATAGCCGTTTTCCTGGGAAACATGGTAGCGGGATTTATCATGTGTCTAGCCAGCATGGGACTGGTATCAGCGCTTGGGTTTCTGAAATAAAAGGTTCCTATCAGGCAACATAAATGTTAATTCAAAAAATTCAAAAAAGATAAAAAATAATAGAAAAACTGTTGACAGAACAATAAAGTTTTGATATTATAATCGAGTTGCGAGATGAGGCAACGAAAAAACAGAGAAAAGCGGAAGTGTCGGAACTGGCAGACGAGCAAGACTAAGGATCTTGTGACTATTGCAGTCGTGTGGGTTCAAGTCCCATCTTCCGCACTATGCAGGAATGGCGGAATTGGCAGACGCGCACGGTTCAGGTCCGTGTGACTATTGCAGTCATGAGGGTTCAAGTCCCTTTTCCTGCATCTCTCAAATAGGAAACCAGTTGGTTTCCTATTTTTTTTCCGTATCAAGTTCTGTGATCTGAGGAGGGTGTCGCATTGAAAAAATGGGTTCTGAATCTGATTCTTATTGTTGCAGCTATTGTCTTCTGTTTCTCTGCATATCAGCTGTATACGATTTTCCGCAATTATCATGAAAGTGAAAAAGAATATGACAGGATCACAGATGAGAATGTGACGGAATTGTCGGAGGCAGAAGGCGGATTTACGGTTGATTTTACAAAATTGCAACAGGAAAATCCGGATTGTATCGCCTGGATACGTTTTGACCATCTGGATATCAGTTACCCTGTTATGAAAGGAACGGATAATGATTATTATCTGCATCATACCTTTGACGGACAGGAACTGAAAGCAGGAAGCATCTTTATGGATTGTCAGAATACAGCAGATTTTTCAGATATGAATACGATCATTTACGGTCATAATATGAAAAATGATACGATGTTTGGTCTGCTTCATGATTTTGAAAACAAAGAAAGTTGGGAGAAAGATCCGTATTTTTATATAGATACGCCGCAGGGTACCTGGAAATATGCGATTTTTTCCTGCTTTACGGTCAGCGATATCAATTATACGATCTATTATGATCCCAGTGAAGAATATACCGCATACCTGGAAAGACT
Source organism: uncultured Roseburia sp. (assembly GCA_900557275.1). The sequence goes on from USRX01000012.1 coordinate 36,817, forward strand.
GAAAAAAAAGTCGGCATATGATACCGGCGTAGAAGTGTCCGGTCAGGATCATATCGTAACATTGTCCACATGCACATCGGCGGGAAGTGAATATCGTTATATCGTCAATGGAGTTCTTGTTGAAAAAGTGAAATAAAGAAAAAGGAAATCCGGATGATATACGGAATATATAAATAGGAAGTATCCGAATATTGATTTTATATACGAAAAAAATATTGGACAGGCAACAAAAAAATATTTTTGCATTGCCGTAAACTAAGCAGGAATTAAGTGCAGGATAAAGGTGGTGGATTCCATAGTGACGATACGAGAGCAGATGGAAATGCTGGAACGGACAAGCCTGAGTCCCTTTGCTATGCTCAGTGAAAATTCCAAAGGGCGGGAACGACCGGAAGAAGAGTGTGATATTCGTCCTGTTTTTCAGAGAGACAGAGACCGGATCTTACATTGCAAAGCATTTCGGCGATTAAAACATAAAACGCAGGTTTTCCTGTCTCCACAGGGAGATCATTACCGGACACGTCTGACCCATACTCTGGAGGTCGCACAGACTGCCAGAACGATCGCAAAAGCACTGCGTCTGAATGAAGAACTGGCAGAGGCCATCGCTCTGGGGCATGATCTGGGGCATACGCCGTTCGGGCATGCGGGAGAGGCGGTATTGGACAGTCTGTGTGAAGGCGGTTTCAAACATAATGAACAGAGTGTGCGCATCGTTGAAAAACTGGAGAAAGATGGCGCGGGACTGAACCTTACCTGGGAAGTGAAGGATGGGATATTGAACCATCAGACAAGCAATATGCCGTCTACTCTGGAAGGAAAGATTGTCAGACTTTCTGATAAGATCGCTTATATCCATCATGATATTGATGATGCGGTCCGGGCAAAAGTTATGATGGAGGAAGAAGTTCCTGTGGAATATAGGGAAGTTTTGGGTATGACATCACGGATACGACTGGATACGCTGATTCACGATATTATCAGTCACAGTATGGGAAAAAATGATATCATGCAGTCTCCGAAAGTCGCAGAAGCCATGATGGGGCTCCGTTCCTTTATGTACCGTCATGTGTATACAAATCCCCGTGCAAAAGGCGAGGAGACGAAAGCGAAAGAATTGCTGGAACGATTGTTCTATCACTATATGAAGCATGCGAATCTGCTTCCGGTACAGTATCTGAAAATGCTGGAGCAGGGAGAAAAACGGGATCGCGTGGTATGTGATTATCTGGCAGGAATGACAGACCAGTATGCGGTAGCAAAGTTTCAGGAATTTTATATGCCAAAATCCTGGCAGGTGTATTAAAAAAGTATCTTTCATGTTTTTAGTTGCATTATATATGCAGAACATCTTGTTAGATATATAAAGATTTGGAAGAAAATTATATCTGAAAAGAATGCAGAACCATACATAAAAGTTTTAGCATAAAAAATCATAGAATGATTATTTTTATATAGAAACAAAAACAGAGGATTACATGAGAGAGGAGGGATGTCATATGGCTTATTATTCGGATGAGCTGATTGAAGAGGTCAGATCCAGAAATGATATCGTAGATGTGATCTCCGGTTATGTCCGTCTGCAGAAAAAGGGAAGTACATATTTTGGACTGTGCCCGTTTCACAATGAAAAGACGCCGTCCTTTTCCGTATCTCCGGGAAAACAGATGTATTACTGTTTTGGATGCGGCGCCGGTGGAAATGTATTTACGTTTATTATGCAATACGAGAATTATACCTTTCCGGAAGCGATGGAGATGCTGGCAGACCGTGCAGGCATTGAATTGCCCAAACAGGAAATGTCAGCAGAGCAGCGTCGTGCCGCAGACCGAAGAGCAAGGATACTGGAGGTCAATAAGCTGGCTGCAAAATATTTCTATATGCTGCTTCAGAACCCGCAGGGAGAGCTTGCCAGAAAGTATTTTGAAAAACGACAGCTGACCCGGGAGACCATCACACATTTTGGCCTGGGATATTCGGATAAGTACGGTGACGACCTCTACCGGTATCTGAAAAGGGCAGGCTACGAGGACGACCTTCTCAAAGATAGCGGACTGGTAACCATTGATGAACGGCGGGGCGGACGGGATAAGTTCTGGAACCGCGCCATGTTCCCAATCATGGATGCCAATAACAGAGTAATCGGTTTTGGCGGTCGTGTTATGGGAGACGGCGAACCAAAATATCTGAATTCCCCGGAGACCATTATCTTTGATAAGAGCCGGAATCTGTACGGACTGAACTTTGCAAGGCAGTCCAGAAAACCGCAGATCCTGCTTTGTGAGGGTTATATGGACGTGATCGCATTGCACCAGGCGGGATTTGACAATGCAGTGGCATCTCTCGGAACGGCGTTTACATCAGGGCATGCAAGCCTGTTGAAACGTTATACAAAAGAAGTGTACTTGACTTTCGACAGTGACGGCGCCGGTGTGCGGGCTGCGCTTCGTGCGATTCCGATCCTAAAAGAGGCGGGGCTGACGGCAAAGGTCATCAACATGCAGCCTTACAAAGACCCGGACGAATTTATCAAAGCCCTTGGGGCAGAGGAATATCAGAAGCGGATCGATGAGGCGGAAAACAGTTTTCTGTTTGAAGTGCGGATCCTGGAGCGGGATTACAACATGCAGGATCCGGAGAGCAAGACCGCCTTTTTCCAGAAAGTGGCAAAGAAGATACTGAATTTCCCGGAGGAGCTGGAACGGGAAAATTATATAGAAGCCATTGCTGCAAAATATCAGGTCGGATTTGAACAACTGCGCAGTATGGTAAAACATTTTGGCACCCGGGGCGTGCAGACGCCGCAGGAACGTCGGCCGCTGCAAAGTGGCATACAGAAAGAAAAGAAAAAAACAGATGGAAAGAAGCAGCCACAACAGCTGCTTCTGACCTGGATGATCGAGGATACCCGGCTGTTTTCCGTGATCGAGCCTTATGTGGCTCCGGAAGATTTTACCGAACCTTTGTACCGCGAAGTGGCGCAGATGCTTTATGGGCAGTTTCACAGCGGAACGGTAAATCCGGCGGAGATCATCAGCCGTTTTACAGATGAAGAGCAGCAAAAAGAGATCGCTGCCCTGTTTCACGCAAGAATTTATCCCATTGAGGAGAAGGCAGAACGGGAAAAGGCGTTGGCAGAGACGATCCTTCGGGTAAAACAGAACAGTCTGGATTATCGCAGCGAACATCTGGAACCGACAGACCTTGCGGGATTACAGCAGATCATTAATGACCGCAAAAAGCTGGACGGAATGCGTAATTTGCATATTTCCCTTGATTAAGGATAAAATATAAACAATTCATGGAAGGATGGATAAAATGGCAGAACATATTGACCAGAAGAGTGCAGAAATGGCAGCAAAGTTTTCACAGAAATTACATCAGCTGTTAGAGCTTGCAAAAAAGAAAAAAAATGTACTGGAATATCAGGAAATCAGTGATCATTTCAAAGATATGCAGCTTGGAGAGGATCAGTTTGAAAAAATCCTGGATTACCTTGAACAGAATAATATTGATGTCCTTCGTATCACAGAAGAAGAGGATGACAGTGAGGTACTGATCGATGAAGAGGATGAGATCGAAGTAGAAAATATTGATCTGTCTGTTCCGGACGGAATTAGCATCGAAGATCCGGTGCGTATGTATCTGAAAGAGATCGGTAAAGTTCCGCTTCTGACTGCGGAAGAAGAGATTGAGCTTGCACAGCGTATGGAAGAGGGAGATCAGGAAGCAAAGAAACGTCTTGCTGAGGCAAACCTTCGTCTCGTAGTTAGTATTGCAAAACGTTATGTTGGACGTGGCATGCTGTTCCTTGATCTGATCCAGGAGGGAAACCTCGGTCTGATCAAAGCAGTAGAGAAGTTTGATTACCGCAAAGGATATAAATTCAGTACCTATGCTACATGGTGGATCCGTCAGGCGATCACAAGAGCAATCGCAGATCAGGCAAGAACGATCCGTATCCCGGTTCATATGGTTGAAACGATTAATAAACTGATCCGTGTGTCCAGACAGTTATTGCAGGAGCTTGGCCGTGAACCCACTCCGGAAGAGATCGCAGAAGAGATGGACATGCCGGTGGAGCGTGTGCGTGAGATCCTGAAGATCTCCCAGGAACCGGTTTCCCTGGAGACTCCAATTGGCGAAGAAGAAGACAGCCACCTTGGCGACTTTATTCAGGATGACAATGTGCCGGTACCGGCAGAGGCAGCTGCATTTACCCTGTTAAAAGAACAGCTTGTAGAGGTACTTGGAACACTGACAGAGCGTGAGCAGAAAGTGCTGAGACTTCGATTTGGTCTGGATGACGGTCGTGCCAGAACTCTGGAAGAAGTTGGTAAAGAATTCAGCGTTACCCGTGAGCGTATCCGTCAGATAGAAGCAAAAGCATTACGTAAACTTCGTCATCCGAGCAGAAGCCGCAAATTAAAAGATTATCTGGACTAAGGCTATGATAAAGATATCACAACGCCTACAGATGATCGCCGGTCTTGTAACAGAAGGAGGTCGGCTGGCAGATGTGGGAACCGATCATGGATATATTCCAATCTGGATGAAACAGAATGGCAGGATAGCATCAGCAATCGCAATGGATGTCAATCAGGGACCGCTTGACAGCGCAAAAGAGCATATCCATGCCTGTCAGCTAGATGCTTACATAGAGACCCGTATGTCCGATGGGCTGGACGCGCTGGGAAAAGAGGATGCAGATACAGTTGTTATCGCCGGTATGGGCGGTGCGCTGACGATCCGCATCCTTCAGCGTGGGCTGGAAAAATTCGGTAGAAGAGCAGATGGTTCCTGGGACTGGAGTGTCCGGGAACTGATCCTGCAGCCACAGTCTGAGATTGACGAAGTGCGCAGATTTTTGCGTGAGCAGGGCTTTCGGATTGTGGATGAAGACATGCTGGTGGAAGATGGAAAATATTATACCGCCATGCGGGCTGTTTCGGCAGATGTGGTAACGGAAGATTGTTTTGGACCGGTATTGCTGGAAAAAAAACATCCGATATTGAAAGAATGGATGCAGAGGGAAATCTGTATACAGGAGAAGATTTTAAACAGTCTTACAAAGGCAGGAGATGCAGAACGCTCAAAAGAGCGTCGTCAGGAAGTGGAAGAAAGACTCCGCCTTCTTGAACATGCATTAAGGAGAATGGAATAGCTGTAAAAATTTTATGTTTAGCACAGTAGTGCTATCGAATGAGAACCAAACCCGCCGGGGTAAAGAGACGGTCACTGGCAACTGTATAAAGCAAAAAGCAGGGTAGAAACTGTAAGAGGGTTTTGACGTGGATAAGATACAGATTGATAATAATAACAATAAGAATTACAGCGGCAATCATACATCTGCAAAAGAACAGAAAGAACTTTGTCGTGTGTTTCTGAAAGGAGAATCCTACGATTTTTCGGAAGGAACGACATTTCGTGAAATTGCAGATAAAGTGCAGGATCAGTACGAGGATGATATCCTGCTGGCTTATTTTGACGGGTATCTGATCGAACTGGGGAAAAAACTTCCCTACAGCGGAACGCTGCAATTTCTTACGGCAGTGCAGAAACCGGGCAGGAGTACCTACCGTCGCAGTGTCACTTTTTTGATGCTGACAGCCATATATCAGCTGTTTCCAGAATACTCTGTCGTAGTGCAGCATTCCATCGGTCAGGGATATTATTGCGAGGTCAGGGATGCACAGGGAGATCTTTTCATACCAGATCGTGTATTTGTGGAGACGGTGGAAGAACGGATGCATCAGCTGCAGGAAATGGATCTCCCGCTGAAAAAGACAAGCATCCACACGAGAGATGCCCTGAAATTGTTTGCACGATTTCATATGACAGATAAATATCGTCTGTTCCGTTACCGTCGGAGTTCCAGAATGAATATTTACGAACTGGAAGGATTTGTAGAATATTTTTATGGCTCTATGGTGCCGAGTACGGGATATCTGAAGTGTTTTTCCCTTCAGACCTATCAGCATGGCTTTATGCTGATGTTCCCGGATAAAGATACGAGAAAGGCAGAAGCGTTTCATGCCTCAGATAAACTGTTTCAGATCCTGGAAGACGCATCCGACTGGGGCAGCAGCCTTGGCGTGGATACGGTAGGCGCTTTGGATGATACGATTGCATCTGGCAAAGTACAGGATCTGATCCTGATCCAGGAAGCGTATATGGAACAGAAGATCGGAGCGATCGCACAGCAGATTGCACAGCGTCAGGGATGCAAATTTGTTATGATCGCGGGCCCGTCTTCTTCTGGAAAGACGACATTTTCCCATCGGTTGTCCATACAACTCCGGGCGCAGGGGCTGACCCCGCATCCGGTATCGCTGGATGATTTTTATGTCAACCGGGAAGAGACTCCGAAAGATGAATTTGGCGAATATGATTTTGAATGTCTGGAAGCCATTGACGTAGAATTATTCAATGAGATCATGGGAGATCTGCTTGTGGGAAAAGAACGGAATATGCCTACCTTTAACTTTAAAACGGGTTGTCGGGAATACCGGGGCAACAGTCTGAAGCTGGGAGAGAATGATATTCTGGTTATCGAAGGCATTCATGGGTTGAATGAAAACCTTTCTTATCAGCTTCCGGAGAACAGTAAGTTTAAGATCTATATCAGTGCGTTGACCCAGTTAAATATCGACAATCACAACAATCTTTCTACCGCAGACGGAAGGCTGATCCGACGTATGGTACGGGATGCCCGTACAAGGAATACGACAGCCCGTGAGACGCTGGCCCGCTGGGATTCTGTGCGCAGGGGCGAAGAGAAAAATATCTTCCCCTATCAGGAAGAAGCAGATGTCATGTTCAATTCGGCATTGATTTATGAACTGTCGGTATTAAAATTGTATGCGGAGCCATTGCTTTTTGGCGTTCCATCGGATTGCCCAGAGTATCTGGAGGCAAAACGACTGTTAAAATTCCTGGATTATGTTCTGCCGGTACCGAGTGAGACAATCAATCACAACTCTATTTTGAGAGAATTTATCGGCGGAAGCTGCTTTAATGTGTAGTGATTAGATTGGCTGAAAATGTATTAGAAATTCCTGAAAATTTCTTGAAAATTAGATAGGGACATATTATAATAATACATTGTGAGATTTCCGACTATTGTTGGATTTCCTTAAAAAAAGAATTGTTTGCAGCAAAGCAGAATTGAAATATCCTGCTTTTGCATGCAGATTGAATCGAAAGATAAAAAACAAAAAATCGTATATTATAAGTAGGACAGGTGATCGCGGCTGCAAGTGTCGAAAGACCGCAGGTGAGGAAAGTCCGGGCTTCACAGGGCAGGATGCCGGTTAACGGCCGGTGGAGGAAACTCTAAGGAAAGTGCAACAGAAATATACCGCTATAAGAGATGCATCACAGATGCACCTCTATAGTAAGGGTGGAATGGCAGTGTAAGAGACTACCGCCTCGCTGGTAACAGAGAGGGCACATGCAAACCCCATTCGAAGCAAGACCGAAACAAAGCACTGACGTGGCCCGCCAGCTTTAGGTAGGTCGCTTGAGACGGTTGGCAACAATCGTACTAGATAGATGATCACCCAACGACATAACCCGGCTTATCGTCCTTCTTCTTAAGATGTTTTCCGTAAATATCAGCAGTATTCTTTGGAAATTTTCATTTTTCACGTCTATACCATTATAAATTTCCCGGATTTCTAAACACTTTATGAAAAGTGTATGAAAAGAAAATACGTTGCTTGACGATATGATTTCCCATGATATATAACTAATATAAGACACGAAAAATATCGACGAAACACAGAAAAGAGGAATTGTATGAGAGACAAATTGTATCGTTTTATGCAGGGAAGAAATGGCATGGATGAACTGGCACGGATGCAGTCCTGGCTTGTTCTGATTCTTTTGCTTGTCGGTATGTTTACACGCATCGGCCTGTTTTCCTTTGTAGCGCTGATTTTAATGATTTATATGTATTTCCGGGTATTTTCAAGAAATACATCCAAACGTTATGAAGAAAACCAGAAGTATTTGAATTTCCGTTATAACCGCACCGTATCGTGGAACCGGTTTAAAAAACGCATGGGACAGGCAAGGGATTACCGCTTTTTCAAGTGCCCGATGTGTAAACAGGAAGTCCGTGTGCCGAGGGGACATGGAAAGATAGAGATTACCTGCCCGAAATGCAGGGAAAAATTTATTCGCAGAACCTAAATCGGAGGCAGTATGTTCGGATATATTAATGTAAACGGCGCACAGCTGTCGGAAGAAAATAAAAAAATATATCAGTCGTATTATTGTGGACTTTGCCGGAAATTAAAAGAGTTCTGTGGAAAAAAAGGACAGGCACTTTTGAATTATGATATGACATTTCTGGTCGTTCTGCTGACCGGTCTGTATGAGCCGGACACGCAGACTGGTGAATTTACCTGTATGATTCATCCGATGAAAAAACGGCAGCTGCGGGAAAACGATATTCAGAGTTATGCGGCACAGATGAACGTTCTTCTGGCATATTACAATCTGGTGGATGACTGGAAAGATGACCATAATTACACGAAGAAAACCATTGCCTCAATGTTTGAGAAAGATTATCAGCGGATCAAAATAAATTATCCGCGGCAGACCAATGCCATTGAGCAGTATATGGAGAAACTGGCAGCTTATGAGGCGGAAAAACAGACGAATATTGATCTTGTGGCAGGGCTGACAGGCGAGATGCTCGGAGAAATATTTGCATGGAAGCAGGACGAGTGGTATGATGAATTGAAAACACTTGGATTTTATCTGGGCAAATTTATCTACCTGATGGATGCCTACGAGGACCGGGATAAAGATGAAAAAAAAGACAGTTACAACCCGCTCCGGTATCTGGATACAGAAGATGAGCAGGAGTATGAGACGTTGTGCCGTCTGATGATGACCAGCATGATTTCGGAATGCGCGAAGTCTTTTGAACGCCTGCCGATTCTGCTTCACGCGGATATTCTGCGGAATATTCTGTATTCCGGTGTATGGTCCAAGTATGAATACATTCAGTTGAAGAAAAAGAGGAAGAAATCATGACAGATCCATATCAGGTGCTCGGCGTCAGCCGCAGCGCTTCGGATGAAGAGATAAAGAAAGCATACCGTACATTGAGCCGGAAGTATCATCCAGATGCAAATGTCAACAACCCGAACAAAGATCAGGCGGAAGAACGTTTCAAACAGGTGCAGCAGGCCTATGATCTGATTATGAAGGAAAAACAGCAGGGAACTTCTGGAAGCTACAGTTATGGTGCAGGCTCTGCAGATGGCAGATCGGCAGGCACAGGAAGCTATGGACAGGGGCCGTTTGGAGGGTTCAGCGGACAGTATTATTATGGAAATGGAACCTACCGTTCCCAGAGCCGTGCGACTTCTCCAAAATTACAGGCGGCACTTAATTATATTCAGAATCAGTGTTATCCGGAAGCACTCAATGTGTTAAGTTCGATTCCATTTTCCGAGCGTGCCGGACAGTGGTACTATTACAGTGCGGTGGCAAATGAAGGCGTGGGAAACAGTGCAACGGCGATTGAGCATATCCGCCGTGCGGTGGAACTTGAGCCGAGCAATATGGAGTACCGGCAGTTCCAGCAGCATCTTGAATATGGCGGAACCTGGTATACCAATATGGGGAGCGAGTATGAGCGTCCTTATGGAAATTACAGCAATTTCTGCATGAGTCTGCTGTGTGCGCAGGCATTGTGTTTCTGCTGTCGCCCATGTTAATTTTATATAGCTGCTATATTAGCCTTGAAAATAGCCGCAGTTTATTATATGATAGTAAAAATGCGTTAAGCTGAAGGAGGATAAAAATGCGGCATTTAATGAGTCCTTTAGACTTCTCCGTAGAGGAACTGGATCAGCTGTTGGATCTGGCGAGCGACATTGAGAAGCATCCAAAGAAATATGCACATGCCTGTGATGGCAAAAAATTGGCAACCTGTTTTTATGAACCGAGCACAAGAACACGATTAAGTTTCGAAGCTGCCATGTTAAACCTCGGTGGTTCTGTTTTAGGTTTCGCGAGTGCTGATTCTTCATCGGCATCCAAAGGCGAGAGCATTTCTGATACGATTCGAGTTATTTCCTGTTATGCAGATATCTGTGCAATGCGGCATCCGAAAGAAGGCGCGGCACTCGTTGCATCCCAGAAGTCCCGTATCCCTGTAATCAATGCAGGCGACGGTGGACATCAGCATCCAACCCAGACATTAACTGATCTTATGACTATTCGTTCCCTGAAAGGAAGACTGGGGAATATTACGATTGGTCTGTGCGGGGATCTGAAATTCGGACGAACCGTTCATTCCCTGATCAATGCACTGATCCGTTATGAAAACGTGAAGTTTATCCTGATTTCCCCGGAAGAGTTAAAGATTCCGGATTACATCCGGGAGGATGTACTTCAGGCAAATCATGTGGAGTTTGAGGAAGTGGAGCGTTTAGAAGATGCCATGAGCCAGCTGGATGTTCTTTATATGACAAGAGTACAGAGAGAACGTTTCTTCAACGAAGAAGATTATATCCGTCTGAAAGATTTCTACATTCTGACCAAAGAAAAGATGGAACTTGCGAAGGATGACATGATCGTGCTGCATCCACTGCCTCGTGTCAATGAAATTTCCGTTGAAGTGGATGATGATCCGCGTGCGGCTTATTTTACACAGGTACAGAATGGTGTATACGTCCGTATGGCACTGATCCTGACATTACTGGGAATCGAGGTGGAGTAAAGATGCTGAATATTAGTGGAATTCACGAGGGCTTTGTACTGGATCATATCCAGGCGGGAATGAGTCTTCAGATTTATCATGATCTGAAGCTGGACAAGCTGGATTGTTCCGTTGCCATTATCAAGAATGCAAAAAGTAATAAAATGGGCAAGAAAGATATTATCAAAGTGGAATGTCCGATTGAAGCGCTGGATCTGGATATTCTCGGTTTTATCGATCATAATATTACGGTAAACGTGATTAAGGGTGACCGGATCGTAGAGAAAAAGGAACTGAAGCTTCCGAAGCAGGTCAAAAATGTCATCAAGTGCAAAAATCCGCGTTGCGTGACATCGATCGAGCAGGAACTGGATCAGATCTTTATTCTGGCAGATGAGGAAAAAGAAGTGTACCGCTGCAAGTATTGCGAGGAAAAATATACCAATCCGAACCGGCGTCAGATAAAAGTAATGTAAGACAAAGGGGCACATCACGAGAGGATGTGCTTCTTTTTTTGGGAAAGAATATATTCAAAGATCAGCCCGGCGGTGAACCATACAGGAAAATAATCGAGGCGGACAAGACCAGAAATATTGTAGGGAGTTTTGCTATAATCCCAGGGACAAAGGGAGAAAAGCCGCAGAATACTGCCGCTGATAAATTCAACGAGCATGATGCCGGCACCGTAAAAACAGCCGCGCAGAAGCACAGGCCAGTGGCGCAGGCGCACGGAAAGAGGTCCGATGACTGCTGCAAGTCCGTAGATCGGAAACATCCAGATGGATGTGTGTCCGTTTAAAAGCAGATCTCCCCGCAGCAGTCCGCCCAGCGAGGTGAACAGGATTTCCATGCACCATCCGGTCAGACCACAGATAAAAAATGTTTTCCAGTTCATGAAAAGACCTCCCGCAAAAAATACTATGCATGTAGGATATGCGATTATCCGGCAGATATACTTGAAAAAAATGCAAAACAATTATAAGATAAGGGTATTATGGCTTATTTTCCAATGTTTATAGATATCGAAAAAAAGAAATGTCTGGTGGCAGGCGGAGGAACTGTGGCATTGCGCAAAGTCCGGGTGCTTCTGGATTTCGGGGCGCAGATTACGGTGGTGGCACCACAGATTGACCCGCAGATTCTGCAGCTTACAGGAAATGTATGTGTAAAGGAACGTACCTTTGAACCGGAGGATCTGAAGGAATGTGTTCTGGTTGTGGCAGCTACTGATGATGTCAGAGAAAATCACAGGATTGCCCGGATGGCACAAAAGAAGCATATTCCGGTCAATGCCGTGGATCAGCAGGAGGACTGCAGTTTTATTTTTCCGTCCTATCTGAAACACCGGGATCTGGTGGGGGCTTTTTCCAGTGCGGGAAACAGTCCGGTGCTCACACAGTATTTAAAAGAATCTCTGAAAGAAATTCTGACGGAAGAACTGGGACAGATTAACGATTATATGGGAAGTATCCGTCCAGTGGTAAAAACGCGGATAGAAACAGAAAAACTGCGCAGACAGGTATATCAGACCATTCTTGCCAGGCTGCTTGCAGAGAAAAAAACTTCACTGTTACCGGAAGAACTGGAACAGATTCTTATACAGGAAAAGCGTATGAAAGAGTAAAAGAAAAGAGGAACAAGGGAATGGATCGAACAAGAAGATTAAGACAGACTGCTGTTATGCGAAGTATGGTCAGGGAAAATCACGTGAGGACAGAGGAACTGATCTACCCGCTTTTTGTTATGGAAGGGGAAAATATCGTACAGCCGGTGGAATCCATGCCGGGCATCTGCCAGTATTCCGTTGACCGCATGAACGAAGAGTTAGACCGTGTGAAAGCATTGCAGATTCCGGCAATTCTGATTTTTGGAATTCCGGAACATAAGGATGAAGTGGGGAGCGGGGCTTATGATGAGCACGGCATTGTACAGACCGCGATCCGCCGGATCAAAAAGGATTACCCGGATCTGCTTGTGATAGCAGATGTATGTCTCTGTGAGTATACTTCGCATGGACATTGTGGCCTGATCAGAGATGGAATTATTTTAAATGATGAGACACTGCCGCTTCTGGCACAGACGGCGGTCAGCTATGCGCGTGCGGGGGCAGATATCATTGCGCCGAGCGATATGATGGACAAGCGTGTAGGGGCGATCCGTCAGGCACTTGATGCGGCCGGATTTACCTATACACCGATTATGGCATATTCCGCAAAATTTGCATCCGGATATTACGGACCGTTTCGTGATGCGGCACATTCTGCGCCGGGATTCGGGGACCGGAAAACTTATCAGATGGACCCTGCAAACG
>USRX01000013.1 GCA_900557275.1 uncultured Roseburia sp.
CCGCAAGTTCCTCTTCCTTCACTTCTCTTTTACCGTTAAAGAGAAGTACATTTACCATGTATTCGATATCTCTATCTCTATTTTATGATTATTACCTGCAAAATTAAAACTTAAACAACGTGTGGCTATTAAAAGAGGACTTACCCAATATAAAAGTTTTTCTGAAATAGCATGGATCATCTGGCTTAAATAAAACTTCTATTCCTCATTCAACTCAAGCGTCCATGATAACCATATTGTTTTCACAATAAAATAAGCCGCTGACAATGCGACTCCCACAAACAATTTTCTATCACTTTTATCTGTATGTCCTACATATAAAACGCTTTATACCACTCCGCGAACTTCCGCAGTCCATCCCGCAGGCTCGTATCCGGCTTAAACCCAAAATCCGCCTCCAGCGCACTGGTGTCCGCATAAGTGACCGGCACATCCCCCGGCTGCATCGGAACCAGCTCCTTATGGGCATCAAAATCATAATCCTCCGGCAGCACTCCTGCACGAATCAGCTCCTGCTGCAAGATATCCACGAACTCCAGCAGATTCTCCGGCTGGCTGTTTCCAATATTATAAACCGCATACGGTGGAACTGGCAGACCATCTTCGCCATTTCGCTTCTCGGGCGGCGCCTGCATCACACGCTTCACACCTTCCACGATATCATCCACATAAGTAAAATCTCGCTTGCAATTTCCATAATTAAAGATCTGAATCTTCTCCCCGGCACGCAGCTTATTGGTAAATCCAAAATATGCCATGTCCGGTCTTCCCGCCGGTCCGTAAACCGTAAAGAAGCGAAGACCCGTAGATGGGATATTATAAAGCTTGCTGTACGCATGAGCTAACAATTCATTACTCTTCTTCGTCGCCGCATACAGGGAAACCGGGTTGTCCACCTTATCCTCTGTGGAATACGGCACTTTCTTATTGCTGCCATACACACTGGAAGAGCTTGCATACACCAGATGCTCCACACCCTTCGCCCCATCATCATAAGAATGACGGCACGCCTCCAGAATATTGTAAAAGCCGATCAGGTTGGACTCAATATACACATCCGGGTTCGTAATAGAATACCGAACTCCCGCCTGGGCAGCAAGGTTTACCACGATATCCGGTTTTTCCTCATTAAAAATAGACTCAATCACAGCTTTATCTGCAATCGAGCCTTTGATAAATCTCCAGGAAGAATCCGGATGTTCCGCTGCCAGATCTTCGATCTGCTTCAGGCGGTATTCCTTGATAGACACATCATAGTATGGATTCATATTGTCAATACCGATGATATGTACAGACGGAACACTGCGGAATAATTCCAATACCAGGTTGGCGCCGATGAAACCGGCGGCACCGGTAATTAAAACTTTCTTGTTTCGTAAATTGATCTGTTGTTTCTTCATTATTGTATTGCCTCTCAATATATTTTTATACAAGCCTACGCTTTATTATTAATATATCCCTTAGTAGCATTATCTACAGATTTAATAACACATGGATTACCAAAAACGATTGAATGATCCGGAATATCGCAATTAACATACGAGTTTGGTGCAATCAAAACATCATGTCCAATATGTATTGCTCCCACAATAGTCGAATTCACACCTATCCAAACTTCATCACCTATTATCGGACATCCTTTTCTCTTACCGCGATTTTCCTGTCCAATCGTTACACCTTTATGAATATTACAATTTCTTCCAATAATTGTACCTGGATTAATTGTAATGCAAAATGGATGGCCTAAATATAACCCTCCCCCGATCTGTATATCAGCAGAAATCTCTACAAGAGCTTTGTTTCTATAGTGTGCAAACAATATTTTATAAAATAGCTTACCTATTTTATTTGATGATTTCTGATATTTTCTCATAAACTTTTGATATTTGGGCATATCTTTTATTATTTTATAACGTTTTAAATCTTCTTCTAATTTATTCATTGTTCTATATATTAATCTCCATTCCAGCCGCCAAGCTACGGCACAAATAGTAATAAAAGTATTTCACAACACTACTCAATTGTTACAGCCCTTTGGTTTATTGTATGGCAGTGCAGTCAATGAACTCTTGTCTTTTTCGAAAGACACTGCACTATGAAAGTTACATATCTATCCCTACAAATCAGCTTCTCTTGACTTTTCTTTCTTACTTAAGATTTTTGTGGTTTTACCAGAGTCATTAATGCGTCTAAAATTACCCACTTCAAATAGATCATTTAGATGACTAAGACTTCCCATATCTAAAAAGAAAATCCTAATCAATAACCTTTACGATTCTTTAATTTAGTCAAAACCTTATGTCCTACATCGTATATTTTGTCATTATAAAAAATCATATTCATTCCAGCTATAATACTTATCCAAATAATTAATATTTTTAAAGAAAATATTATCCAGCCAAAATATGTGACTGTTGAAAACACAACTATTCTACTGATAATCAATCCAAACAACACCGTTACAATATCAACTAATAATTGTTTTATAAAATTTTGTATTGGCCAACATATCAAATACTTTGAGTCATACCATGCCATCCAAATTGTTTGATACATCATTGCTAATAATGTTCCTATGGCTACACCAATTAATCCCCATGCACGAACTGATAAAATTGAAAAAACTATATTAATACATACTGCAATAATATAGCTTTTTTGTGTTTGCTTATAATGTCCTCCAGCTAAAATCATGACATTATAAGGCAGTCTTAAACAATGTCCAGCATTGGCGGTAACTATTAATAAAGCAAATAAAGGTTGACTATACTCAGCATCTGTTATTCCAGATGTATACACCTGAATAAATGGTACAATCAATATTGCTGTACATCCAAAAACAAAGACAGTTCCTGTATGTACAATCCATTCAAACCAACTAAATGTATGTTTTAATTCATCTAATTCCTGTTTTGCCCATAATTCCCCCAATAATGCCTGAAAGCCATTTGTCATAGATAAAAACATCTGTTTTACGCCAGCAATAACTAAATTATAAACCGAATATATAGATACATTTGTTAAAGTAGAAAACAGTGTTAATACAATATTATCTGTTCCATCTAAAACAACTGCTGATACATGTTGTGCCACACCATTCCATTTCTGTTTGATTGGTTCTCCCGTATATTTTATTGTTCTATTAATCTGATAGTGATGATTTACATATAAACGCAGACAAATTGGTCTAATCAAATAAATCAATGACGTTGCTAATTTTACAATGTGTATGGATGAACCCGTCTGAAGCAGGATCACACAGACCACTGTATTAAAAATTAATGTTAATGTCTGTGCTGTATATTGAATATACCCCTTTTGGTTTGCTGTTAAGAACAAGCGATCTACAACCCCAAAATAATATTGTGCAAAAGAGCTAATACTCATCGCAGCAATAAGAGTTGCTGTATAAATCCATCCAAAATTCTGATTAGAAATATATGGATAAATAATCATCAAAATAATAATATATATAAGTAATATTCTTGCTAGTTTTTTAAAAAATTTTCCAGCTGAAACAATAATTTTACTTACCAGTTTTTGATCTTGCTCAGCAAGCGGTTTGTATAGTGAAGACTGAACAACAGCACCAACTCCTAATTCCAAAAACGAAATAATACTTAAAAACTGATTAATAGAATTAACCAAACCATTTATTTCAGAACCAAAACTTTTTAAAATTAATCGCGGTAAAATGAATCCACAAATTACTGTTGTAATCTGAAAAACTAACGATGAAATCGTATTATAAGCTAATCTTTTTTTTCTCATAAATATCCCTTTATATACATAACATTTTTCCAATTTCCTCAAGTCGACACTCATCTGAATAAAAACATGTTTATTAATGTAATATCTTTATCCATATCATCGTACGTAATGACTAATATCATTGCTCCATCAGATCTAAATTTATATGTTTTATTTGCCGTACAGATACACAATACCTAAATGCAATATACTTTATAAGCAAAACTATCATAAAATAAGATCTTACTATCAGTTCAATTAACAATGAAGGATGCCTATAACTTTTTAAATGTTCTCATTCTTCCTACTAATCATACTCATATATTTATCAAATTCAGCCGTATTTAAAACGTTGCCCATCGCACACCACATGGAGGTAATGATATTTGTGCAATTTAATAATTATTTTTAAAAACAAGCCTCCCTCAAAGGGGAGGCTTGTTCCAGAACAATAAACTTATTTTACTACCATTATTCCATCATATCCAAAATAATAAATTCCCGGTTCTACTAAACCGTTAGCTGATTTTTCTGTAATTGTCTGATTTCCATTCGTTTTGACTTTACCACTATAGCAAATAAAATAATATGCATCTCCTATTTGAATCAGGCCTTTATTTTTCTGTACTGCACCATTAATTGTGCAATAATAATTTCCATCTGCGCCTTTTTCAATCTTCGGAACTGCCATTTTTCCATCTGCTCCAAAATAATAAACACCTGCTTTATAGAGACCATTTGCACTTGTTTCTGTTACAGTCTGATATCCATTTGTTTTTAATTTTCCACTGTAACAGATATAATAGTAATCTCCATCAACTTTAATCAGACCTTTATTTTTCTGAATAGCTCCATTTACTTTATAATAATAATTGCCATTCTCAGCCTTTTCAATTCCGGTATATCCGCTTACAGGTAAATCCATTTTTCCATCTGTATTAAAATAGTATACACCTGGTTCTACTAAACCATTTGCATTTTTAGCTGTAATCGTCTGATTTCCATTTGCTTTTAATTTTCCACTATAGCAAATAAAATAATATGCATCCCCTATTTTAATCAGACCCTTATTTTTTTGGATTACTCCATTGATCTTATAATAATAATTTCCATTATCCGCTTTTTCAATTCCTGTAAATCCTTTTTCCGGAATGGCCATCTTTCCATCTGCACTGAAATAGTAAGTTCCAGCTTCAATCAATCCATTACTCATTTCAGCAGATACCGTCTGATTTCCATCTTTTTTCAATTTACCACTAGATACTACATAATAGTAATCATCATTGATTTTAATCACACCAGCATTCATTGCTATATATCCATCACTGTTGATATAGTAAGAATCTCCCTTGGAATCATTATAAATGCCTTCATCTGTAAACTGCTGAGCCAAGGAACCATCCTCGGCAAATTCATACAAATATTTTTTATAAGATGTACTGTCTCTTAATGCCTGAATACCATAAGTAAGGTATCCATTCTCATCAAAATTATAGGTTTTTCCATTAATCTGAATCAATGTCATGTAACCTGGATTTCTGGCCACATAATAACTTGGTCCATAATAATATCTCGTACCTTCGTTAGAATGATACCATGCACCCTCTGTTGCACCCTGTTCATCAAACTGATATGTTACACTTCCAACTTTATATTCGCCAGTTGCAGCAGATTTTGTATAACTCTTGAAATAATGCCATTTATCATTAATCTGAACCCAGCCACCTACAAGCGAGCCAACTTTAGAATAATACCATTGCTGGTCAATCTGAAGTAATCCGGTATATTTTCCGACACATGTTCCGTCTTCTCCAAATTCGTAATAAAACTCACCTGTATTATCCTTGTCCGAAACTTTATGTATACCGGTAATTTTGACTCCGTTCATATAGTAACAATCACCAATCCAACCATCAGATGCGGCTACTAACTGTCCATCTTTATACTCTTTGCCATCTTTCCAGATTCCTGTAAACAAACTGTCACAGTCTGTATTTACACATCTTAAAAGACCATCTACAAATTCATAGTTATGTCCTGTAGCCGGAACCGTTGTTCCCCAGTCTACTACTGAATTACATTCTTTACAAAATGTTCTTCCTGTGTATCCATCTTCCAGACATGTTGCTGCTTTTTCAATAAGAGATGTTGTATGTGTATGACCTCCATTCCAGCTATTGTAATATGCTTTACCTTCCGTTGTAGATACCATGTTGCTATAATTAGCCCACATTTCTGTCCATACAAGGATCTCTTTTCCGGTAAATGTCTCTGTAGTGGAATCCATAAATGTTACTAATCCCTGATCTACCTGCAAATCAATAGCAATTGGCCAGAACTCATTACCAGCTCTGAACTGTGCTAACGTCCACTCTTTATTGGATTTAGGATTTACTTTATTCTCATTGTGTAATGTCCATGCACGAACTGGAAGCGAAGCAAGTACACCTTTTCCTGTCTGGTCTACATCCCCATTACGCTCAATATTAATAGTAGCAATATTTTCATCTTCCTGAATGCTATAATCTGCAACAAATCCTTTTGCAACATTCATATGATCTAATTCCCATTTACTCATATTATCAAGATCTATTGTCAAAGATACTTTTTTAATATTTTCAACATTTTCTGCTACTACATCATAATAATTGAGAGAATCTAATAAGACACGATCTGCAGACGGATCATGAGCAATCAGCTGTACAGATGCCTCTGTGCTTTGAGAAATATTAATAGTTCTTATAATACTTGAACTATTTCCCTGTTTGTCAGAAATAGTAAATTTAACTTTATGCTGACCATTTGTAAATGTTGCTGACTGTTTCATGCTTATAATTCCATTATTATAAGTAGCATCTACTTCATTTCCATCAACAAATGCTTTTGCAGAATTTACATCTATACCTGTATAATTTTTCTTTGACATATCATCTGTTACAGATGCGGAAAAATCTACTTTTGCAGAATTAATATCTGCCCCATCTTTTAAAACAGCTGCATCAGACATATTTGTTGTCGCATATGTCATATCTCCAAAAACAGGAGCCTCTCTGTCTTCTACTGCGTCTGAATAATCAAATGTTATGTCATCAACATATATTGTATAGTTACCATTTACATTATGCTGGTTTTTAAAATAGTAATTATATGTTGCGCCATCACGATCAGAAATATAAAACTGGAATAAATAATATCCATCTCTTAAAGAGGCACCCTGATATTTGCTTAAATCCAGAGAAACATAATGCCAGCCAGATTCATTGAAAGTACTTACGACTCCTGTTGTTCCTGTTTTACCATCCATGTTTCCTCCGGTAATCGTGGTTCCATAGTTAATATTTCCATCATCTGATACACCTGAAATTGGACTGATTACCCAACGTCCCCAAAGACCAACATATTCATCTGGTATATACATCCACATACCTACTGATTTTGCCCCAAGACCAACATAATCTTTTCCATTTTGATATAACGCAATCATCTGATATCCGGATTCCAGAGAATTTGAATAATCGATATTTAATGCCAGAGAATATTTTCCATTGTGTACTTTTCCATTTTCTGCTGTTGCAACAGAAACTTTTGAATTTGGCAAATAGTAATTATAGTCTTTATAAGTTAAACCAAATCCATTTGTGGTTCCATCCTCAAAATCTACAGCTACTTCTGACCCTTTACCAAGCACAATTTTTGCGCTGTCTGATATATCCGTGCCAACAATAGTAGCCATTACCATACTCTCTGTTACAGTACCATCTCCAGCGGTAAACTGCATACCACTAATAGTACCTATTGCAGATTCAGCTAAAGAAAAGTCTATGTCACTATCCTTGATTTTTACATTATTAACGCCATACGTTGCCTTTAATTCCAAATCAACTGTTTTTCCAAATGGCACGGTAATTGTATCCCCTGAAAAAGCGATTTTATCTGGAATTACAACATTTACAGATACACTGCCTACCGCCTGTCCATTGTAATACGCTGTAATAGTATCTGTTCCCGTTTCGTTTCCAGCTGTATATATGCCATCCTGGACTGTACCATGTTCTGCAGAATATGTAATATCTTCAGGAATATCCGCTGCATTTCCAGATGCGCTTACACCTGATACATTAATTTCCGTAGATGTTCCAGATGTAACATACTCATCTGCAACACTCATGGATACATGATCAAAACTATTAGACACTGCTTCTGTTGATACAACTAAAAATCCACTGGAAATACTACGTTCTGATCCATCAGAAGGCTTATTTACAATTGCAAAATTATCTGAGCCTTCTGCTTTGCTTCCGTAAGTAGCAGATCCGCCACCATCTAAATGACCAGCCCATACACATCCCAGATCTAACATAACCTGAGCCTGTTCCATAAGTGTTAATCCCACAGATTCTGGAGCCTGATTTCCATCAGCTGTTAAAATGATTACTTTATTATCTGCTGTTATACCAATTGTCTGTCTCGGATATTTCTGATCGTTTTTCTGATCGCTGTCTGATAAAACAATCTCTCCATCATAAACAAGCATTTTATAAATACCAAGTGCTTCTTTTATGTTTCCTTTATCAGTTGCATAATCTTCTGCCCGTCCAATCTTCACTGATCCATCATTCATAACAGCAAAATAAGCAGATTTATCATTTCCTGTTACGTCATTTCCATTCATAACAAAAACACCGGATGGTTTTCCATTGATCATATTGTAATATGACGCATTGATACCTGCTACTACAGTACCCTGATAATAAGAATCTCCTGCTTCTGCCTTTTGTGTAAATGCAGATACCTGTTCCGTAAGTTTTGACATCCCATATGTATTATTATCCATATCTTTATAAGATGTGTATAATTTTACGGAATCAACGGACATATCCATTGTGGCAGCAAACATTTTTACCTGATTGCCATATTTATCATATACTGTGTAAAGATCCTGTGTTACCCCTTTTGCTAACGTCGATGTTTTATCTGTTACGATTGATAACTGTGCGTTAGCAAACGATTTCTGATTTGTATTCTTTGCATATGCACTCAATGGCATACATGTAGCAACCATTGTAGTAACTGTAATCAAAGAAAACAATCTTGTTATTTTTCCTTTCTTCATACTTTTCTCCCTTTCACTTTTATGCAAAGTTTAATGTAACAAAAAACGATATCTTTCCCCCTTCCATAGTATATCTAGATAAATATCTGACACAGACTTTCAACGCTCTTTTTTCTGTGCCAAATAATAATCTCTTTTTCGTCTTTTTAAAATTTGTATATAAATAAAAAATATTAAAAAATAAAAATACGTTATCTTACTATACATAGAAACCATCGCATAATCTCTAAACAAAAAAATGAGAGCCAGTATTACACATAAGACATAGCTTTCATCTTTATAATTTCTATATTTAAATAAGTTGTAGAATATATATACATAGGAACTATAATAAAGTATAAATCCTATAATTCCTCCACCCGCCAGTATCTCCACAAATCCATTATGAAGATATGCGTCAAAATTTAACACCTGATTTGCAATAACGTGTGGGCAACCAATTCCAATTCCAACTAGTGGATGTTCTTTAAAAATAGACCATCCTAATTCTATTAATTTTTGCCTTGTTGAAAATGAAGCTCCCAC
The DNA here is from genome assembly GCA_900557275.1 of uncultured Roseburia sp. The sequence goes on from USRX01000013.1 coordinate 9,389, forward strand.
TGTACCATTTCCAGTAAACGCGGCAACAATATACATAAGTCTTTCATTAATGCCTTTAAATATTTCTAAGCTAGATAATACATGGATTCCAATAACGCACATTATTAAAATTAAAAATACTTTTAATATATTAATCAGTATTTTCTTATTTGATATATTATGAAAAATTAGTGATAGAATCCCCCCTACAACTAACATTATTAATGCTTTTCTGCTCTGCGTTGCTATTACCATCAAAAAAGATGGAATACAAAATATAATTGATATCGATAACTTTTTTTCTCTAAGCATTTCATCTATCTGAATAACAATACCAATAGTTGCTAGCATTCCAATAGTATTAACATTTGTATACGAATTATCTAATCGTACACCTGAGGTAATCATTTTAATTACATAATCAAATCCATAAAATATTATTGAATATATAGAAATACAATAACTTGCCCATTTTACAATCTCCCATAATGTATTAACACCATAATCTTTTATATAATGGTTATACAAAATTGTCATACAAATTAAAATTTGAACAAATGTAACTGTTTTTGAAAAGATATCTATTTTACTTATAGCCCATATTGATCCAACTAATGTATAGATAATAATTAACATTAAAAACAACTGATAATATCCAATTTTATAAAAATAATGTCCTTTTGATTTCAAAATATCAATAAACAAAATACAAAAACTTACAAACATTAAAATATATTTTCCCCATGTATAGGATTCAAAAATAGTAATAGATGCCACTAAAACTACCGATAACACCCATACTATCTTTCCTGAAATACTATGTTTCATTTTCCACTCATTAATATCCTTTTACTTCTTATTAAGCTGTATCTCATTCCCCAAATCAATATCCCATTTTTCTGGAATAAATTTTTTTAGCCCACTAGCTGGGAAAAAAGTAATTTCTCCAAAGTATACTTTCCCATTAATTTCATAAAAATCTATTCTTACAAATGGTATATTTTCGGATAAAATACGAGCTAGTCTCAACATTAGTTTCAAATTTTTCGGAGCTTTAATCTTATCCACTGAATGTTTACAATTTTCCCTGGAAATATTTAAATGATTCCACTCTATATCAAAAAAATCTTCTGTCAATCCGGTATCAGAAAAACGATCTCTACATACCAAAATTATTTTGGGTATTCCATTAAAACAATGTATCTTATAATCCTGTAATTCCTTTCCTTGATCCGACATATACTTTTCTGCAATAATTTTTTTTTCTACATTTTTATACGGCCACTCTCTATACAACAAATAATAATTTTCATTTAATCCATTACTTAAATCTTGTTTTACTTTTTCAATATTAAGTGTACTTTTATTTTTACAAATACACATTCCCAATCCGGAATTATGATTACATTTTAATACAAATTCATCTGGTAATATGTCAAAATTGATTTCATCCGGGCTGTCCCATACTCCAAGTAATGGAATTAAATACTGTTCTCCTATTGTTTCCGAAATATACTCACGAACCTTATATTTATCTACCATTATGGTATATTCAGATTCACGATTATTTATTTTTAACCATTGTATTTTTTCGTTGAAAGTTACTGGATTCTCAAAATTTAAATTTTTCCCTAATTGTACTCTAAACATACGTTCTAAATACTTTTTATCGTCTAAGTAAGCATAAAAACCTCTATTAGCTAAGATCAAAAAACGATAATCTTTATTTAAACAAAACCTAATTATTTTTTTTACGATATTATTTTTCATCATTCAAACCTTTATTCAAATATTAGCTGTACAAATTCTTTCCAAACTTGTTTAATATCATACCCATGCTTCTGCAAATCAATTTCCGTCTTCCATCTGTTTTTTCCTTTATGTACTAAAATATCTTTTATCCATTCTTTGGGATCTGTTTTAATGGACTGAAATTTAACTGCTTCTGTTATCCCTACTTCTTTTGTAATCGTATCCGAAATCACACAGGAAAGACCTGCTGCCTGTGCCTCTATCACAGTATTTGGCATTCCTTCATAAAAAGACGGGAATACAAAGATGTCCATTGCTGAAAGTAATTCTGGAATATCCGCCCGAATACCCGTAAATATTACAGAGTCCTGCAATTCTAACTCTGTTACTTTCATTCTGATATCATCTTCTTTTTCGCCATCTCCTACTAAAATCAACACAGAATCTTTATCATTCTTTTTTATTTCTGCGAAAATATCTAGTAAAAAAGAATGATTTTTTTGTTTATTAAATCTACCAATATGTCCCACTACAAACTGCTCTTCAGTAATTCCAAATTCTCTGCGTATATTCTTTCGCCCCTGAGGATTATATTTATATACATTCAAATCTACCGCATTATGTAAAAAATAAACATCCTTTTTCTCTACTGCTTTTTTACCAAATGTATATTCTGCTGCCAATATGGATGGTGCAATTTTTACAGTTGCAACTCTATTAAAAAGAGGTCTTATGATATTATTTATTACACGTTTTATTCGACTTTCATCAGAGGATGCATTACAAGATCTTACACATATCCTTTTCGCACCTCCCGCCTTACATGCTAACAAATCAAACAGACCAATTGGCGTATCACATAACTTCAATACTCTTTCATACTTGTTATCTTTAACAATATTTTTTATACTTCGATATGTTTTCAAAGGATATTTTGTTCGTAATGGCACCCTATAAATAATGCCACCTAAATGTTGTACTTCATCTTCGTAATATCCTGTATCAGCAGACACAATAAAATCCAGCTTATATTCTTCTGGAAGGCTTCTAAAAATTTTCATCATGAAAGTTTCAGCCCCACCAGTATCTAATGAACTTACAATGCACAATAATCTTTTCATATTTTTCCTAAACCATTAAATTTCATATCTTTTATCTAGTGTGTTTTATTATTCTTATTATCTTTTCTATATACTCATCTGGCTGATATTTTTCAGATGCCTTTACACAATTTTGTTTTATGCCAATCATCTGATTCTTATTTTCTATCAGCCATTCTATCGCTTCTTCTAAATCTTTTATTTTGTCATTTGGATACAATATTCCATTTACACCATCTTCAATAATTTCTCCATTACAATTCCAGTCAGTACCTATAACTGGAACTCCTGCTGAAAAAGCATCTACAATCGTTCCCGGAAATCCTTCTCCGTTCCAATATGTCGGGAAAAGCAATGCATAGTAATTTTTTATAATAGATACACTCTGATCATAAGCTACTACTCCCTTATATGAAACTGCATCAGATGTCATTGACATAATATTTTTGAAGTGTTCCGTATACCCATCATCTATCTGACCATAAATGTCCAACGTACACAGTATTTTTCCGGCTTTTTTATTTATATCTTCTACTGCCTCAATAGCAGCTTCTATTCCCTTTTCTTTCATTACTCTTGAAAAAGTACAAAAAGAATAAGGTTCTTCAAATTCCATATTCATGCTTTCAACAATTGGAAGTCTCTTAAAATTTGGAATTACCTGACAGTTGTCAACACCAACCATTTCCAATCTTTTCTTTAAGCCATTTGTTTCAACCCAATTGACTACAAAAGAATTTAAATATTTCTTAAAACCAGAATACTGTTTTACATATTTATCTAAATTTCCACCTATGACATCATGATAAATTCTCGTGTGAAAATGTTTCACATAAAAAAAAAGCAATGGGAAATACAATCTCATCCCATTTCTTGATAATAATATAATAATATCCTGTGCCGATTTTAAACACTTCAAAGTATCATGCATAAGTTTGACTGGATTATGTTTTTTATAATATGTATCTACTGTAATGATTTCTAATTCTCCAGTTTTTTGAAGTTCATCATACAAAATCTTTGTTTTTATCGTTTGACCATCAAATACTTTTGTTTTTCCCCCAAAATGCCCTATTATTCCTATTTTTTTATTTTTTTCCATATTTCTCCATCACTTCTGTTATGTCCAACATCTTTCCCCATTCCAAATCATATTTTTCCGGATTAAAAGGCATCATTCCAGCTCCTGGTGTAAATGTTAGTTCCGCAAAATAATATCTTCCATTTGCTAAGAAAAAATCTACACGAACAAATGGGAAATCTGAGGAAAGATCTTTCGCCATATCTAGCATCTCTGGGAAAAAATCAGGTAATGATACCTCTGGTATATCTGTATAATCATCTCTTGTTAGTGGCATTTTACTTCCATCCAAATTAAAAAATCCAATCTGAGCTTGTCTGTCATGAATCAGATCATTTGATACATAGATGCATTTAGGTACACCATTAAAACAAAAGAATTTATAATCAGTAATGTTCTCTCCCAAAAACTCTTCACATATTATCTTTCGTGGTTTTATTTTCGAATAATGCAATTCGATATTAAATGCCCCAAAATCTTCTTTCAGCCATTCATTCAATTGCTTTGTAATTGCTTTTCTATCAGCTTTACTTTTATCAGAAACAACAATATTGTATGCACAGCCATGATTACATTTTAAGACAAACTGATCTGGCAATTTATCCCACTCTATTTCATTGGCATTATTCCAAGACCCGATCAGCGGTGTCAATGTGTTTTCGTATCCCTTTTTCTTAATATATTTTCTAACTGCATATTTATCTGCACAAACAACGACCCGTTTGCTTTTGGGATAATAATTTAATTTACACCATTGTATTTTTTCATTAAATGTTTGTGGGTTATCTAAATTTAATTTTTTTCCTAAAACTATTTTAAAATACAGTTTCGACATTGTTGAATCTGGCAATACCTTATGCCCAATTACCTGCATTTTTCGACGTGCTTTGTATAAAAATGAATCTCGTTCCATATCTCTACCTCAATACATATTTCTTTTTCTTGTAATATCCAAATCCCATATTTTTCATGGTATTTACCAAGCTGCTTAACACCGTCTGGTTTTCTGCCTCTCGAAACAATCGATAATGCCATTTGATCAGATTTGCATAGCTGTGTGTACTGATACTTCCTACTCTGCCTTTCCGATACTGCCCCAGACATTCATCTAACAAATAACAATCCGCCTTCTTGCATACTTTTAACCACATCGCATAATCGTTATTTTTCTTGATGTCCTCTATCTGGATCAGCCCAACATCGTCTGCATCGTACATAACTGTTAAACATCCCGGCCAGCAATAATTGAACATTCCTGTCTTCGTGATCTTCTTCGGACCAGTTACCAGTACTCCTGTTTTATTTCCATCCATATCTATTTCTTCGTAATTTGTATAGGAAAAATGATAGTTATGGTCTTTCATAAACTGAAGCTGTTTTTCCAATTTATCCGGGAACCAGAGATCGTCACTGTCAAGAAAAGCAATCCACCTTCCTTTGGCTTCCCTTAATGCCCGGTTTCTTGATACGGCAGCTCCTGCATTTTTCTTATTTTTATAAATCCTGATCCTGTCATCTGAAATCTTATCCAGTATCTCATCTGTATTGTCTGTAGAACAATCATCTACAATGATAAGTTCCCAGTTGGTATAGGTCTGATTCAGTACAGAACGAACTGTTTCTTCTATATAAGAAGCCGTATTGTAGGATGGCATGATGATGGATACCAGATCATTTTCTCTCTGAACCATATCTTTTCCCACAAGAATATCCCTCGCCTCCTGCTGCTTTCTCTCATACTCTTCCTGCGTTATCTTCCCTGTCCGCAGCAGATAATCTCCAAAGTCTTCTGCCGTTGCCATATCTCCCTCGGTTATGCCTTCTTTTTTTACAAATGCTTTCATAACTGTCTGGAAGATGATCCGCACGTCTTTAAAAAAACTGATCTTCTTAATGTATTTCAGATCCCAGTTCAATTTATCTTCCCAGTCAATGTCATTTCTTCCATTGACCTGTGCAAGACCGGAAAGTCCTGGACGGACACTGTGGCGTTTTCGCTGTTCATCCGTCATAAAGACCATATCCCGTACCAGCTGTGGACGCGGTCCAATCACACTCATATCTCCTTTTAAAATATTGAATGCTTCCGGCAGTTCGTCCAGACTGGTGGAACGCAGCCATTTTCCAAAGGAAGTCAGTCGCACTTCATCTGGGAGCAACTCTCCGTTTTCATCCCGTTCATCTGTCATGGTGCGGAACTTATACATCTTGAAGATCTTCTCATCCTTACCCGGTCGCGGCTGGGTAAAAAGCACTGGGCTTCCAAGTTTTACTTTTACAAGAAATGCCACGATCAGATACAGCCATCCAAAACAGGTAATTGCCAGCAAAGCGCAAGTAACATCAAATACTCTTTTGGTATGCTGTTCATACATAGTTTCTCTATGTTCCTTCTGTGTAATTTTTTTCTGATGTATCTTTTTTCTTACAAAAAAGAAAATGATGCCTGCCACAATTCCTGTGACAAAGGCACCGATCAATACTTTTTTCTTTTTATTCACAAACGTTCCCCCATTTATATGTCATATATTCCTGAAATCTTCTAAGCGAAGATTCCCGAGTTGATTTTTGATATACAATGGCATTTTCATACACTTTTTAATCCTTAAATTTCAAAACCTGTCCAGATAAGTTTGTTTTAAGAACCTTTATTAGACAAATAAAATGCCATTACGCAAAGCACCCTCTGATAATCTCTATAATCACTTCCTGTTCTTCCGCCGTCATCTTATTATCACTCGGCAGACACAGTCCTCTCTCGAAGATATCTGATCCGATATCCAACGGTTTTCCATCTTTTCCAATCGCCCCGCCACTGATATAAGCATTGGTCTGAGCACGACCATTTCCTTCTCTGGTCACAAATCCATTCATACGGTAGATTGGCTGCATGTGCATCGGCTTCCAGATTGGACGCCCTTCTGCATTGTATTTTGCCAGTGTCTCAAGGATCTCTGTCGGGCAGCTTTTTCCAGATTCACTTACATAAAGTGCTTCCTGCTCGCCTCGTACCTGTTTACACATAGCATCTTTGGCTATGATCATGCAGGACAACCAAAAATTTGGTTCTGAATTTTCTGCATCATAAGGGTTCATCTGAACGGGCAAATCTTTGAATCCTTCTTTGTATCTTTCATAGATTGCTTTTTTCTGAGCGATATGTTCTTCCAGATAGGGGAGCTGACCTCTGACCACGCCTGCGATCACATTGCTCATGCGGTAGTTGTAGCCAAGTTCTTCATGCTGATACCACGGAGCGTTTTCCCTTGCCTGCGTTGACCATTTCCGGACTTTGTCTGCTGCATCTTTATCGTCTGTCAGAAGCATTCCACCGGAGCTTCCGGTAATGATCTTGTTTCCGTTGAAAGAGATCGCATTGTATTTTCCGAAGGTTCCTGTCTCGACACCTTTGTAGGTTGCGCCAAGTGATTCTGCTGCATCTTCGATGATGACTGCGCCGTGTTTATCACAGATGGTTTTCAATTCATCTACCTTTCCAGGTGTTCCATAGAGATGTGCAATCACTGCAACTTTTACTTCCGGATAGATCTCAAAGGCTTTTTCCAGTGCTGCCGGATCCATATTCCAAGTATCATATTCCGTATCTATGAATACTGGTTCGCCACCTTCATATACAACCGGGTTTACCGTCGCATCAAAGGTCATGTCAGAGCAAAATACCTTTTTTCCTTCCAGTACTCCACGACCTGCTTTTGGCATTCCATAGATCTCAAGCCCCGCAAGTTTTACAGCCAGATGTAAAGCTGCCGTTCCTGCTGAAAGTGCTACCGCATATTTGCAGCCGACTTTTTCACAGACCAGACGTTCCACTTCGTTGATGTTTTTACCAACGGTTGACATCCAGTTTGTCTCATATGCCTCTGTCACATATTTCAGCTCATCGCCATGCATGGTTGGAGAAGCCAGCCATATTTTCTTCTCAAATGTTTTTACTTCCATCTGTTTTTACTCCTGTAAATCTTTTTTGTTGCTGTTTATCCTAATTTTCCGCACAAAAATAAGAGCCTTTCGGCTCTTATTTCCATACAGGTACGTATACCCACTTCATATCCTATTTTTCTATTGCCATATTTCCTCTGCTAAAATGGTCCATCCTCGTCTTCCGCATCATAATCTCTTCCATTCGGAAACAGTATACTACACTTTCCTCGTTATCTCCAGTCCCACTTCCACCTGCTGCATCCTTCCAAAGAGTTCCAGATCTAGCCATGCCTTTCGTTTGTGGCGGTCGATTTTTTGAATCAGACCTTCCATTCCCATCAATGGGCCACTGGTTATGATGACCTGCGTGCCTTCGATAATTCCTTCGGACATGGATACGATCTGTTCTTCGCCGCCAAAGCGCTTCAGGAATGTGATTTCTTCTTCTTTTAATGGAATGATATCCTGACCGGTTCCGATCAGCTTTGTCATGCCTTCGATGGTCTTCAGATGAAAGAACAGTTTCTCCACATCTTCTGTGATCATGAAGATATATCCCGGGAACAGGACTTTCTGCAGTGTGTTCCAGGTTCCGTTTTGTTTTTTCTTTTCTTCATAGTATGGAATGAAGCATCTTTCTATTATGGCATCTGGTATTTTTTTGTTGCACTGGATACGGATATTATGCTCTGTTCCTGATCTTACCTGGACGACATACCACATAGATTTTCCTCTCTAAGTCTTTCTATCAGCTTCATATTTTTCTGCATATAGAATATGGTCAGATGATTTTCATCATCTGACCAATATTGTTTTACAAGTTTGTTATTCTATTTTACAACACAATATTTCTTTTCATATATGTGCTTTCAGAATCATCTTTTTCCACTGGATTCTGATTTCAATGAAAACTTATGTGTACTTACACAATCGTTTTATTACCTTCCACACTTACTCTGCCTTCTGGTAATGATAGGTCGGCACGATCTCTGCCACGATCTCTTTCATCCGTTCAGATTCAGCTTTGCTTTCCTCATCCAGTTCATGCAGTTTTTCTTCAAACCACTCGTCATCCATCTCGATCGGATGTCCGATATGAATCAGGGCATTTTCGGTATCCTGCATGCCTTCTTCGTCCATAAGCAACTCTTCGTAAAGTTTCTCGCCCGGACGTAAACCGGTATATTCAATTTTGATATCCACATCCGGGATATAACCGGAGAGACGGATCAGGTTTCTTGCCATGTCGTCAATTTTGACCGGATCTCCCATATCGAGGATGAAGATCTCGCCGCCTTTTGCATAATGGGATGCCTGCAATACCAGCGATACTGCTTCCGGAATCGTCATGAAATAACGGATGATGTTTTTATCCGTTACTGTTACAGGACCACCTTCTGCAATCTGCTTCTTAAAGAGCGGAACTACACTTCCGTTACTGCCAAGTACGTTTCCGAAGCGTACTGCTACAAAGTCTGTATTCGGACTTTTGCGGTTCATCATCTGTACGACCATCTCACAGAGACGTTTGGATGCTCCCATGATGTTTGTCGGATTTACTGCTTTATCCGTGGAGATCAGCACGAATTTCTTCACACCATATTTTGCTGCTGCTTTCGCAGTCTTATAGGTACCGATCGCATTGTTTTTGATTGCCTCACATGGACTGTCCTCCATCAGCGGTACATGCTTATGGGCTGCTGCATGGAAGATCACATCCGGGCGGTAATGCTCGATAACCCAGTTGATACGGCTCGTATTTCGTACAGAACCGATCAGCGCTACCAGATCCAGATCAGAAAGTTTCCGTTTTAGTTCCTGCTGAATGGCATATGCATTATTTTCATAGATTTCAAAGATGATCAGCTGTTTTGGCTCTGCATTAGCGATCTGCCTGCACAGCTCGCTTCCGATAGAACCGCCACCGCCGGTTACCATAACGGTCTTGCCTTTGATGGAAGCAAAGATCTCATCATTATTTACTTTGATCTGATCACGGCCGAGAAGGTCTGTGATCTCTACATCGCGAAGCTTGCTGACGCTGACTTCTTCATTGACCATCTGATAGATGCCAGGAACAGTCTGAAGCTTACAGTTAGTCTCCTGACAGATATTCAGGAAATCTTTTTTCATCTGACCGCTTCCGCTTGGAATAGCATAGATGATACGGTCAATTTTATAATGCTCCACTGCTGAAAAGATTTCTTCTCTGTTTCCAACAATTGGCACGCCCAGGATTGAACGGCCTTTTTTTCCTGCATCGTCGTCAATGACACAGCAGACTTTTGCATGAATATGATCTGAGTTGGTAAACTCGCGGATCAGCGTCTGACCTGCTGCGCCTGCTCCGATGATCATAACATGCTCTGCAGTATCTTTTTCTCTGTGTGCTTCGCCCCTCCGTCTGTAACTTCGTATGAAGCGATAAGCAAACCGGCTGGCTACTGTCAGGCAGAAACTAATCAGTATGCCGATCACATAATACGACCTCGGCATATGCAGACGCATAAAACAGCCGCCCGCAATATATACGACGATCAGGATCAGATATGCCTTGATGACCTGATACAATTCTGCAAGACTGACAAATGACCAGATGCTGTGATACAGTCTGCAGCAATAAAATACTACGATGGATGCGATGATCCAATATGGCATTGACCATACATAACCCATGACATATTCCCGGTCAATGCTGGAAAATACAAAATCAAAACGAATCATCAATGCTGCGAAATAAGAAAATGCGATGATCAGTATGTCTGCGATTACAAATGCCATCGCCTTTTTTAGCCAGCTGTATTCAAGCATTCCCGTTTTTCTTTTTTCTTCTTCCTGTTTTTTCTTTTCTCTTATATTTTTTTCCTGATTGTTCCCGGAATTGCCCATGTTTTCTTCTACTTCCTGTTCCTTATCTGTTGCCTGGTTCATCTTTCCTTTATGCCCATTTCCTGTTTCTGATCGCGAAAGCAGCTATGCCAGCTACAATTGCTGCAGCAGCTGCAACCAGTGCCATGGACGGATTTACAGATATTATTGTACTCATTTATTCTCCCGTCTTTCTTCTCATGCTTCTGTTTGGGAACCGTCTGCCTGATCAATCATTTTCCTACTGAATCAAACCCCAGCTTTTGACCCATAAGAAAATCATTGATCTGCAGAATTCTGAGTAAGCTTCGCCACTCAGTCTTCATTCAGGCTGATTCCTTTCCTTCACATCCGATAATATGTATGTGTTTCTTTTATCTTCTGCATTTTTGCAAACAACAAAATCCGTTTTTACTGATGTTTATTATTTTTCAAAAATACTTTATAAAAAAACAACTATCTTCTGTTCTTTTTAACATCCAGCAGTTTTAAACGCGACAAGGCGACGATTTAAACGCTGCTGAAATTTGTATTATGGAATCACAGGCACTGTATATTCTGCATCTGTGATCCGTTGATCATGAATATGGTTAATGATCGTTGTGCTATCATGTTGCAGTGCCTCCCGCTCCGAAGAGCGGGAAGACGTCTGCTTTTGAAACCGCCTCTTTACAGATTAAGCTTCTTTTCTTCTGACTGTTACAGCCATTCCTAATGCTGCCATAGCTGCTACTGCTGCTACTACGCCCATAACCGGAGCTTCGCCGGTTTTCGGAGCTTTGCCATTAGAAGTTGTGTTTCCAGCATTTGCTGCTGTAGTTTTATCTACATAGATTGCTACTGGAGACAGGCTGTTAAAGGTAACTTTTACAGTTCCCTTGCCAAGAGTAGGATTCTCTTTCTGCCACTGTCCGTTTACATAATGTAATACAGTTACTTTGCTGGAAGTGGTAACGCCAGGAACATTAAAAGTAATTGTTACAGGGAATGTAACTGTTCCTTGGATAGATACATCCATTACGCTTACCAGGCTCATGTCTTTTGCCTCGTCTGCACCTACAACGCTTGTAAGTGTATCGATCGGAGCTGCCGCCAGATCCTGTGCAGCTTTTTTCTCAGCTTCGGTTTTGTAATTCTGAGATACGATTACATTACCCTGATCAGAAGTTGCTGTAATGGTTGCGTTTGAGGTGTTTCCGCTTGGGCTCGGTGCTGCAAATGCAGTCATGGAAGCTCCAAGTGTAAGTACACCTGCAAGTAAAAGTGCTACTACTTTTTTCATCTTTATCTTCCTCCTTTCCCAAGTATTCTTAAAATTTATATGAAATAAATTTTAACGTTTTCAATATCCCTGTGGGATGTCCTTCTGCTGACATACATAGACATATAAGTCCGTCCAGCAATCATACTGTGTTTCTGTCTCAATGCCATACTGACAATTTATAGCAACTATATAAAGGATTTTTCAGAATATTATGCCCTACTTTACTTCATTATAGTAAGTATTGATGATCAGATCCTGCAGTGCATCGCCGTCTACCCGATATTCTTCGTAAACGTCGCCCATCACTTCTTCTCCCGGCACGCTCTGCACCTGATCTGTCAGGTATTCGTACCCGGTCAGAGCATTCAGCTGACCAGAATCCATATCTGTCACGATATCAGTATCCAGATATGGTAATAAAATATCATACAGGCTCTTGCCGCCTTTGTTTTTCATGTTGGAAATCAGTGACGTCACATAATCGGTCTGACGTTCCATACGGTTTGATACGCTGTTAAACGTATCCAGATCTCTGTACCGGACAAAACTTTCTGCCTTTTTACCTTCCAGATGTACTGTCGTACCTTTTTTAAAGGAAGGATCAATATTAGTATAATCCTGCTGCATGGTCACATCGACGCCGCCAAGAGCATCGTTGATCTCAGCGATGGATCCCATGTTCATAGAGAAGTAAGCGTCAATCTCCAGTCCATAAAGCAGTTCGGATACTGTCTTTTTCGTTGCCCAGCAGCTACTCTGTCCGCCGATATTATAAGCGTACTGTAAAGCCAGCTGTCCGGTCATGGATTTCAGATAATTGCCGGAAAAATCATACACATCTATATCTGTCATAGTATTTCGGTTAATCTGAAGGATGGTGGCCTGTTTTGTCTTGTTGTTCAGAGACAACAGCATGATACAGTCAGACTGACCGCCATCTCCCGGCTCATTCTCTGCCGCAATTGGGTCTGATTTATCGATACCGAGAAACAGGATATTTGTCAGATCTGTGTTATACGTATATTTCTTGCCTTTCCAGGTAATAGTATTGTCTATCGCCTGACTCTGCTCTGCAGCTGCTGAAACATCTTCAGTGTTTTTTTGATTTCTGCCACAGCCATTCAGTGAAGATACCAGAAGCACTGCTGCTCCAAGAACGATGGCAAGTACTGCTTTTCCATGGATCTGCTTTTGTCTTTCTGTACCCGGATGCAGGCTGTTTCTATTTTTATTCTTCATTGGTCAATACTGCTCCTATAAGGAAACGCTGCGTCTCGTTTCCATTGCAGGTGGACAGAATAATCATTCTGTCATTGGTCGTCACGTTGAAGGGTTCCTCCATCCAGGATGGAAGCTTGCGTTCTGTCTGAAGGGATGTCAGAAAGTTCTGATATCCTTCTGCTGTACTGAAATCATATGTTTTTGGTATATGCCGGTCATCATAAGTTACAGCGAATGCCACTCGGTATGTAAAGATGTGTTCCGGCGTATAGATCCTGATCTCAGAATGCTGATTTCGGAATTCCTCATCCAGATAGCTGTCCAGAATGCCGAACATGGATTTATCACGCATATTGTGACCGTAGATTACGGTTACCGGATCTGTCATATCTTTGCCATTGTATGTATATTCCGTATAGATAGATCCCGGAAGACCTTCTTTTCCTTCAATGGTATGATCCAGATAGTAATCATCTTCTCCCTGACTCTGCACGATTGGATAATCAATTTTGGTATCATCAATATGAATCCATGCATAGATATCCGGGTTCTGTTTTTTTAATGCATCAAAGTCAACCGGTATGGATGGCGCCACCGGCTTTTCTTCGGAGATGTCCGGAAGTGTACTGGTCTGATTCTGTTCTGCCAGCTTATCATATACAGAAGCATTTCTTTTCTGATGCACTTTATATACGACTCCTGTAATGATCGCTGCGATAAAGATGATCAGACAGATCCAGAAAATAATTTTTGATTTTCTGTTTTTCATGCTTATCTGCCTTTTCGTTTGTGATTACTTTTATATTCCAGTGATTTGTCTATCGGGAATACGCCAAGGATGCCTGTTTCCAGATATTTCTCCACATCTTCCGGTGTTTTGATCTTATCATTGGTAAGAAATGGAATCGTAAACAGGATCGCTACGATCAATAATCCCACGATAGCGCCGATTGCTACATTTTTTGTCAATCCCTTGTCCAGCGGTTTGGATGCTACTTCTGCTTTTTCAACCGTTGTTGGCGGATCTGATTTCATAATGCTCGCCATCTGGGAAGCAGTGGCCTCCGTAACTGCATTTGCCGCCGTACATGCTACCTCTGCATCATTATCTTTGACAGAGATTGTCAGGACACGGGTATCCTCCTGATTAGTAACGGTCAGCATATTGAGAAGCTGATCTCTGGTCAGTGTCTTTCCTGTCTCATCTTTTACTTTATCAATCGCGGTATCTAATACCGGTTTGCTCTTCGCGATCAGCGCAAAATCCCCACTCAGCGTAGAACCGATCTGCAGATCTGCCACTGAAGTGATGCTTGTCGTCTTGGATAAAATAAACAGCATGGCTTCTGATTCGTATACCGGCGCTTTTGCATAAGTTGCGCCTCCGGCAATGACTGCACCTGCAATAAGACCTAACAGCAGCAGCTTCCATTTTCTTAACAGGTGGAAGAACAGCTCCAACAGGTCGATTTCCATTTCTTCATTCTGATGTTCTTTCATGTTCTTCTCCCTTTATTGTTTCTTCTTTTCTTCATTTTCGCCATAACCATAGCCGTATCCATAGCCATAGCCGTATCCATAGCCGTATTTTTTACCGTAACCCGTCGCTTTTGCATCTACCTGATTCAGCACGACGCCAAGCAGATTTGGATTTGCCTGCACCAGCTGCTCTTTTACATTTTTAGCAGTTCTGCGGCTGATCTTGTCAGACGGAATAACGAGGATGCTTCCATCACATTCCTTTGCAACGACTGCTGCATCTACGACAGCTCCAAGCGGTGGTGTGTCAATGATCACATAATCAAACGCATTTTTGGATGCCGTGATCAGATTGGCAAATCTCTGTTTTCCAAGAAGTTCTGTCGGGTTCTTTGGAAATACTCCGGTAGGAAGGATGACCAGTTTCCGATAATTTGTCGTATACATGACTTCTGTCATATTTTCTTTTCCGGAAAGGTAATGGCTCAGGCCTTTGATTTCTTTGTTATATCCCAGGCGGTTATAGTTATGTGAATTTCTCATATCAGCATCTATGTACAGAACTTTTTTGTCACTTTCTGCAAATATTCTTGCCAGATTATAAGAAATCGTACTTTTTCCATCTGCTGCTTCACAGCTGGTAACTGCGATTACTTTGTTTTCCACTCCGGTAAACTCAATGTTTGTACGAAGTCGTCGGTAAATGTCTTTGATATAAGGAGAGGCGGTTACCTCTTCTTTTAACTTCAGTTCCTGCATTCTTCTTCTCCTGTTATTCTATCTTTTCATTTCTTTTCGGTATTTATTTTAGCACATTGTGGCACATCGTACTATTCTATCATAAAATATTTTTTGTTTTGCTATGATTTTCCAGTATCTGTTTGTATTTTTCAAACAGCCCTGACGCAACACAGTTTTTCATCCTCAGGTCTTTTCAAATATCTTTGCAGGATTCTTTCGGAACAGTCTTTCCATATATAAGCTTCCGAATTTTTTCTCTACTTTTTTCATACATTCTGCCATCTGTACCGGCCGCCGGTCCACATTGTGAGCATCACTGGCAATAAAATCCACGAGCTCCTCCTTCAGAACCTCGCTGCAAAACCGTTTCTTTGTAATTCCCGATTTGCCAAGCACGCTTCCTGCATTGATCTGTATCAATGCTCCGAGATCTTTCAGCATATTTACTCTGTTTGTATCCAGACTCAGACAGACATACCGTTCAATATGGGCAATGATCGGTTTATATCCTACTTTCAATAATCGTGAGATTACATTATGTATGTAAGAGAAATGACAATTTGTAGGGAATTCCATCAACAGATATTCTGTCCCTGCCATCCGGCAACGGACATCCCGCAGATTTGCCATCATATAGTTATGCACAAAATATTCACATCCCAGATAAAAATGCATTTCCGGGAAACGTCTCTGCACGTTTTCACAGACCTGACGAAACACCTCTTCCCTCTCCTGTGGCGACACCTGAAACATCCCCGGGCGGTAATGAGGCGTAAATACGATATTCTCTATACCCTGTTCATATTCTGCCCGGATGAGCTGAACCGTTTCTTCCATACATCCAGAACCGTCATCTACTCCGGGAAGAATATGGTTATGTATATCCCAATATCCATTATTCATACAAAGTCATCCTTATTTTACCGTTATCAGAAAAAATTTTTTTCATCATTCAGAACATGTCCGCACCCGGATGTCTGGTATTTTTCTCTGTAAACGGATTTATTTTCACAATTTAATGTTCTCATGACACACTTTTAGGTTACAGATAAGTTTACCATTATAAATACTATATTGCAAGTCTAGCATGTACTGCATAGAACGATTTTCTATATTTCTACATTTCTTACAATATCTGATATTTTTTTGTCCGTTTAACTACATTTTTCTACAAAAAACAACGACAGCGAGCCACTATTTTTCATCAAATAGCATCGCATGCCGTTGTATTTTTTAGTCAATATATGGTTTTACAATATATTTTACATATGATATGCCATTTCATTGTATCGGATCAATTTCTTAATATTTATAAAGCTGTTATATTTCAGATCTTCCTATCGGGAAATAAATCGCATATTTTTTCTATATTACAAGCCGTCATACTACTTCGTATGTTTTGAAACCAACGCTACCGGAAGCACTTCGTCCATCCGGCTGACAAATACGATCTCCATACCGGATTTGATCTCTTCGGAAATCTCTTCCACATCTTTGCGGTTCTTATCCGGTACGCATACGGTTTTGATGCCTGCTGTCTTGGCTGCCAGAAGTTTTTCTTTCAGTCCGCCGATTGGAAGTACTCTTCCCCGAAGCGTGATCTCGCCTGTCATTGCCACATCTGCCCGAACCGGACGTTTGATGATGGCTGACAGCACGGCGGTCGCCATAGTAATACCGGCGGATGGGCCATCTTTTGGTACGGCTCCTTCCGGAATATGGATGTGGATATCGTTTTCCTTGAAGAATTTCGGCTTCACATCATACTGGTCCGCGATAGAACGAAGATAACTGATGCCTGTCTGCGCAGATTCTTTCATGACGTCTCCCAGCTGACCGGTCAATACAACTTCACCTTTGCCCGGCATAATATTGACTTCGATCTCCAGTGTATCGCCGCCAACACTGGTCCATGCCAGTCCGCGGACGATTCCGATCTCATCAGTCTCGTTTGCTTTATCCGGTGCAAATCTCTCTTTTCCGAGATAGTCTTCCAGATTCTCATCGGTCACTTCGATGGATGTCTCCTGATCCTGATAGATCTTTCTGGCTGCTTTTCTGCAGATCTGTCCGATACGGCGCTCCAGATTACGGACACCGGCTTCTCTTGTATAGCCGTCAATGATATGCTGCAGCGCATCTTCGCTGATGGAAAGCTGCTCCGGCGCAATGCCGTTTTTCTCTTTCTGCTTTTCTACCAGATGCTCTGTGGCGATATGCATCTTTTCATTTGCCGTATAACCGGAAATCTCGATGAGTTCCATACGGTCAAGAAGCGGTCTCGGAATGTTGGATGCATCATTGGCTGTAGCAAGGAACAGTACTTCGGACAGATCTACCGGCATATCAATATAGTGGTCGATAAAGTGGCTGTTCTGTTCGGAGTCCAGCACTTCCAGCATTGCAGAGGATGGATCTCCTTTGTAGTCGCTGCTCATCTTGTCGATCTCGTCCAGAAGCATCAGCGGGTTTTTCACGCCTGCGCTGCGCAGTCCCTGCACAATGCGTCCCGGCATAGAACCGAGATAGGTTCTTCTGTGTCCGCGGATCTCTGCTTCATCTCTCACGCCGCCAAGGCAGATGCGCTCGTATTTTTTCTCCAACGCTTTTGCGATGGAACGGGCGATACTGGTCTTACCGGTTCCCGGCGGTCCTACGAGACAGATGATCGGGCTGTCGCCTTTTTTTGTCAGGTTGCGGACTGCAAGGAATTCCATGATGCGTTCTTTCACATCTTTTAATCCGTAATGGTCTTCGTCCAGAATCTTCTGGGCATTGTCCAGATCTGTGTTATCTGTGGATTCTTTGTCCCACGGAAGATCCAACAGGGTCTCGATATATGTACGGACGATGGTTCCTTCGGATGGATTTGCCGCTACGCTCTTATAGCGCTCAATCTGTTTTTTAATCTTCTCTTTGATCTCATCCGATGCCTGAAGTACTTCTGTCTTTTTATAAAATTCATCAATATCAGAATCGGCATTGTCCTCGCCCAGTTCTTCCCGGATCACTTTCTGCTGTTCCCGCAGGATATAATCTTTCTGGTTTTTATCTACCCGGTCTTTGACTTTTTTCTGGATGTCATTTTTGATCTGGTTGACATTCGTCTCTTTCAGCAGAAGTTCCATCAGCACTTCATAATGTTCTGTAGTATTTTTTGTTTCCAGAATCCGCTGACGGTCTTCGTAATCCAGCGGAACATTGCTGCTCAGATGCCTGAGCATCTTATACAGGTCGTCATAATCGTCTGCCTGTTTTGCCAGCTCTTTGCCTACTTTTACGTTTGCTGTGCAGTATTCCACCAGTGCTTCCTGCATGGCACGGACCATTGCCTCTTCCACGCCTGCCGGAAACTCTTCTCTCTCTTCTTCTGTTTTTACAACTGCTGTCTCCAGATAGTTCTCATTTTCTTTTACAAAAGCGAGTTCAGCCCGGTCAATTCCTTCTACCAATACGCGTATGATATCGTTTTTCATTTTTACGATCTGCTTGATGTTGGCGATCACACCGATCTTATACAGATCTTCCATGCCCGGTTCATCTGTCTCCATATCACGCTGGGCAATCAGAAAGATCTGATTGTCCATCTGCATACTGGTCTCGATTGCCTGAATGGATCTTTTCCGGCTCACATCAAAGTGTGTGACCATACCCGGCAGGATCACTACTCCACGCAGGGCAACTGCCGGAAGCTCTCTCAGTAATTCACTCATGATTTTCCTTTCACCTTGTGTGGTTGTGTTTTTTATGCTGTCTTGTTATCTTTCTTTTCGTCACTCTCTTTGTACTCCAGCAGAGCGTCTGCTTCGCCGTTTACAAATTCTTTTGTGACGGTACATTTTGTAATATTCTCATTGGACGGAATGCGGTACATCAGATCCAGCAGTGTCTTCTCTACGATGGCACGGAGTCCGCGGGCTCCTGTCTTACGCTGCAGGGATTTCTCTGCAATAGCTTCTACTGCATCCGGTGTAAAGTCAAGCTCTACGTCATCCAGTTCAAACAGTTTATGATACTGTCTGATCAGGGAGTTTTTCGGCTCTTTCAGGATACGGATCAATGCTTCTTTATCCAGCAGATCCAATGATACGGTTACCGGAACTCGTCCTACAAATTCCGGGATCAGACCGAATTTTACCAGATCCTGCGGCAGTACTTCTCTGAGAAGCTCTCCCACATTTTTCTCTTCTTTGATGGACAGTGCGCCGTTAAATCCGATGGATGTCTGATCCATGCGGGCTTCTACGATCTTATCGATGCCTTCAAATGCGCCACCGCAAATGAAGAGGATATTGGTGGTATCGATTGGGATCAGCTCCTGCTGCGGATGTTTTCTTCCACCCTGTGGTGGAACGGATGCAACAGTTCCTTCCAGAATCTTCAGCAGCGCCTGCTGTACACCTTCTCCGGAAACATCTCTGGTAATGGATGCGTTCTCGGATTTTCTTGTGATCTTGTCGATCTCATCAATATAGATAATGCCGTACTGTGCTTTTTCAATGTCATAATCTGCTGCCTGAATGATCTTCAGAAGGATGTTTTCCACATCCTCGCCTACATAACCGGCTTCTGTCAACGTGGTAGCGTCTGCGATGGCAAACGGTACGTTTAAGATTTTTGCAAGTGTCTGTGCCAGCAGTGTCTTACCGGATCCGGTCGGTCCCAGCATAAGGATATTACTTTTCTGCAGTTCTACTTCCGGATCCGGATCTGCAAGGATTCTTTTATAATGATTGTATACAGCTACGGAAAGCACTTTCTTTGCATCATCCTGTCCGATGACATAATCATCAAGGAAGGATTTCAGTTCTTCCGGTTTCAGGAGATTGATGTCCATATCCGGCGCTTTTGCTGCATTTTCTTCAAATTCTTCTTCTATAATGTCTGTGCAGATCTCCACACAGGAATCACAGATATAGATTCCTTTCGGTCCCGCGATCAGTTTGCGAACCTGTTCCTGGGGTTTTCCGCAAAAAGAACAACGTATTCTGTCATCACCGTTGTTTTTTCCTGCCATGTTTTTACCTCTCTACTTCTCTATCATGATCGGATATCTATAAAATTGCAAAAGCATTTTTCAAAATATCCAAAGCTAACTTAATAATTACTGACGTTTTGTAATAACTGCATCGATCAGTCCGTACTCCATCGCTTCCTGTGCTGTCATGTAGTTGTCACGTTCGGTATCTGCTGCTACAACCTCGATCGGTTTTCCGGTGTTCTCAGACAGAATGCGGTTCAAACGTGCTTTTGTCTTCAGAATGTTCTCTGCTGCGATCTGGATCTCGGTTGCCTGTCCTTTTGCTCCGCCGGATGGCTGATGGATCATAATCTCTGCATTCGGAAGTGCAAAACGTTTTCCTTTTGTTCCGCCTGCGAGCAGGAATGCGCCCATGCTGGCAGCCATGCCAAGGCAGATGGTGGATACATCACATTTGATGTACTGCATCGTATCATAGATTGCAAGTCCACAGGATACGATTCCGCCCGGTGAGTTGATATATAAATGAATATCTTTGCTCGGATCTTCTGCTTCCAGGAACAGCAGCTGCGCTGTGATCAGGCTTGCAGTTGTCTCATTTACTTCTTCTCCAAGGAAGATGATTCTATCTTTTAACAGACGTGAATAAATATCGTAGCTGCGCTCTCCTCTACTTGTCTGTTCAACGACGTAAGGTACTAAACTCATTTTCTTGACCTCCATTTTCTACATAATTTAATTTTCACTCTATATTTCAGCATAGCAGTAATATAATTTTTTATATCACTTATCATTTTATCAATTTTCCAGTAACACACTAATTGTAAAAATTATATTTTACTCGATTTTGCAAATTTCTTTTCTATATAAAGTTCTTTATTGTAGTTCCAGAAATTTCAGAAATATAGATTCCAATATCAATCAGGAATACTTCTACTTACAGCATTTATCAGTAAGTAAACAATATGGGAGATTTGCATTGCCAAATCTCCCATATCTCCTCTCCACGTAACGTGTGCTTACTCTTCTGTTGCTTCTGTCTGCTCTGCGGCAGCTGCTTCAGCCTCTTTCTCTTTTTTTGTTTTGGCTTTTGCTCTGTATTTTACGCTGTCCATTACATATGTAATGGCTTTCTGAATAGCCAGATCTTTCTTGATGTTATCTTTCTCTGCATCGCCCATGTAAGCGGTAAGTTTGTCAAGTTCCATCTTGTAAAGGTCAGCCATCTTCTGAAGCTCTTCATTTACATCTTCATCAGTAGCTTCGATCTGCTCTTCTTTTACGATCTGCTCTAATACAAGGTCGCTCTTGATCTGTGCAAGCGCATCCTCGCGAACCTGCTCTTTGAGCTGGTCTACAGATGAACCTGTGAACTGGAGATACTGCTGAAGGGAAAGTCCCTGCTGCTGCATCTGACGTCCAAACTGATCGATCATATCTTCACAGC
The DNA here is from genome assembly GCA_900557275.1 of uncultured Roseburia sp. The sequence continues at coordinate 31,244 of USRX01000013.1, forward strand.
GAGTCTCGATCATTGCTTCCGGAATCTCCATCTCGGATTTGTCTACGATCTTTTTGATAGCCTCGTCTGTCTGCTCCGCTTTTGCTTCTTTTGCTTTTCTCTCTTCTACTTTCTCTTTGATGCTGTTTTTGTACTCTTCTACAGTATCAAACTCGGATACGTCCTGTACGAACTCTTCATCAAGCTCCGGAACTTCTTTTCTTTTGATCTCATGGATCTTAACTTTGAATACTGCAGGTTTTCCAGCAAGGTCTTCTGCATGATACTCTTCCGGGAAAGTAACGTTTACATCTACTTCGTCTCCGATGTTTTTGCCGATCAGCTGATCTTCAAATCCCGGGATGAAGCTGTTGGAACCGATCTCTAACGGATGGTTCTCTGCTGTGCCGCCTTCGAATGCAACACCATCAATGCTTCCAGCGTAATCGATCACTGCGATATCTCCGCTCTCGATTGCTCTATCTTCTACTGCAACTGTTCTGGAGTTTTTCTCTCTCTCAGCATCGATCTCTTTCTGGATATCTTCTTCTGTTGCGGTTGTATCAATCTTAGTAACAGTTACACCTACATATTTGCCAAGGGTAACTTCCGGTTTTACAGCAACTTCAGCTGTGAAGATGAAAGGTTTGCCTTTCTCAAGCTGAACGATGTCAAGAGCCGGTCTGGAAACGATATCCAGTTTGCTCTCTTCTACTGCTGCCGGATATGCAACTGGTAAGATAGCGTTTGCAGCATCATCACAGAATACGTTTGCACCATACATTTTCTCTACCATTACTCTCGGAACTTTTCCTTTACGGAATCCCGGAAGGCTGATGCTCTTTTTCTGTTTGTTATATGCAGCCTGAAGTGCTTTCTCCAGTTCTTCTGCAGATACTTCAATTGTGAGTTTGGCCATGTTCTTTTCTAAATTTTCTACCTGTACACTCATTCTAATGATTTCCTCCTTCATATATGTCATGCAGCGAAGTACTTTCCACATAAAAATACAAAAAGGGCGTACTTTGGCTACTTACAGTCATTGAGAGATTATAGCACAGTCATTTATAAATTTCAAGGGAAATAAAAAGGGATTTTCCACATCACTTCTGTGATATAGAAAATCCCTTTCTGTAATTTCCCGGATTTTACAGCTGTTTTCCACTTTTCTGTGGGTTTCTTCATTTGTTATCCACTTTTCCGGATAACGAAATACACAAGATCAGCAGCTATCCGTCCGGTATTATCCGAGAGTATCTTATTTACCTGACATCTCTTCTTCCTGTCTCTGGATCATTTTGCGCACCATCTCGCCGCCAATGGAACCTGCCTGACGGGATGTGAGATCTCCGTTGTATCCCTCTTTCAGAGAAATGCCCAGTTCAGATGCAACTTCCTGTTTAAAACGGTTCATTGCGCCTTTTGCCTCCGGTACGCTAGTTGTGTTTGAGTTAGAAGAACGACTCATGCTTTTCACCTCCGTAAAATTATGACTTTCTGTATCTTAAGAGCAAGCGTTTTGCTTACCCTGATACTAGTATTTACGAAAGCGGCCAAATTATAATGGTAAGTTCTGTCAGTTTTTTCATAACAGTTTTCTCTATCATTACTGTTCCCAACAGCAATCCAGTTCTGACTTTTTCATTTTCAAATCAAAAAATCTCTCCAGACTTTTTCTAAATCATCTGCATCTCGGCGCGGAGCTTGTCTGCTTTTTCTTTTCCTTCCAGATATTCCACCAGTGCAAGGGCAAATTCTGCTGCCACGCCCGGTCCTTTTCCGGTAATGATATTGCCGTCTTTTACGACAGCTTCGCCGGTCCAGTTCACATCCGGCGTCTCAAATCCCGGATAAACGGTTGCATTTTTGCCGTCCAGCACACCTGCATTTCCAAGTATGGATGGCGCTGCGCAGATTGCTGCCACCAGTCTGCCTTCATCTGCAAATTTCTTCACACACTCTACCACATGCTCATCGTCCTGCAGATAACGGGTTCCCGGCATTCCGCCCGGAAGCACGATTCCATCCATCTGCGAAAAATCCACATTGTCATATACTTCATCTGCGTGGATCGCAATGGCATGCGCTCCGAGGAGCTGTCTGCGCCCTGCGATAGATACTGTAATGATCTTGATATCTGCTCTGCGGCAAATGTCTACAACTGTAAGAGCTTCAATTTCTTCAAATCCATTTGCCATAAAAATGCATATATTTTTCATCTTTTTATTATATCCTTTTCTGTGTTATAATTTCATGTAACAATTTATGATTGCTTATTTTCAAATACAGCATTGTATTTTATCACAGTTTTTATCTTTTTTTCAAGGAGATTCTTTCATTATGGAGATTGAACGTAAATTTTTAATTTCAAAACTGCCGGAAAATCTTTCTGATTATCCTTTTCATCAGATCGAACAGGGGTATCTGACCACCAATCCTGTTGTACGCATCCGCAGACAAGATGATGATTATATACTGACTTATAAGGGTAACGGCATGATGGCGCGGGAAGAATATAATCTGCCCCTGACAAAAGAAGCTTACGAGCAGCTGCGGCCAAAGATTGAGGGAGTCCTGATCGCAAAGCGCAGGTATTGCATTCCGCTGGAGCCATATACGATCGAACTGGATGTGTTTGAAGAAGATCTCGCTGGAATGATTCTGGCTGAAGTGGAATTTTCAAACATAGATGAAGCAGAAGCATTCTGTCCACCGGAATGGTTTGTGGAAGATGTGACGTTTTCGCCGGAATATCACAACAGTTATCTGGCAATGCATGGTCGAAAGCCAGTGTCCAAATAAAATCGTATATGATTTAAAGAAAAACAGCCGGAAATCGAAACATTTTTTCAAATAATTGTTTACGGATTTCCAGCTATTTTTTTACATATTAATTTTCATGCCACACGTTTTCCAGCGACACAAATCGTCATATTTTTTACCTATCCCTGTCTCAAATGGGGGATGAAACATTTTTCGTTATACCATCCGGCTGCCTTCGTATTTCTGGCGGGTGCGGATGCAATGTTTCAATTCCATATATCGGTCGGTCAGTTTGCCTTCCGGGATGACGACATCCAGGCAGACAGCCAGATCATCGATCAGCTTATCGTCAATATCAGCATACATCTCGGATACGATCTGATATTTTTCATCAAAGCTTTCTGCATCAAGGAATTTCATCAGCCATGGATTTGCCTGTTCTGATTCTAAATCAGGATCTGCTGATGCTTTTTCTGATTCTTCTAAAGGTACTCCATCTGATAATGAATTCTGTTCTGCCTCTGAAATCTCCGGTGTATTTCCCATAGAAGTCTTGTTTTCTCTGTCAAACACGGACATCTCATCTAAAGCTCTATTTCTTTCAGGAGCTTCTGTATATGTAACGATCTCCGGCAATCCTACTTCCAGATCTTCCATATATTGGAAACGGTATTTTTGTGTGACTTCCGGATATTTTTCATGATCTACTTCACTGATAAACATATCGAACGGACGGATGTAGATTCCAAAGTCTCCATACAATGCCTGATATACGACCATTTTTTCGTCTGTTTCAGAATGTTTTCCAACTGCAACGATCTGATATGGTTTCTTTTTAAAATGTAAATATTTTTCTCCTGCTTTCGGATTTCCCTGTGGCATATTATACTCCCTTCTATGCGCTATTGCTGTCTTCAAAGACACTCCCCTTCATATCTTCCAGACAAATCATATCATGAACAAAAGCAGTTCATGACCAACATTCGCCGTTCGTCAATCATACGAGTATGTTGACTCTCTTGCGCTCATTATATTACATATGGGCTGTCAAAATCTGTCGTTTCCAGACAGCATTCATCAATAGCACCATCTGGCTGGATGCTGTTTAGCATGTCGGTCGCTTCTCCCACAAAATCCCTTTCAAATGTGATGGATGTATCAGGACCTTTGATCATAAGATCATACACCGGCAGCATCAGGTCTTCCTGACTGTCAGAATCGTTGTCAAGCTCTGTCATAAAAGAATGGACTTTCGCTGCTGCAAGGATAGCGCCGTCGTCTGAATCCACACCGGCTGCTTCCAGAATCTCCCGTTCACTCATCTCACTTTTGTCTGATGTATATATCTCTTCCGATTGACCCTGTTCTTTTTGTCCGCCGGCAGCATTGGTCTGGTTCTGCCAAAAAGCAGATGCTGTCTGTTGATTCATTTTATGTTTTTTCTGCATGCTGCTTTGTGATGTCTGATTTGAATGATAAATTTCTGCATGCTGACGTAAGACTTCATTCGAATTATGTTTCTCCCGATTCTGATTGGCCTGCTGCTGTTTTTTGGATGCACATACAACAATCGCTATTACGATGATCAATATAGCCCACATATGGCAAAACCTCCCCTTTTTCGCAAAAACTTTTCACAACAACACTTTATCACAAAACACGACTTTTTGCCAGCTTAAGCCAAAAGCAAAACATCAGCAAAAAAATCCCGACAGGAATATTACCATTTACCAAGTTCCCAAATCATCAGAATTTATATCTGACATTCAAGAAACGGTACATTTCCCATCAGGATCTTCTTATGTTCTACTATACTTCTATTCTGCAGTTATTTTAACAATATTGCTACCATTTTCCAAATAAGATTCTACCAGATTCGGATACCAGACTTATTTTATGCTTCTTCGATCAAAGTAAACTCATCGCCATTTTTTACAGTGCCGCCATGAAGGACTTTGCAGAATACACCTTCTCTTGGCATGATGCAATCGCCCATTGTCTGATAGATTGCACAGCCCTGATGACATTCTTTTCCGATCTGCGTCAGCTCCAGAATGACATCATTGCATTTGAAACGGCTTCCGATCGGCAGTGTCTTGAAATCATATCCTTCTACTACAAAGTTCTCGCCGAATGCACCAAATTCTACCTGTGCGCCACGGTTTCTGAACTCTTCGATCTTCTCATAAGAAAGAAGGCTTACCTGACGATGCCATTTTCCTGCATGCGCATCACCTTTTACACCATAATCTTCAATCACTTCGATAGTGCCTACGTCTTCTTTCTGTGTTCCTTTTTTCTCGCTTGTACATACTGCTAATACTTTTCCCATGTCTGCATTTTCCTCCGGATAATCCTTAATCTTTTCCCTTTATAATCTGACGTACACTTACATAAAAATAAATGTGTCATCAGCTTTAGATAAGAATAACATACCATCGGAGTATGCTTCAATGCAAAAAAATACCGTACCTATGCAGATCCTGCAACAGACCAGTGATTTAATTCTTTTTCTATCTTTCGTTCCCGGTCGAGCAGGGAAAGTTTTGCCGCTTTCAGGGCGGAAATGACACAATCAATCTTTTTCTCCATGCCCATAACCTGTTCTTTTGCCATTTTGACGCGGATATGAAGCTCCTGATCTGAAAACAGATTATCAGGAAAAATATCTGCGTACTGACGGAATCCATAGATGCTCACGTGCAATTTTTCCTGAATCTGAAATTCAGCAAGCTGTGTACGGAAACGTGAAATCATAACCTGCAGATTTTCCATCCGTTTCTGCGCCGTTTCCATATGGTTATATTTTACAACGTCTGAGATCAGACTGCCGCCTGACAGTTCTCTCGTTCCCCAGCGCTCTGCCATGCTCAGGCTCTCATATACGCTTCGTGCAGCAGCCATGGCAAGATTCCCTGCGTCCATGGCTTCCTGTAATTCTGTTTTATCAATATTCATCTGTTCCAGCCGGATCTCTTTTTGCAGGATCTCATTTTCTTCGGCATGAATCTGTTCTAATTTTTGCTGATACCGTCCTTCACAGCCGGAAAGTGCTTTTTCCTCTGTTTCATATTGCGCGATCCGTTTTCGCACATCTTTCAGTTCACACTGTGTCAGGCGCATCCTTGCCAGCATTTCCAGTATTTCTCTTTGCTGTTCCTGAAATTCACGATCGCCATCGCTTCGGATCTGACGATAATAGAAAAGCATATCCTGTGTTTCTGTATCGGACGTATTTTTCTGCCACGGACAAAAGATTTTTCCCTGTGCTCCCTCTCTGACAGAGAGCATTTTTTCATCCCCATACAGACAGGAAAGCATACGTCTGATTCTTTTTTCTCTTCGGGCCTGCCCCATCAGTTTTTTTAATTCTCTGTCCAAAATAATCCCCCTATCACAACGAATGTACCCCGGAATAAAAATCGCTTCCGGAAACACTCGAAATATCCATATATTTTGTCATACGGATATTTCTGTCAATCAAATTATACTATATGAGACAGAGGTAAAACTATTCCCTTTTCGTTATTTTTATTGCAAATTCTGAATGACTAAAATTCTCTGTAACCATAACCCTAAGAGCTTCAGAAGTCTGTTAAAATACGTCCTCCCCATTATCCCAGACCAAACCCTATAAAGAATCTCATCATGAACGATAATGAAGCATCATGTATTACTTCTCCCGCAATTTTTCCACAAGAGCATACACCTCCGGTCGATGCTGCTTCATATGTTCATCCAGACGGTGCCGCCGTTCCTGAAAACGCTGCGCCAGCTCCGGATGTTCGGAAGCGATCCGCTGATGCACTTCTTTTCGGTGCTCTTCAAAATATGCAGCCAATGTCTGTTCGTCTTTTCCGGAAATATTTACGATTTCCTTCAAATGTTCTTCCAGATGCTCCAGCCATTCATCCTCATCAAAAGCGTCCATATGCACCCACCGACCATGGAACAATTTTTCTACATCTCCGGTTTCTTTTAAAAGTTCAATCTGACGACGGATCTGCTTCTCAATCTGCACCTCTGTCTCTGAACCAAACGCCCACACAAACTCCTGCACCCGATTATCTATCCGTTTTCGTAACTGGCTTCGCTGTTCGTTTTCCACACCGCCTTCCAGTGGATATGGTTTTTGGATACCCATATCTTTCAGCGCGATATGGATCGTCCGACGCACGCTTCCCTCTTCGATCATATATCCCAGTCCCAGTTTTCGCAGCTGTTCATTCAGCTCTGCGATATGCTCAGTAATGTAAAAACGGATACCTTTTTCTTTCAGAGAACGATACAGGTTTTCCAGACGTTCTGCCGCTGTGATATCCAGACTTCCGATACCGCCGGCATCCAGGATGACTGCCCTCGTATTTTCCTGAAGCTCATTTTCAATCTCCCTCTGCATTACCTGCACATTTGCAAAAAAGAGACTGCTGCTGAAACGGTAGATCAGTACACCTTCTACCGCATGCACCTGTTGTCCTTCTTTCAGATCACGGAAATGTTCATGCCCCGGCTGCACGCCCAGGAAACAGGTGGAAGGTCTGGCAGTTCGGATAACCATCTCAGCAAAGGACAGAATGATGCCGATCAGTACACCGTTGATCGTACCGAGGAACAACACGCCAAAGAAAGCCCCTAGGAAAATGAGACATTCCGTGCGGCTGACTTTCCAGAGCTTTGGAATCAGTTCAAACTCAGTAGCGCCAAGCAATGCGGAGATGACGATAGCCGTCAGCACCGGTACCGGAAGATAGCCGATAAATCCGGTTCCGCACAGGAGCAGAACAATCATAGAGCCACCTGCCACCAGACCGGTCAGCTGTGTCTTTCCCTGATACTGCTCGCTCATGGCAGTACGGGAAACAGAACCGTTCATCGGGCAACAGCCGGTAAATGCCGCCATGAAGTTTCCAATGGAAAATGCCAGGATTTCCCGGTTGTCATCAATTTTATACCCATTTTTCTGTGCAAAATTATTTTCCGCCAGCAGGGTCTCCGCCATAATAACGACAGCAACAGAAAGGCTGATAGTAATCGCTTCCTGCAATGGCACAGCCGTAAAATCCGGGATTCCCCATTTTGGCATCCCCGGCTGAACGGCTGTCAGCGTCTGAATGCCCATTTCCCGCAGTGGCAGAACGCCGGTCATTACCGCGCCGGCCGCCATCAGAACAACAGCCATAGGGAATTTCGGAATCCATTTTTTTGCCGCCAGAAGGATCACAAGGGATATCGCACCAAGAAGCAACGACGGTATGCTGATATGCGCTGCGGTCTCTCCAATGTGCTCCGCAAGCTCCAACAATTCTCCAGTTCCTGCCGTTCCACCCAGGATCTTCGGCACCTGCATAAGAATAATCGTTGTACAGATACCGCTGATAAATCCGCCCATAACAGGTGTGGAGATAAAATTAACCAGTTTTCCTGCCTTCAGGACGGAAAATGCCAGTAACCAAAGTGCCACAAAAAATGTCAGCATACCTACTGCCGCAATCGCCTCTGATGTCCCGCTCTCGATATTCAGACTCAGCAGCGCTGCACCTACAAGAGCTGCCGGTGCTGCATCTACGCCAAAGATAAACTGCGGCGATGTGGAAAATAACGCAAATGCCAATATCGGGAATACCGAACCATACAGACCATACACTGCCGGAAGTCCGGCAATCTGTGCATATCCCATAGAGATCGGTATGGACACAGCCATAATGATGATTCCAGCCACGATATCTTTGGACAGATTTTTCTTATCGTAATGCCGAAGTGTCGGCGCAAGTTTTATGTTCATATAATCCTCCATCCGTTTTATTGGAAACGGTAATTTTTGCATTCCTATCCACTATTATATAACGAAAACGGGAAAGCGCAAAATTTTCTGCCTTCCCCGTTCATTTTATTTCTTATGACTTTATTTCTCATGCATGCATCAGCACCGGTTCTTCATATTTCTGAACACTGTCTTTGATATGACTGATGATCTGTTTTTCCTCATTCTCTTCACTGCAGAATGGACTGCTGAACATGAAAAGTTTTCGTTTACTGTTCTTCTTACACAGCCAGTAATCCCGTCCCGCAATAACCGAATTTTCCTGTGATACCTCTACAAAATATCCTGCTTTGTAATGATAACGTGCAACGACCCTGATACTTTTTTCCATTTCATCCACCCCTGTACTTTATTATGCATATTTACAGTTTCTGTATACGATCCGGCATGAGATTCCACAAAATATCTTCAACATTCTGGTTATTGTTTTTCACGATTTCAATCAGAAATAACCCACAAAAATTCCGACAGTCATCTTTCCTCTCAACCGTCACACACACGACCTCTCACATACTAGCACACATAAATTTTAAATACAGTCTTGATTTTTTTAGACCATGTGTTCAAGCCCTGTTTATACGGAAATAATCTTCTGCTATACTGTCCAGCTGTTTACGGATCTCCGAAAAATCCTGATTCAGATCTAATGTCTTTGCCCCGATCCAGTTGCCATCCATATTGTACCGACAATCCGGCAGTAACGGAGCATCTGTCTGCGCATACAACAACAGACCGGCTACATTGCCGGTATGTTTCCTATCCCAGTTTTTTACATAAGTGTAGATCTGATACATATTCGGAGACTGCAGCGTACTCCTGCCATTGACATGCTGCAGGATACTCTGATAATATTTTGCATCTATGATCAGTGTCTTATCGTTATATTCCAGTGTGATATCCGTCTGCATACCCGGCAAAAACTGCAGCATACCCGGATCCTGCGGGCCAACAAGATTCCAGTAGATCTGCGCCGGGCTTACTTTTGTCAGCCACGGGTGCTCCTGCCGGTAATATTCCAGGATGAATTTTTCATAGAGCCAGTGCATAGGCTCTTCCTCAAAAAATCCCGGTATTTTCCGGTCGCCGGATGCGGTCGTCATGAGCAGACCATGCAGTGCAAAATAACAGATGTTTAAAAGCATCTCATAATTCTGATTGCTCCTCTGATAAGTAACCTGATGCCACCGGATCTCACTGACTTCCAACAAGTGAACCTGATCAAAAAAGGCAAGAACCTTACGCAATTCCCGTTTGCTTATATCCGCCACTTTCGGACTGCGCAGCAACGCGCACATAGTCGTCTTTAAGATCTGGTTGCATAGATTATCCTCCGAAAGTTCCTCGTATTCACAGCAGATCTTTTTCTTATGCTGCATACGATTCTGCAGTGTTTCCTGAAATGCGATCTTACCCCGGATCGTGGTCAGATCCTCTTTCTGAGACACATATTCCCGATACAATCCCTGCTTGACCTGCTGCGCCACACCGATGGACAAGATCGCTGCCATCAGGTCTTCCTCATGTTCGAAAGATTCTGCGGCAACTCTGTCATAGTTTTTCTGCTTCAGCACATGGAAGGCATAAGCGAGCATATAGTAAATATTTTTTATGTAGATCCTTCTATCTCTGGTCATCACATACTCCACGCAGACACTGTTTCCAGTAAGCGAGTTTTTCCCGGTTATCAAACCAGTATTCGGAGATCATCGGAATCAGATCAAATTCAACAACGGAACGTATCCAGTCTAACGTACAGGTTTCCTGTGTTTTTCCACAGAAATAACTGTGACCGATGCAAAATCCGCTTCCCAGAGATTCGTCTGCTTCAATCTCAGCGTTTAGCTGCTGCACCTGTCGGATCAGTTCATCAAACCTTGCATTTTCCAGACTTCTCTCATAAGACTGAAATCCTTCGGATAAAAATCCCGGAACGACTTCAAAGAAACTGAACCGTCTGCGCAGGGCATAGTCGATCATTGCCAGACTGCGGTCTGCAGTATTCATCATTCCTATAATGCAGAGATTATCCGGCACGCAAAACGGTTCGCCGGTATAAGCCAGCTGGGCAGATGTGCCACGATAATCTTTTTCAATGAGCATCAACAACTCGCCAAAAATCTTGCTTAAGTTTCCACGATTGATCTCATCGATCAGGAAAAAGTATTCCCGGCCAGGATCCTGCGCCGCTTTTTCACAAAACTGCAGAAAAATGCCTTTTTTCAGCTCATAGCCTTCGCCTTCTGGCCGATATCCCATGATAAATTCTTCATAAGAATAGCTCTGATGGAACTGTACAAAACCGATACGGTAATCATCCTTCTGTCCCATCATGGCATAAGCCAGACGTTTTGCCGTAAAGGTTTTTCCTACACCCGGCGCACCTTGTAAGATTACGTTCTTTTTGTTTCGCAGCAATCCTGTCAGCAGATCATACCGTTCCTCTGTCATATAGACTTCTGATAGAAACGCTTCTTTGGTGTAGCTCGGAAATATTTCTTTCCATATATCCAGTTCTGATTCCGGCCGTGCTTCGTTCCCTGCCCGATACCATCTCTGTTCAATATAATCCGCAAGTTCCCAGGTCAGTGTCTTCAACTGTGGATCTGAATAACATCCATCGGCACTCAGTCCTCGAAATGTTTCGATGAGTGCAAGATCATCCCTCACAAGACGATTAATCTCATTAAACAGGCCGTATCCCTCGCTCATGCTGGAAAAATTTTTCCTTTGACTCAATTCATAGACATCATCTTCCAGCACAGTGGAAACTGCTTTGTACAGACTGTACTGATATACATAGTACTTGTCCGGGTAACGCATCCACAGATACACACTAATGATCATAACGTTCTGATAATGTTTCTGCCACTGATCCGCCAGATATTTTCGCCGCAGAAGCTCCATTCCTTCCATAAAATCTTCACTTCGCTTCGTGAGATCCTGGGATTCATCAAACAGGTTCCGAAACAGCCGTCGTACGCTTTCCGCCTCATGAGCCGACAACAGTCGGACAATTTCTCTTGGGTAAGCGTATATTTGAGACAGCAGACCGTTGTGCTTTCTTGTGGCCTCCATATACATTGCACCGAAATCTTCGGCATCGATGTCCCAGTATTTCTGGAAATGTGCGATCGACTCCCATATTGGTTTCATATCATCCCAGTGCTGTGGGAGATAGGTAGTAAATGAAGTCAGGATTTGTTTTAATTTTTGTTCATTAAGCATGAATTTTCTTCCTTGTATTATTTATCTTTGTAATCTACACTCGTAGCATACAAATCAAGAACCTGACGATACAATACCTTTTCTGAAGATCTTATATCCCTGATTCTGTCAAGTAACTCTTGTCCCAACTAAATCTTATCATCACTCCAACCTCTGTTCAACCAAAACTTTTTCCATTATACAGTGCAAAATAAAAGAGACTCCACTCGCCATGAATGAAGCCTCCTGATATATGTATACATCCTACAGCATATTATCTGCAGGATGCCGGCTGCCTACGCAGCCTTTTTGTCCAGAAGCTGTTTTACCCCACCTAAGTAATAACAGAACCGGTCAAATTGTTTCTGCCTGCTTACTTTCTCGTCATCAATTGAATCCTTGATCATCATACACACCTCTTATCACAAATCAATTCTTTCAAGGCACATATCCTGCGATATAGCCAGAGTCTTCTATGTCTTTTCCTGCTCAAACAATATTCCTTCTTATATATCAGTCCCCAGCGACGGCTAGATACGCATTAGAGATGTCTCCATCCAAATGCTGTTCTAGCAAGGGACTTTTCCCTTGAACCCTTTGTTTATTATATGTGGTGGCGCTTTTTGCCCCCATTTTATCACTTTGGTGGTGCTTTCTGCCCCCACTCAGGAAATATTGCTAAAATACAGTTTAGATTTACCATACATACAAATTGGAAGTTATCTATTTCTCCTCTTCGTTAAGACCTAGTTCATTACATATTACTTGCTATCCCTGATACCTTATTCTTTCTACCAGCGTTTCCTTTTTCAGATTACTGCTTAAAACACAGGAAAGCACAATTTGTAGAATACCAACCAGAAGAATCATAACAAGAATCGGGATAAGAGGAACGTGATAAACGTTCATTCCAAAAATCCCATTATGCTTCGCATAGGAAAACAGTGCATAGCCAAGGGGCAGACCGGCAGCAAGTGCGACGCAGATGGTGCCAACCGTAAAAATCAAGCCCTGTATTTGTAAGCACAGATTCAACTGCTTATTGGTCATGCCTACCGCTTGCAGCACACCGTATTCCTGCTTCTTCGTGGTGATATTGATGATCATGGTGTTTGCCAGATTCATAAACCCAATGAGACCGACAATTGCCATGAACAGATAGCAGCCAAGCTTCATCATACGGCTTGCGTATTCTGCGGTTTGCAATTCTGCGTGATAGGTGTTCAGCTTGATATGAGAAGTATCGGAGAGCAGGTCATTCAGGCTTTGCTCTACAGATGCCACATCTTTTTTAGCACAATCCACCCACAGGTATCCATAAGATGTCCCTTTCGGATTTACAGAACGGTATACTTCTTCCGGAATGACCAGATAAGTGTCCGCGCTTACAAAGGATCCTGCGATTTTTCCCTGATAGGTATAGGTTCCGCTTCCGTTATCAAAGTTGAATGTAATCGGTGCACCCGCAGAATACCCGTCAGCTTCCATCCACATGGACCAGCCAAAGAAAACATCCCCGTTTTTGACAGCCTGTGCATAGTCCATGGAACCGATATCGCCATCCCCGCGCATCATTTCAAAATCCTCTTGATTTACGATTGCAACCGGAAATTTTGTTCCGTTCAAATCTGCAGAGACGATTTCTCTCGTCAGTACATCCGTTACACCGGGGATGGATTTGATTTCTTTAATCAAAGAATCATTCAGTGGGTCGTTCTGTAGGATTGTGTCCAGATTATTCTCCGAATAGGCTTCATCATAATTCTGGGAATAATCCAGCTGCAACTCAAATTGTCCATGGTTGATTGCAATCCGCGCCTCGTGCTCCGTGTCAATATTCCCAACATAATTAGAGATAATTACAAACAATACACAGGAAAGCCCCATGGTAAGAATCGTAGCAATGGTTCTTTTCGGATTGCCTGTCACATTTGCCATTGCCATGGAGAAAACGGTGACATCTTTTCTGCCTTTTCGTCTGCCCTGTTTTTGCGTTTTGGAGCCGCCAAGATACCGTGTCGCTTCGATGGGTGAAATCCGGGAAACAATTTTCATGGGTTTGCGCAGAGCCAAAACGACCGTAAGAAACGATACAAAAATGCAGATGAGCATGATTGTCAGTGAAAACAGAGGCACCTGATGGTTCTTGATTCCGGACGATACCAGATTTCCCTGCTCCACCAGCCAGTTGAAGCTGACTTTTGCAATCAGGAAACCAAACAGCAGCCCCAGCGGTATCGAAGGAACCGCCAGAAGAATGCCCTCACGAAAGATCAACTGCTTCATCTGCTTTCTGGTTGCACCCAGCGCCTTGATTTTTCCGTACTCCTGAACCTTCTGGGCGATCCCGACCTGGAAGATATTATAAATGACCACAACGGAAAACAGCACGATTCCGAGGATCAGGGTTCCACAAACCACAATCATTTCATAGCTCGGCTGCAATACCCACTGCAGGTAGAGGTCATTGATGATCACGTTTTTCTGGTCAATGCCGCAGGAATCCGCGATTTCTTTTATAACAGGCGCAACATTATTCATAGATACATTTGTAGAATCGCTCAAGGTAAAATAGATATTATATTGCCTGTCACCCTCCGCAACACGCTCATTATAAAAATCCTGCGAACCGAATACAACATAGGAAGCCTCGATGGTATACTCATCCCGATCATATAGGATTCCGCTGACAACAAATTCTT
>USRX01000014.1 GCA_900557275.1 uncultured Roseburia sp.
CATTCGCCGTTCGTCAATCATGCGAGCATGTTGACTCTCTTGCGCTCATTATATCCTCAAAAATAAGATACAACTCTTTATTCCGCCATCTTTTTTAATCGTGTAAATAATGATAAAAATAAAAACCGGAAGGCATGTCCCCCCGGTTTTTATACAGACATGAAAATCTCTTCACATCTTATCATTATTCTTCAATAATTTTATTTTGTCATTTCCCTATTTTTCTGTTTTGCAGATGGAAAATAATAATCATAGAATTTTCAAATCTATGGATTATACACGAGACAGGTACTCACCTGTTCTTGTATCAATCTTAATCTTGTCACCCTGCTCTACAAATAACGGTACGTATACGATAGCACCAGTCTCAACAGTTGCCGGTTTTGTAGCGCCTGTAGCTGTATCGCCCTTGAATCCAGGTTCAGTCTCTGTGATCTCAAGCTCTACAAACATTGGCGGCTCAACTGCGAATACATTTCCTTCATGAGAAAGGATTGTAACGTTCTCATTCTCTTTTACGAATTTCAGAGTATCGCCGATATCGTCTGTGCTGAGAGCTACCTGATCATAAGTCTCTGTATCCATGAAGTAGTAAAGCTCGCCATCGTTGTACAGATACTGTTTTGTAGTTCTGTCGATACGTGCGGTCTCAACATCCTCTGTCGGACGGAAAGTTTTCTCAACAACACCGCCAGTCTTAACATTTTTTAATTTGGTTCTGATGAAAGCAGCGCCTTTACCAGGTTTTACATGCTGAAAATCATCTACTCTGTATACGTTGCCTTCCAGTTCAATCGTAACTCCTTTACCGATTACCTTTCCTGCATTAGCCATTATTAAAAATCCTCCTTGTATATTATGACTCAATCTGTCTATTCTTTATTTCTCTCTATTTTATATGAAAAACTGCCATATTTCAATCTTTTTATGTATTATGACTGTTATTTCTCTTCAATGGCATGGATCATGTCGATTCGTTTCTGGTGTCTGCCCCCCTGAAATTCCGCGTTCAGATATGCATCCAGAATTGCTTTTGCAGTCTCAGAACCTACGATTCTTGCGCCAAAAGCAATAATATTCGCATTGTTATGTTCTTTTACAAGACGTGCTGTTACCGGTTCCGAACATACAGCCGCACGCACGCCTTTTACTTTATTTGCTGCGACGGAGATACCTACACCTGTGCCACAGATCAGCACGCCACAATCAGCTTCTCCTGCTGCTACCATGCGACCAGCCTTCTCTCCGTACTCCGGATAATTACAGCTGTCAGAAGTATCTGTTCCGATATTGATCACTTCATGTCCAAGTTCTGTTAAATATGCTGCCATTTCCTGCTTTAAAGCTACAGCAGCATGATCATTTCCAATCACGATCTTCATTTTATACTCTCCCTGTTCTTTTATTATTCATTATTTTCTTTTAACCATTTAAGCGGAGCCACACGTGAGACGTTGTTTGTAATTATGATCAGAATGATCTGACATCTTTCTGATACCGTTCCCTGAGATATCCCGGCGTATCTGGCTTACCTGTTCCCTGCCGGCGCGCATATCGTCTGTATTCCATAAGAACAAATGCCTCCAGACGTCGTTTTAACACAATCTGTATTTCTTCTTTCCAGTGGATCTTGCGAACCATGATTGTACGAATGCCGGTTCTTTTTGCACCCCAGATATCCGTAAAAATCTGATCTCCGATAAATACGGTACTGTTCTTATCAGTTCCCATGAGCTCCATGGCTTTTTTATAATTCTGCACCGAAGGTTTATGCGCATCGTAAATATAATTTACATGCACGCTGTCATTAAACATCTTTACCCGCGGCTCTTTGTTGTTTGACAACAGACAACATTGAAATCCAATACGCTTTAATTCTGCAAACAGTGCAATGGCACGGGTATCCGCAGGAGCCCCATGTGTGACCAGCGTATTGTCGATATCAAATATAATGCCCCGATACCCATCCTGATACAGCTGCTCAAAATCAATCTCATAAGTGGAATCCATATAAACGTCCGGATAAAATTTCTGAAACATTCATTTTCCTCTTCTTTCTTCCGGATCTTTATTTGTCCAGCATTTTCTTCAATTCATTCATAAATGTATTGACATCTTTGAATTCCCGGTACACAGATGCAAATCTGACATATGCAACAGGATCTATCTCACGAAGCCGATCCATGACCAGTTCTCCGATCACGGTACTTGGAATCTCTCTGGCTTCCATATTAAAAATCTCTGTCTCTACACTGTTGACCAGCTGGCTGATCTGTTCTGCCGACACCGGACGTTTATGACATGCCCGCAGTACACCGGCTTCCAGCTTCGCCCGGTCGTACTGCTCTCTGTTATCATCCTTTTTGATAATGATCAGCGGAATCGTTTCTACTTTCTCATATGTAGTAAAACGCTTTCCACATTCATCACACACTCTCCTGCGTCGGATAGAAGTATTATCCTCCACCGGTCTGGAATCAATGACTCTTGTATTGTCGTTGCCGCAAAATGGACACTTCATTCAAAAAAACCTCCGTGTTCTTTGCCTTGTCTGTTGTTATGTTATTCGCCAAATATCCACAGATGTTGGCTCTCCTGTACTCGTTCTATCTTGAATAAAATCTGTTCAGGATAGACATTCGCCGTTCATCAATGCTATACATATATTGACTCTCCTATGCTCATTCTATCCTGTATAAAATATGTTACAGCTTCTGCCGGACCTTATCTGCACAGACGTCCACCATAATGATATCCGGACCGATCTTTACGATCTTATCCCATCCGATCACATATTCACAATCACAGCCGATCATACCGAACCATCTGCCATGTCCCCGGATGACCAATGCACGGATCTTTCCGGAACATTCATCAAATTCCAGATCATCTACACAGCCCAGACTTCTGCAGTCACAGACATTGATGACCTCTTTTTTCCTGAATTCACATAAACGCACAGACACTCAACTTCTTTTATCTTTTTTCTATAATATGCGATTATACGTTGAAACGGAACAGGATCACATCGCCGTCCTGCACAACATATTCTTTTCCTTCCAGACCAACCAGCCCTTTTTCTCTGGCTGCTGCAAGACTTCCACATTCCAGAAGGTCTTTATAATTTACAACCTCTGCGCGAATAAATCCACGTTCAAAATCTGTATGGATCTTTCCTGCTGCCTGCGGCGCTTTCGTTCCTTTTTTGATGGTCCATGCTCTGGTCTCATCTTCGCCTGCTGTCAGATAACTCAGCAGGCCCAGAAGGCTGTAGCTTGCCTGGATCAGCTTCTCCAGACCGGATTTTTCAAGACCCAGTTCCTCCAGGAACATTGCCTTCTCGTCATCATCCAGCTCTGCGATCTCCTGCTCAATCTGCGCGCAGATTACAAATACTTCAGAGCCTTCTTCTTTTGCCATCTCGCGAACATTCTGAACATGGACGTTTGAAGCACCGTCATCTGCCAGATCATCCTCAGATACATTGGCTGCATAGATGACCGGTTTTGCTGTCAACAGATTGTAGGAAGCAAACCATTCCTGATCATCCTCATCTTCTCCAACTTCAAAGGTTTTTGCCAGTTTTCCATCTTCCAGATGTGCTTTGATCTTTTCAAGCAGATCCAGTTCTTTGGCAAGTTTTTTATCCATTCTTGCGCCTTTTGCAGTCTTGGCGATACGTCTCTCCAGAATCTCAATATCAGAAAAGATCAGTTCCAGGTTGATCGTTTCGATATCTCTTGCCGGATCTACACTGCCATCTACATGGACAACATTGGTATCTTCAAAGCAGCGTACTACATGCACAATGGCATCCACTTCACGGATATTGGCAAGGAACTGGTTTCCCAGACCTTCGCCTTTGCTTGCGCCTTTTACCAGACCTGCAATGTCTACGAATTCAATTACCGCCGGTGTCACTTTCTTGGAATGATACATATCTCCAAGAAGTTTCAGACGCTCATCCGGTACTGCTACGATACCCACATTCGGGTCAATGGTACAAAACGGATAGTTAGCTGACTCTGCTCCGGCTTTTGTCAGTGAATTAAACAGGGTACTTTTTCCCACGTTTGGGAGTCCTACAATACCAAGCTTCATAGGTTCTATTTCCTCCTTACAAGTCCTTGTTTATATGGACTTTTTCAGACTTTCTATCTGTATATATTCTCATTTTCCGCTCTTTTAGGATAAAAGAGCCTTAAAACTCAAAATGAATGATACCACATAGTGCCGTAAAAGTAAATTCTTAATATAAGGAAAATCCGAAAACCACCTCACTTGTAAAATCAACTTCCCCTTCTATAAAATTAACTTTGCAAGCGTGTAGGAAACATCTTAACCAGATTTTATAAAATACTTGATTGACATTTTTTATCGGACTTTTATAATATTAGTGTTGCTTTTTCATTCGTTTTGAAAAAATGATTTCTTTATTATTATGGCAATAAATGTCTGGTTCCGTCTTTCCGATATTTACAGGGACGGTTTTTCTGCAACTTTGCCATAAAAAGCTTGTATTTTTTGCAGGATTATTGAAGCAAACTACGGCACATATATAGAGAAAATACAAAGTAAAAAATCACTGATAAACAAATAGGAGTATGTATCATGAAAAAAATACTGACGCTTCTGCTGAGTCTGACGCTGGTATTTGCAGCAGGATGCTCTTCTTCCGGCAGTTCCATCCGATTTGGTTCCGCTGCCGTGGGAGGCGTCTATTCCTCTTTTGCAAATGCATTTACCCAGGTCGTTTCTCAGGAAACAGAAGATTATGAATTCACAGTAAAATCAACAGCCGGTTCTGCGGCAAATCTGCGTCTGCTTTCTGATAACTACATTCAGATGGCGATTGCCCAGGCTGATCTGACTGCAGATGCCTGTGCAGGCAAAGGACAATTCGAAGGGGATCCACAGACAGATTATCGGGCAATCGCCGCACTGTACACGGAAGCCTGCCAGATCATCGTTCGTGCAGATTCTGACATCCAGACCCCGGATGACCTGTTGAAAAAAAAGATCAGTGTCGGCGAGACTGATTCCGGTTCCGAAAAAAATGCAGAACAGATTTTACAGATCTATGGACTGTCCGATAATCTGATCGAAACTGTTAATATGAACTACACCGAAGAGGCAGAAGCTCTCAGTTCCGGAAGAATTGATGCCATTTTCTGTACCGCAGGAACTCAGACTTCCATGATAGAAGGACTGGCTCAGAAATGTGATATCCGGTTGCTCTCCATTGACGCAACCCATATGGAAAAGCTTCTGGCTGAATCAGATACTTACAGCAATTACACCATTCCTGCCGGGACTTACACCGGTCAGCAGGAAGATGTCACTACCATTGGTGTCAGTGCACTTTTACTTGCACGAACAGATCTGGATGATAAAACTATAGAAAAACTGACTGGAATCCTTTTCAATCATGCGCAGGATATCAGCTATGCTACTTCCCTGAACCTGACATTGACTCCGGAACAGGCTGTGAAAAATGTGCCGGTTCCGTTCCATAAAGGTGCTGCTGCCTATTATGAGAAACAGGGACTTTCCGTAACGACTGAATAAGGAGGACAACGTTATGCATTTGGAATTAAATATGTATCAGACGCTGGCCATCGCTGTCCTTGTTTTGATACTCGGTAAATTTTTAAAGAAAAAATTCAATTTTCTGGAAAAATTCTGTATCCCGGCGCCGGTTGTCGGCGGTCTGATCTTTGCGATCATGACTTGTGTACTGTATGGTCTGGGAATCGCAGAACTTTCCTTTGATGATACACTCCGTGAAGTATGTATGGTATTCTTCTTCACATCCGTAGGATTTCAGGCAAATCTTAAGGTCTTAAAAAGCGGAGGAAAATCACTGATCATTTTCCTTGGAATTGTCATCGGTCTGATCCTGGCACAAAACTTCCTGGCAGTGGGAATGTCTCAGGTATTAAAACTGAATCCGCTCATCGGACTTTGCACAGGATCAATCCCGATGGTCGGCGGACATGGTACGGCAGGAGCTTTCGGACCGGTTCTGGAAGATTTTAATGTAGCCAGCGCCACCACGCTCTGTACCGCAGCTGCAACCTTCGGACTGATCACAGGAAGTCTGATCGGCGGTCCGATCGGTAAACAGCTTATTGAGAAAAAGGATCTTCTCAAAACTGCTATCACAGAAGACGACAGCCTCCTGGTGGAAGAAGAAAAGAAACACACCAGACATACGACCATGTATCCGTCTGCTGTCTTTCAGCTGATTCTTGCCATTGGTCTCGGCACGATCTTCTCCTGGCTTCTGACAAAAACAGGGATGACATTCCCGGTCTATATCGGTGCGATGATTGCTGCCGCCCTAATTCGAAATGTAGGAGAATACTCCGGTAAATTCACGATCTATATGGGCGAGATCAACGATATCGGCGGTATCAGTCTTTCTCTGTTCCTTGGAATGGCCATGATCACACTGAAGCTGTGGCAGCTTGCTTCTCTTGCTTTACCACTGGTCATCCTTCTGGGCGCACAGATACTTCTTATGTTCCTGTTTGCACGTTTTGTGGTATTTAATATTATGGGACGGGATTACGATGCAGCCGTCCTTGCAGCCGGTACCTGTGGTTTCGGTATGGGTGCAACCCCGAATGCCATGGCAAATATGCAGGCAATCTGTGACCGTTATGCGCCTTCCGTAAAGGCATATCTGATTATTCCTCTGATCGGCAGCCTTTTTGCAGATTTTTTAAACAGTCTTATTGTTACATTTTTTATCAATCTACTTTAACTACTGGAGGTTTTTATGTTTGGAAAAAAACGTGAGAAAAAAGATGAAAAAAAGAAGTCCACTTATGATGTAAGCTATGAAAATCTGGCTGTTCCTGAAATACATACGGAACCGGAGACAGAGAATGAAGCCACGGAAGATAATGGCGAATCCATTACCTATGAATCCGTAGCGATCCCGGAGATCCACATCCGGCGGAAAAAATAATGAAACGTTATATACTATAACAAAAAACCGGAAGGCAGATTCTGAATCATGAAACAGAATTTATCTTCCGGTTTTTTATTAATCATTAATCAGTAAATAAGTTTTTATATATCTTTCAGTCTCTAGATTCCATGACCAGCAACAATCCCTCTTTCAGTGAAATCTCCCCCTGCTGCCCGGTAATCTCATTGCTTACTCCCACGCTCCTGCCCTGCATAAGCGTATAATCCTGCACCGGATATGAAAATCCACACAGCGTAAGTCCGGTAACTTTTTCCGTAAAAGGAATCAGGGAGACATACGTTCCAAACTGCTCCTCTTTTGAAATTGTCACAGCAGTATCTGTCATGCGAATCCGATTGTGGGAATCCACAAGATAGGTCATTATGCCACGATCCAACGTTTTTTTCAGAATCTGGATATTTCCCATGACGTGATCCAGCCGCGTTCCTGTAGCCCCCAGGATCGTAATCTCGGTGCTGCCCATGTCCATAGCAACGGATACCGCAAGTTCTGTATCTGTATCATCTTTTCTGGACGGATACTGACGGATACGCTCCGGCACGGTTGACCGGTAATATTCCAGCGCATCTGACGTTGTGGAATCAAAATCTCCCAGGATCAGATCTGGTATAATCCCAAGCTTTTTACAAAGGACCAACCCTCTATCAGCTGCAAGGATCCTGTGAAATTTATGCTTTTCCATATAGTCTATGATAAAATTTTCTTCTAACATACCACCGGAAATAATTAATATATGCATCGTTCTTATCCATTCTTTCTATTTTTCTCACTAATACTCATGCCGTAGCCGTCAGCTATCGGCATAAATAGCTATGAAAATGTATTTTCATACTAATGATTGATACCATCAAAAATATATTGCTACAAATTTCTCTCATAATCTCATAGTTACCTTGCGTCCAGAAAACAATTTCTTTTTCCTGCCATCATATAACTGTATAAATGAAAGATCAGCACAGCTGATATAATCTACTGTGCTGATATAAAACAAACCAATTTACTCATCCATAATCTTCAGAAATGCCGCTACATTCCCTGCAGGATCGCCTTTAAATACAGCGCTGCCTGCCACGATGATATTGGCGCCTGCTGTCATGATTTCCCGGAGATTCTCCAGATTTACACCACCATCTACTTCAATGTCAATCTGCTTTCCGGTCTTTTCGATCATCTTTCTGAGATCACGGATCTTCTGCGTTACATATGGAATGTATTTCTGTCCACCAAAGCCCGGATTTACGCTCATGAGTAATACCATGTCAAGCTCCGGTAAAATATAATCCAGCACAGAAAGCGGAGTGGATGGGTTCAATGCAACCGCAGCCAACACACCTTTTTCTTTAATCGACTGGATGACACGATCCAGATGAACAGTACTTTCTGCATGCACAGAAATCAGATCTGCACCGGCTTCTACAAAACGGTCGATATAACGCTCCGGCTCTTCAATCATCAGATGGACATCAAAGATCCGTTCACTGTATGGGCGGATAGACTCCATGATTGGAAAACCAAAGGAGATACTTGGCACAAATTTTCCATCCATCACATCAATATGGACATACTGTGCACCTGCTTCATCTAATAATTTTACCTGTTCTCCAAGATTTGCAAAATCTGCGGATAATATCGACGGTGATAAACAATTCATTTTCATTCAGCTCCCTTATCTTTATTTTATAATCCCCTGAATCTATACAACATACGCTCATTTTTTTATGAACCATTTGATATATTTCTGACATATCGCTTCTATTTCTGACATATCGCTTCTATTTCTTACCGTACATGCCATATATACACTGTGAAAATATCACTATACACATCATGCATGCACTGTAAAAATATCACTGTAGACATCATGTATGCACTGTAAAGATATCATTGTATATCAAAAATCTGTCTCCGGAATATTTTTTTAGAAGATTCCGGACGTATATTACTTCACTTTAATATTTTCTACGATTCTGTACTTCCTGATAAATCTCTACATAATCGTCATAACGGATCTTACTAATCTTACCTTCTGCCAGCGCTTCTTTTACCCCACAGTCCGGCTCACTGATATGACTGCATCCCCGGAACCTGCAATACGGCTCATATTGCTGAAATTCCGGAAACAGTGTTCCCAGTGTCTCTTTTTCGTAAAATTCTACAGAAAGAGAACTGAATCCCGGCGTATCAATGATGTAAGTATCTTCGCTTCCGTCTTCCATAGGAACCGGAATGACCTGCGCATGTCTCGTTGTATGGCGTCCGCGCTCGATCTTTTCACTGATCGCCCCGGTCTCCATCTCAGCCTGCGGTGCAAGAAGATTGATCAGTGAAGATTTTCCAACACCAGATGGACCTGCTACTGTAGAAGTCTTTCCCTTTAAGATCTGACGTATCTTCTCCACTCCATCCTGCTCTTTGGCACTGGTAAAAAGAACACGGTATCCACTGGTTTTATATGCACGGATCAGGTTCTCCATCTCCATTTCATCGATCAGATCCGTCTTATTAAAACAGATAACTGCCGGAATATGCTGATATTCCATCATGATCAGAAAGCGATCTAGCAGATTAAAGTTTGGATTCGGCTTTGCTGCTGCAAAAATGACCACTGCCTGATCCACATTTGCCACAGCCGGACGAATCAGTTCATTTTTTCGTGGGAGAATGTCAATGACATTTCCCGTATGTTCCTCCTGACTGATCACATCGATTTCAACATTATCCCCCACAAGAGGTTTGATTTTCTGTTTGCGAAATGCTCCTTTCGCTTTACATTCATAGACACCGGATCCTGCCACGTGAACGTAGTAGAATCCGGCAATCCCCTTTATGATCTTTCCCTGCATAAATCTAGTTTACCTGCGTAAATTTCACTTCCTGTGTCTGTGTAGATGTCTTCTGGGTTCCATCAGAAGTCGTATAATGCCATACGATCGTAATCGTACCCTCTGATGCTTCTGTAATATTAGAAACACTTACCTGAAACGGGAAGGAAGTTACACCATTCCAGCTTTTTAATATCTCATCACTTTCAGATGCTTCCAATGTGATGTCTGCACTGTTTACCGTATTTCCGTCTGCTACGATACGGTCTGTTTTGATCGTAGTTTTATAGGAATATACCGGTGTAGTATTCTCTTTTCCTTTACTTACCACAAAGCTTACGGTATCTCCTTTTGGAAGATATTTACCCTCGCCGGTACTCTGGCTGATAACCTTTCCTTCTGCCACAGTATCACTGTAATCCTGAGTTACAGTTCCAA
This sequence comes from uncultured Roseburia sp., assembly GCA_900557275.1. Next base: position 10,261 of record USRX01000014.1, read on the forward strand.
CGGAAAGTCCGGCATCTGTAAGTGCCTGTTTTGCTTCACTCTCTGTCTTATTCAGAAGGGAAGGAACTTTTACGTTTTCACTTTCTTTTGCAACGTAAATTGTCACTGTTTCGCCTTTAGCCAAAGTTTTTCCACCTGCCGGAGACTGATCGATAACAGTTCCTGCTTCTTTGGAATCATCTGTCTTATATTCTCTTGTTACTTGAAATCCTGCGCTTGTCAGTTCTTTTTCCGCTGCTGAAAGCTTCTTTCCGGTCACATCTGGAACATCTACTTCCTCGCTGCCGGAAGATGAACCACATACAATAACTTTTACAACGGTACCTGTCGCTACTTTTTTGCCCGCATCCACATCCTGACTGATGATCTGTCCTTCTTTGTAACGGTCAGATTCTTCGGTACCTTTCTGTTCCAGTGTAAGACCCAGTTTCTTTAATTCAGCCTGTGCCTCATCATAAGTCTTTCCACGAAGATCCGGAACCGTCGCTGTCTCTGACTGAAGCTCTGATACTGCAGAGGTATCATTTTTATTTTTTGAGCCAAAATGGAACACACCGGCAAAAGATCCGACAATACAGATGACAAGAATAGCAATGACGATCGCTGCCACGATTCCCATGATCGTTACAGCCTTTTCCATCTTTTTATTCAGGAAACGCCCCCTGCGATCACTTTCATCCACATCATCCTCTTCTTTCTCTTCCAATTCTTCTTCCGGTTCTTCCTCATAGGTGCCTTCTTCCTCATCCGGAGTGACACCAGAAGTTTCCTTCTGAATCTGCTCTACTTCCTCTTTACTGATGACTCTCGTCTTGTCCTGTACCAGAGGTGCGATGGTTACAAAGTCTTCATATGGCGTAACCAGTGATTTTTTCAGGTCAATCAGAAGTGTATCCATGGATTCGTATCTTCGATCCGGACTTTTCTGGGTACATTTCAAAATGATCTTTTCCAGACTGATCGGCAGATCTCTCGCATACTCACTGGGATTTACCATCTCATCCTGCAAATGCTGGATCGCTACAGCTACTGTATTATCTCCATCAAACGGTACTCTTCCGGTAACCATCTCATACATGACGATACCAAGGGAATAGATGTCACTTTTATTGCTGACATAACCATTTCTTGCCTGTTCCGGAGATGTATAATGCACAGATCCCATAACATCAGAGCTGATCGTATTTCCAGATACCGCTCTTGCGATTCCAAAGTCTGTTACCTTTACTTTTCCCTCTGTAGAGATAATGATATTCTGAGGCTTGATATCTCTGTGGATAATACCCTTTGCATGTGCCGCCTGAATACCACGACCTACCTGAATAGCAATGCTCAACGCCTCTTTATATGCAAGCTGTCCTTTTGTCTCTATATATTTTTTCAGGGTAATGCCTTCCACATACTCCATTACAATGTAATAATTTCCTGTCTGGCATCCCACATCATACACATTTACGATATTTGGATGTTCCAGTCCGGCTGCTGCCTGTGCCTCTGCACGAAATTTTGACACAAAGCTGCTGTCCTCACTGAATTCCGATTTTAATACTTTAATCGCAACATAACGACCAAGTGTATGGTCCTTTGCTTTATATACGTCGGACATTCCGCCCGTACCTATCTTACTGACAATCTCATATCTGTCAGCGATCATATTTCCAATTTCTATCATTCTGCCACCTCATCCATCGGTTGATATACTACCACGGTTATATTATCCGTACCGCCATTTTCATTTGCCTGTCTTACCAACTGCTCTACTTTTTCCGATAATCCAGACCGTGCATCATTTAAAATTTCAAATATAGCAGTATCTTCCAGCATATTTGTCAATCCGTCTGTACACAGAAGAATCTTATCGCCCGGTTCTATCTGTTCCTCAAATACATCAATCTTCAGATTTTTATCAGCACCAATCGCCCTTGTTATAATATTTTTATCCGGATGACTCCTAGCCTGCGTTTCATCCAGTTCGCCAATCCGTACCATCTCCTGCACCAGTGAATGATCTCTGGTAACCTGACGGCTGTTTTTTCCTACAATATAAAGTCTGCTGTCCCCCACATTTGCCACATATAACTGATTCTCTGTTACGACCGCAGCTACAACCGTAGTTCCCATACCATGCATCTGTGGATGTTCTCCAGCATATTCGATCAATGCCAGATTTGCATTTCTTATGGCATCTCCTAATATTTCAGGAATATCTTCCTTTTTACTTCCTGTAACCGCCTCTACAACCTTCTCTACGGTAAAGCAGGAGGCAAATTCTCCTGCTTTATGTCCTCCCATTCCATCTGCGACAATGAAAAGTGTCGGCAAATTGCCAACCGGTTCTTCAGAACTAAAGAAATAATCCTGATTCATTTCCCGGGTCTGTCCGATATCTGTCAGGGAATATGTTTCCATATATCTGAACCTACCTTTCCGCATATCTCTTTCTCAATTGTCCACAGGCCCCGTCAATATCACGACCCATTTCTCTTCTAATAGTAACATTTATTCCACATTTTTCAAGTTTATTTTGAAACTCCCGAACTGCCTTTGTATCCGGCTGACTGAAATCCCGCTCCTTGATCGGATTGACCGGGATCAGGTTGACATGACAGTTCATGCCTCTGAGCAGGGAAGCGAGATTTCGTACATCTTCTGCAGAATCATTAACTCCCTCGATCAGACTGTATTCAAAACTGATCCTGCGACCGGTCTGTTTAAAATAATATTTACAGGCATCCAGCACCTGTGTCAGATCGTACGCTTTTGCCACCGGCATGATCTGTTCCCGCTTTTCCTGTGTGGAAGCATGTAACGATAATGCAAGTGTGATCTGCAACTTTTCATCCGCAAGCTGCCGGATCCTCGGTACGATTCCACAGGTGGAAACTGTAAGATTTCTCTGACTAATATGTAAACCGCCTTCTTCTGTTAAAATATGGATAAACTTTAACAGGTTCTCATAATTATCCAGCGGTTCTCCCGTTCCCATGACGACCACATTGGAGATCCGTTCGCCAATATCTGCACCGATACGGTAAATCTGTTCCAGCATCTCTGCCGGTGTCAGTCCCCTTACCAGACCGTCCAGTGTGGAAGCGCAGAATTTACATCCCATCCTGCATCCCGCCTGTGAAGAAATACAGACAGAATTTCCATGATGATAACGCATGAGAACGCTCTCCACCATATTGCCATCTTCCAGTTCAAATAAATATTTTTTTGTACCATCCAGTGCAGATGTCTGCACCGTTACCTCTTTCAGCACGGTCAAGGCGGCGGTTTCTTTTAATCTTTCCCGCAGTTTTGCCGAAAGGTTTGTCATTTCATCAAAGGAAGTGACCTGCTTTTCATGCAGCCACTGATAGATTTGTTTTCCACGGAACGGCTTCTCCCCGATTTCCGTAACAAACACTTTCATCTCCTCCTGTGTCAGCGACCTGATATCTGTTTTACTCATGTCAATCTCCACTACATTGTCTTTATCTAATGCTATAAATAAAATCGTTATGAAAAAATATTTTCCGTACTAATCCCCATACCGTAGCCTTCAAAAATTTCGTATCTTATACTGTCTGTTTTTTCCACTTGGCAATAAAAAATCCATCGTGTCGGCCTTCTCCCGGATAAAGCTGGCGCATGTTCTCAAACTGAAACTCCGGATACTGTTCCCCAAACCACTGTACATTCCCGTCATTTTCTGCACGGGTCACGGTGCAGGTACTGTATACAAGGGTTCCGCCCGGTTTTACATATTCCTGTACCGCAGACAGGATCTTACGCTGCAGGGCTGCCAGTGCCTGCACATCTTCCGGTGTAACACGATATCGGATATCCGGTTTCCGTCCCATAACGCCAAGACCGGAACAGGGCAGATCAGCAATGACCACATCTGCTTTTTCTACCGAATCAGCATCTTTTATCGTGGCATCCCACTGTACCGCTTTCATGTTTTTCAGCTGACAACGGGCAATATTTTCCTCCATAAGATCGACTTTATATTCTGTCAGATCCCTGGCTTCCACCATGCCGGTTCCCTGTAACTTTTCTGCAAGGTGCATGCTCTTTCCACCCGGAGCTGCGCATACATCGATCACATATGCCCCCGGCTGTACATCTGCTGCCTCAGCCACATACATGGACGCCATATCCTGTACGGAGAACAATCCTTCGCAAAATGCTTCCAGCGCATCCAGTCTGTCATAACCGGAAATAAAGAAGGCATAGGAAAATTCCGGATTTTCTTCTACAGACACACCTTCTTTCTCCAACTTCTTTTTTAAGTGCTGCGGTGTCGTCTGCTGCAGATTTGTACGGATAGACAATGGAGCAGATTCCAGGAATGACTGGCACATCTGTTTCGTCCTGTCATATCCATACTCCTGCGTCCACTGCTGCACGATCCATAATGGTACAGAGCAGGTTACCGACAGATATTCTTCCGGTTCCTTTTCTTCCAGTGGATAACGGATCTGGTCTTTGTTCCTGCTGATATTACGCAGCACACCATTCACAAATCCTTTCAGCCCGCCAAGTCCGCGGCGTACTGCCAGCTTTACTGCCTCATTGCAGGTTGCACTGTCCGGAACACTGTCCATATATTTGATCTGATACACACTCATACGCAGAATATTACGGATGACCGGTTTCATTTTTTTCACTTTTGTTTTTGAAAACTGATTCAGGATCATATCCATTTCCAGCATCCGTTCCAATGTTCCCTCGCTGATCCTTGCGATAAACGCCCGCTCCTGTCGGGAAAGATAGGCATATTTGTTCAGCACATCCCTTAGGATAATATGACTGTATCCCTGATGTTCTGTCACTTCCATCAGAATATCCAGTATCAATTCTCTTGTATTGACAGAATCACTCATTTCTGCGTCTTCCTCCGTATAATATGATCAGTCGCAGCAGCTGTAAAACAGCAGATGCTGCACTGGCAACATAAGTCATTGCGGCTGCACGGAGTACTCTTCCTGTCATTGGAAGTTCCTGACTGTTTAAGATTCCTGTTTCCCGCAATATACGCATCGCTCTGCCAGATGCATTAAATTCCACCGGCAACGTGATCAGCTGAAAGATCACGGCAAATGAAAAACAGATAATACCAATCTCAATAATGATCTGCCCCCGCATCATCAGACCGATAATGATCAGCGGCCATGCAATAGAAGATCCAAAGTTTGCCACTGGGACAAATGCGCCTCTTACCCGAAGCGGCACATAACCTCTCTGATGCTGGATCGCATGTCCGCACTCGTGGGCAGCGACACCTACCGCCGCTACAGAATCAGAACCATATACGCTGTCCGATAAACGCAGCACTTTTTCTCTAGGATCATAATGATCCGTCAGATTTCCGGACACATGCTGAATCTGTACATCCCGTATTCCTGCATGGGCAAGTATGCGCTGCGCAGCCTGTGCACCAGTCATTCCAGACATACTTCTCACAGAAGAATATCTGTTATAAGTAGAACGGACTTTTGCAGAAGCGATCAGGCATACAATAACGCCTGCCAACACCAGAAGATATGTCCAGCTGTATGCCAGACCATATCCACCATATCCGTAGCCATATCCATAATAAGGCATTTGTATTTCTTCCTTTCTGATATCTCTTATAAAATCTATAAATAACGTAACCTTTTAACCAAGAATTGTGTCCGGTTCCGCATGGTTTCCACGCAGGAAAGCATCTGCTGCCATACGTTTTTTGCCTTCTAACTGCACCTCACGCAATGCCAGACATCCGGCTCCGGTCTGTACAAGGAAACGGTCTGCCTGTGTTTCCACAACAGTGCCTGCTTTTTTGCCTGATTCCGTTTCTACAACATCTGCATCCCAGATTTTTAATGTTTTGCCATTCAGCCTAGTATATGCACTTGGCCATGGATTTAATCCACGGATCAGACATTCAATCTCTTTTGCTGTCTTTGTCCAGTCGATGTCGCCAAGCTGCTTTTTGATCATGGTCGTATGTGTGGCCTGTGCTTCCTCCTGCTTTGTATAGACAGCCGTTCCTGCTTCGATCTCCGGGATCACTCTGACACAGAGCTGTGCGCCTACTTCACTGAGTTTATCAAACAGGCTTCCACCTGTCTCTTTCTCATCCAGCACTACTTCTTCTTTTGCGATCATATCGCCGGTATCAAGTCCAACGTCCATACGCATGATCGTAACACCACTCACTTTGTCTCCGTTGATGACTGCCCACTGGATCGGTGCAGCACCGCGGTATTTCGGAAGAAGGGAAGCATGTACGTTAATACATCCATACTTCGGCATATCCAGAATCTCTTTTGGCAGGATCTGACCAAACGCTGCCACAACGATCAAATCTGCATCATACTGTCTCAGATATTCCACACATTCCGGCTCCCGGATTTTTTTCGGCTGATACACTTCGATGCCGTGAGCCACTGCACATTCTTTTACCGGTGGAAACTGCACGGTTTTTCCACGTCCCTTTGGTTTGTCCGGCTGTGTGACCACAAGTTTCACATCATGTCCGGCATCGATCAGAGCTTCCAGTGTTCCCACTGCAAAATCCGGTGTTCCCATAAAAATCAGATTCATCTGCTCATCCATCCTTTCTTACTTCCATCCTTTTCACTGACAGGCTTTTTCGTGTTCCATATCTTAGATAGTTTATTTTCGTCTCTCATTACTCTTCAGATGCAAGCTCTTCTCCATCCTCTTCCGGATCTTCATAGACTACATCATGGATCTCGCCTTCTACTTTTTCCACATACATGTGTCCATCCAGATGATCCAGCTCATGACAGATCGCACGGGCAAGAAGCTCTTCTCCCTCGATCTCGTAAAGCTCCATATCTTCATTATAGAAATGGGCTTTTACATAATTTGGTCTTGTTACCACACCACTTTTTCCCGGAAAACTTAAACATCCCTCTTCTCCGGTCTGGCTTCCGGAAGACTCAATGATCTCCGGATTGATCATTACCAGCGGACCGTCCCCTACATCAATTACGACGATTCTTCTGAGTACACCTACCTGCGGTGCAGCCAGACCTACGCCATTTGCCTCATACATGGTTTCCAGCATATCAGAGATCAGCTCCCGGATTCTCGGTGTTACCTCTTTTACCGGTCTGCATGTTTTTGTCAGCACTTCATCTCCTAAAATTCGAATCTCTCTTAAAGCCATTTTTATTCTTCCTCCCGTAACCCTGATTTTCTCATAATTTGTTAAATTCTGTTGATTTATTTAAGATTTTTTGTTTTTCTTATTTTAATATCTATTCTGCTGATTTTTCCGGTAGTTATGAAAAAGCATTTTACATACATTTTTCCTAATTTCACATACTTTCGTAGAAAAATCAAAATCCATTCATCGGATTAAAATCAAACTGCACAGTTCCTGTGCGGAATGCCGGATCTGCCATAATCTGCTTTTCCAGAAAATCCTTGATCCGGATCAGCCCCTCATAATCTGCACTTTTCAGATAAATGACTTTCTTATACACATCATTTACTTTTGCGATTAGCGCATCTGACGGTCCGATAACCTGAAGCTTTCGTCGGTCGATCCCGAGACTCATGATCCTGTCATGAATCTGTTTTGCCAGGTTTCCTGCTTCTTCTGCATCCAGCGCAGCAATATGAATGACCAACATATTCCATACCGGCGGATAACGCAACATCTTCCGAAAGGAGATCTCCTCTTCAAAAAATGCCTGATAATCCTGCCGCTTTGCCGTCTGGATACTGTAATGTTCCGGCTGATATGTCTGTATCACGACTTCCCCCGGTCTGTTTCCCCTGCCTGCACGGCCTGCCGCCTGAGTCAGCAGCTGAAACGTCCGCTCCGATGCCCGGTAATCCGACACATGCAGCGACATATCCGCTGCCAGCACACCTACCAGCGTGACAGCAGGAAAATCATGTCCTTTTACGATCATCTGGGTTCCCACCAGAATATCCGCTTCCCGATTGGCAAATGCCGACAGAATCTTTTCATAGCTGTCTTTTTCCCGTGTCGTATCAAAATCCATCCGGAGAACTCTCGCTCCCGGAAACTGTTCCTTCAGATAAGTCTCCACTTTCTGCGTTCCTGCATTGAATGTACCGATCAGCTTGGAACCACATTCCGGACACTGTTTTACTGCCGGTTCCTGATACCCACAGTAATGACAGACCATTTTCTGATTGCGATGCAGACTTAAAGATACATCACAATGTGGGCATTTCAACACATGCCCGCAGGAACGACAAGACACAAATCCTGCCACACCACGGCGGTTTAAAAACAGCATGATCTGCTCTTTTTTCGCAAGACGATCCTGCATCAGTTCCCGAAGCTTATCGCTTAACATGGAACGATTGCCCAGACGCAATTCTTCCCGCATGTCTGCCACATATACCTGGGGCAAGGGGCGATTTTCCACACGCTGATGCATTTCGTACAGATGATATACACCGGTCTTCGCCCGCTGGTAACTTTCTATAGACGGTGTTGCCGATCCCAGCACCACACAGGCATTCTGTAAAGAAGCTCTGTAAATGGCTGTTTCTCGGGCGTGATACCTTGGCACTGTCTCACTCTTATACGAAGCTTCATGTTCTTCATCAATAATAATATACCCGAGATTTGAAAACGGTGTGAACAGGGCAGACCTCGGTCCGATCATAACATCCAATTCCCCCGACTCCGCTCTCTCATATTGATCATAACGTTCCCCGGCAGACATTCTGGAATTCAGAATGGAGACCCGGTCGCCAAACCGATGATAAAACCGCATTACTGTCTGATACGTCAGCGCGATCTCTGGAATCAGCACGATTGCCTGTTTTCCCTGTGCAATGGCAGATGCAATCAGTTCCAGATAGACTTCCGTCTTTCCACTTCCCGTTACCCCATGGATCAGACAGGGACGATGATCTCCAGCTACTTGATTTTGGATAATGGAATCTGCAATATGCTGCTGTTCCGGATTAAGCTCATGGAGTTTTCCCTTTTGTTGCAATTCTTTCAATGGATTTCGATACGCTCTTGTCCGCTCAATCGTAAGGATCTGCTGTTCTTCCAACCCTCGTATCACGGCGGCAGACACGTTCAGCTTACCTGTCACGGTCTCATACGGAAGCTGTCCATTCTCGATAAGTTCCCGTAACAGCCGTGCCTTTGCCGTATGATGCTTTCGCTCCATCTCCGCCAGACAGGTGCGTGCCTGATCTGCCGGCATCTTCAATACAATGGTGCGATGCTCTTTTTTATTCGCTCTTCGCTTCACAGGCAGAACTGTTTTCAATGCCTGGTTCATCGTTCCGCCATAATTTCTCCGCATCCATGCCGCCGTCATCAGCATCTGATTCGGTGCCTGAATGCTCTCCGGCAGGATTTCAGCTACCGGTTTTATCTTTTCCGGATCAAACTCCGGCTCTTCTGTAATCTCGATCACATATCCTGTCAGAAACCGGTTTCCTTTACCAAATGGTACTTTTACCTGCATCCCCGGCTGAAGCAGTTGCTGCATCTCTTCCGGAATCTCATACTGAAACATCCGATCCAGTTTTTCTAGGGAAATGTCTATAATGATATTTGCATATAATTTCATTATGTAACACCACCTTTCCCTGAATCTCTTGCAGTATCTTCCACCAGTCATTCGTCTTCTTATCGTTTTTCAGACGTTTCTGTTTTTAGATACACTTCTTATTAGTGTATCAGTTTTAATATTCTTTGTCAAAAAATACTGCTCCGCTATCATTACCTTATAACTATATACAAGTTATACTTTCTTCTTATCATATTTTTTGAAATATCCATTGATCAGTAACACAAAAAAGACGATACACTATTTTCACAGTATACCGCCCTTTCTATATTCTTTTTTTACAACATCTCAATCATATGAATAAGTTAATATATTTACATATTTTCTGTGATATACAAAATAATATATCATTTGCCATTCGGGAATCATATAACATATTTGTACATTTACATTCATTATACGAACATGTTAATACTTTTCATTCTATTACGAACATTTTATCGATACTATTTACTGTTCACACATATCGATAGTCTTTTTAATAAGCGCTACGGTACTTTCCACCGGGTAGCCAAACAGCAGTCCGGTTATTGCCAGTTTCTCGTCTCCAAGACAATTATGTATCTCGATATCACACTCTTCTTCATTTCCGAACCAGGAAAGCTCCTGTTGGAAATAGAATTTCATCTTCTCTTCATCCAGTGATACCCCACTGTTTTTATAAACAGAAAGAATCTCATCCAGATTAAAATAATCTGCCAGTGTTCCTTTTTTGCTCACATACAGCATATATTCATATTCTCTCGGGTGGAACGGAAAACAATAATAATCTTCCTCTCCCAGTCGTGCGATTAGATCCATATACTGTAAAGCATCATCAGGATAAACCGTTGCTGCGATCTTTTTTCCGTTCTGTACGGACTCATTCATGTAGCTGACAACTGGAATTGGTCCATAGTTGTTGCTGCAGCAAATGAGATTATACCAGCTCAGATAAGGATTCTGGTAAACTTCCGCACAGACCGGATAAAAAAATCGTTTGCATACCACTTCCGGTGCTCCGGCAAACTGATATGCCAGCGTTACGGTCACATTCCCATCTTTCTGTTCCCGATACAGATGAAAAGTTACGATTTCTCCCACATTGTAATCCTGGGAGAATAATAATTTCTTTTCTTCATCCATTATAAATTATACCTGCCTGTTACAAGTTTGTTGATATAGTACTGTTTGATATACTGACTGTGCTCTTTAATCGCAGCAATACACGCTTCCTGATCTCTTGCAAGGATTGCATCATAGATCTTCTGATGCTGTTTCGTCGTCATCTCTCCATGCTCCGGATCGTGAAATGATGTAATATCAAATCTGCGCTTCTGGTTTACCAGAAGATCAAAAATCATATCCAGACGTTTGTTGGACACATGATGAATTATGAACTCATGGAATTTCACATCCCAATCCATACGCCGGATGAGATTTTCATCTGTCATGGATTTCCTCATCTGTTCCATAATCTGTCCCAGCGTTGCATCAGCGATCATATCATAGTTTTTCAGTGAAACCTGAATTGCATATACCTGAAGCACCTCCAACAGGTCATACACTTCCAGAATATCTTCCAGTGTATACACAGGAACGATAATTCCTTTTCCCGGTTCATCTGTCAGCAGCCCTTCTTTTGCCAGCTGACGAAGGGCATAACGAACTGGAGAACGACTTACATCATAAATTTCTGAAAGCTTTCGTTCTACCAGAACCGTTCCCGGTTTAAATTCATTGTTCAGGATAGCTTCTTTGATCTTGTTATAGACCATCACTTCCTTTGTTGTCATTCCAGTGTTCACATATTCTGACTTGTCAAGTTTCATGCTCTGTCTTTGCCTCCATTATCTATAGCAGATAGGCCTCCAGTCGACAGCCTTTTTCCAAAGCGCCGCTTCCGGCAGGAACTACTGCAAATACCTCTGCATTGCGCATAGCGCTGACCATTCCATTTCCCTGTTTTACATTCAGAGAAAAGACTGCTGTGCCATCCTGCAGGCAAAGGTGTCCTTTTAGTATTCTTGTATTCGGACTTTTTTTCGGATAGTCACTTCCAAGCGTAACTGCTATTTTTTCCGGAAGATAATCTGTTCTGCCGGCCATCCAGCGAATCGCAGGCAAAGCCACAAGATGAAATGTAGTCATTGCTGCAGATGGATTTCCGGACAGACCAAATATCGGTACTCCATTTAAAATACCAATACAGCAGGATGATCCAGGTTTCATCTTTACCCGGTCAACAAGGATCTCTGCTCCGGCCTGTTCCATGGCTCGTTCCGTATAATCGTAAGTACCCACAGATACGCCACCGGTCATAATCACTGCATCATATACACAGGATGCTTCTTCCAGAATCCGTGCGATCTCATCCTGATCATCATTTACCTTACCAAGATAAATGGAGGAGATGTGTTCTGTCTTTAATGTCGTAGATAACATATACCTGTTGGTATTATAAATCTTGCCAGGATACAATTCTTCTCCCGGACTAATCAGTTCATTCCCCTGAGAGATGATTCCGATCATCGGTTCTTTATAAACACTCAATGAAGAAATACCCTGGGATGCCAGCGAAGCATGTACTGCTGCATCAATAAACGTACCTTTCCTGGCAATTATTTCTCCTTGCAGGATATCCTCTCCCATTTTAATGATGTTTTCCTGATTTTTGTATTCCCGAAACAACGTAACTGTTTTTTCTGTCTCTTCTGTCTCTTCGTATTTTGCAACAGCCGTAGCTCCCGCAGGAATTGGAGCTCCGGTAAGAATCTTTACAGCCTCCATCGGCTGTACTGCCCGGTCAGAATGAGCGCCTGCTGCAATTTCTTCCACAACATTCAGACAAACCGGATGTTCTCTGTCTGCTCCTCGTGTATTATCCGCAAGAAAAGCATATCCGTCTAAAGGCGATTTGTCAAACAAAGGTACATGATACTGTGCCTGTACATCCTCCGCAAGAACCCGTCCTGCAGCTTTATCTAAAGAGATTTCTTCTGTTCCCAGCTGAGAACAATGCTCCATGATCTTTTCTCTTGCTGTTTGAAAATCATACGCTAATTTCTTCTTCATAACATCCTCTTATTTACCGATATTTGCCAGCATACGACCAACTTCATATGCATTCTGTTTTAACTCTCTGTTATTCTCGGCTGTCTCCGGATTATTACCATTTACACAAACGATACGATGCTCGTCTACAAATCCGAAGCTTGGGAATGCAGTTGCAGCAAGGAAATCAAAGTATGTATCATACATATGTGGATCATCCAACTCCTGTGTATAAACAGTTACGATCTTTTTCTGTCCATATCTTGGCTTGCCTTCTGTACCAAGCAGAGGGAAGAAACGGTCATACATGTTCTTAACCATTCCGTTGATCTGCATAAAATAAACCGGAGAACCAACTACGATTGCATCTGCTGTCTTCAGTTCATCGATTGCTTTCTTCAGCTCATCGTTCAGTACGCAGTCTCCATCGTTGATACGACAGCCAAAGCAGCCCTGACAGGCAGACATTTTCATTTTAAACAAAGTATAGTTACGAACTTCAGCATTATGCTCTTTTGCTCCACGCTCGATCATCTGTAAAATTGTTGATGTATTTCCATCTTTTCTCGGACTTCCGTTAAAAATTACAACTTTGCTCATTCTTCTTCTCCTTGTTATGATAAGACTTCCGTACCACCATAATCTGCAGTACAGTACACATTTGTTCAGGCTCACACAAAAACAGCATCTCAATCTATATTTTGATGCTGAATCCGGCCCATTCAGCTGCCGCCCGCAATTCGGCAGACCATCTTTGACAGATAGTAAGTGTGCCCATGCCTGTGACAGCATGGGCACACAGCTTAACGTTATATGTTTTCTAACTGTTTTTAGAATTCAATAAAGTCAAGGTTCAGTGATTTTCCTGCGATTTCAACATCGATATCTTTTGTTTTGCCTGCAGCGTCGATGGTAAGAACATATTTTCCATCATCTAAGCCGTCAAACTTGAAGTCGCCAAAGAAGTTTGTTTTCTGAATTTCAACAACTTCGCCCTCTGCGTTTTTCAGAGTAGCAGTTGCATTTTCGTAGCAGTCTCCGTCAACAAGTACGCCTGCTGCAACAAAGTTCTTTGTAAATCTGTGAAGGTTTTTGTAGAATACATGCGGATTGGTTCCCAGCTCCGGTCTGTAAACTTCAAGTCCTTCTGTTTTGATCATCATTTCCATTTCTTCCGGCTCAAGATGGAAAGCTTTCAGAGCTTTTGTCGGGCAGGAATGAGCACATCTTGGGATTCCTGGAATCCAGTCTGGATCATCAAGAAGGTGTGCACACATTGTACATTTCTGCGGTACATCTGCCTCTTCGTTGTAGTAGATTGCTCCGTATGGGCAGGAATCTACTAAAGCTTTGTTTCCTTTAGCTTTGTTCATATCGATCATTACGATACCATCTTCACGTCTTGTAACAGCACCGTCTCCAGCTGCGATACAAGGAGCGTTCTCACAATGCTGACAAGGCATTGGAAGATAGGAATAATCATTACGTGAATATCTTCCACGTTCTCTTCTAAGAATGTTCATCCAACGATGTCCATGACGTGGCTGAGCGTTTGTATAACCTGGCCACTCATTTCCTACATGTTCGTCTTTACAAGACATAAAGCAGTTATTACAATCATGGCACCATCTGACATCAATAACCATATACCACTGTTTCATCTCTAATTCTCCTTTCGGGCTTTATCTACGAATTAATAAATTTCGTAAATACCGCCATCCCATTTTTCTACTTCAACCTGAGCACTGTTTGGTGCCATACCACATGCGTATTTAGACATGTAACGATCCGGTGTAAGGATATTTACACAACCACCACGGTCTGCGGAGCATCCCGGTTTACCAAGTGGTGCATACTCTGCACAGGACTCATAAGAGTGAACAGTACCTGGCTGAACACGCTCACCAACCTGAGCACAAAGGATTACAGAACCTCTGTCGTTGTATGCGCGTACCAGATCGCCGTCTTTGATTCCACGTGCTTCTGCATCAACAGTATTCATACGGATAATCCAGTAATACCATCCATCTACAAGTACACGGTGGTCTTTGATATCCAGCATGAAGGAATCTTTTGCATCACCCATGGTGTGCATTGAGAATCTTGGATGAGGTGATAACATACCAAGCGGGTATTTCTTAGCAACCTCTGCGTGCCAGCTCTCCCAAGCCGGAACGTATTTATGCATTGCAGGACGATATTCGTCTACAAATCCCTGCTCCTCAAAACGTTTCAGAGAAGTTGAGATAAACTCTACTTTACCTGTAGTTGTCTGTAATCCTTTAAGATGTACAGTCTGGTTTGGAGCCGGACCCCAGTCTGGAGTATCGCGTTCACGATCTTCAGCAAACCAACGAAGTGCAGGTGTTTTCTTTCTGTTTGGATTGTCCGGTACTACCAGATATCCTTTCTTGAAGAAGTCTTCCCAAGGCATGATCTTCGGACAGTCAGTAGCATTGTAGTACTGCTCTACCCAGTCAAGCTCTGTTTTGCCTTCTGTAAAGATGTCATATAAACCAAGTTTCTTAGCGAACTCTACATAAATATCGTAGTCAGATTTGGACTCACCAAGCGGCTCGATACATTTAGCCTGTAAGGAAATTACACGGTTGTTAGCCATCTGGAAGTTATCCGGGATGTAACCGGAGCAGTTAGCAAACTCGGAAATATCCCAACGCTCATAGTTTGTACAAGCCGGAAGGATAATATCTGCGAACTGAACCTCGCCCTCGAACCAGATAGACTGTGATACTACGAACTCAAGAGACTCAGATGTGTACATCTTAGCATATCTGTTTGTAGCAGTCATAGTACCGATATGCGGTCCGCCGTATTTCCAGTACATTTTGATGCTTCCATAGCCTGGAGCCGGATACTGATACGGATGCATCTGTGCTTCGATAGTAGCACCACAGAATCCTTTACCATACCACTCGAATTTTCCGTTCATGATACACTCCGGAATTTTCAGACGCGGAATATGCTGACCTGCTTCCCAGTTTACTTTTACTGGAGCCGGGAAGGTTGTCTTACCATCGAACATTCTCCAAGCAAATTTGAATCCTGCAGCGGAGTTTACGCAGTCACCAGAGATACCACCCTCTGCGTAACCCGGGAAGTAGAATTCGTAATCGGTCGGAACACCCTGTGTTGTTGACCAGATATTGGATCCTGGTTTACCAAGTCCCTGCATAGTAGCAAGTGCGATCATACCACGAGTCCACTCAATACCATGGGTAGCACGGCAAGCACCACCCCAGCCGCCCATACCACCGGCAGCAAGGTATGTATTTTTCTTAGCCCACTCACGAGCAAGTGCACGGATATCGCAAGCCGGAACGCCTGTTTCTTTCTCAGCCCATTCACAGGTCTTCGGAATTCCGTCTTCGCCTTTACCTAATACGTAATCAGCCCACTCTTCGAATCCGTAAGCGTGAGTTGCAACGTACTCTTTATCATAAGTACCTTCAGTCAGCCATGTATAAGCGATAGCGAATGAAAGTGCATGGTCTGTACCAACTTTTGGTGAGAACCATTTAATTCCCCACATATTTGCAGAATGGTTGAAGAACGGATCGATGAATACCATCTTAACTCCCAGTTCATCTAACCAACGACGTCTGATATGTGACTCGTATGCAGCGTAGATACCACTGTTAACCTCTGGGTCAGAAGACCAGAATACAATCAGTTCTGCATATTTCAGACCATCCTCAAGCAGGTCATACTGCTCCGGACATCCAAGTCTCCAGGAGAATCCCCACATATGCATTCCGCCCCAGTGCCAACCTTCCCATGAATCCGGGTTGTGATCAGCATAAGTGAATCCCATTAAGTTCATGAAACGGAAATATGTAGAATGACGGTAACCTACATTACCCCATAAGTGGTGAGATGATGGTGTGGACATGATAGATGCCGGACCACTCTCTCTTTTAATTCTGTTGATCTCATTACATGTGATATCAATAGCTTCATCCCAGCTGATTCTCTCATATCCGGAAATACCACGGTTCTGGATATTTCTTTCACCGTTTGGATCAAAGTCCACACGTTTCATCGGATAAAGGATACGTCTGTCAGAATAGATCATTGATTTCTGACCAGCTGTAAATGGTGCGATTGTTGTGTATCTAGGTGCTTTGAACACTCTACCTCTTGCTTCGATTTTCCAGCCTTCCGGATCTGTCTCATCAAAGTCCATCGGTGTAATACGAACGATTTTTCCATCCTTTACGTATACGAACACAGGACCTCCGGTACTGGAGTTAGTCAAACGAATTTCGCCTTCCATGAATATACCTCCTTGATTTGTGTTAATCTTTTCCAACATTTTACTTTACACTGCAGCTTTGAGTAGAGGATTATACTACAGTGCAGTTTGAAAATGTTTCTTCTTAGAAGAGTGAATTGATTCCATCGTTCCCTTCCTGTTATACACTATAACGTGTATTGTGATTATACAGTCAATCACTTTTTTCATTTTTCAGAAATCTTTTTTCTCATGGAGATTCGAGTACTTCTGCGCATAGGAATATAAGTCTTTCAATGCAGGATTATGATTCTTAGTTTTGCGGGTAAGCTGCATCGGCAGATACTTCTGCGGCACATCATCCTCAATCGGTATAAACCGGAGATTCATGTTTGAAATAACCTCTGTCTCCTCAAATACGATTGACACACCTTCTCCCATTTCGCAGGAAAAAAGATATTCTTCAAAATCGTCAAACTCTGCAGCAATCTTTGGTTCAAAGCCATAATACCTGCAGATGTTAAACAGGTAATCCTCTTCTTTTTTAATCTCCGTCGGAAGATATCTCAAAAACAGACTGTCTTTAAAATCTGCCAGTGTAACTTTCTTCTTATAAAAGAGAGGATGATTTTTATGTACCACAATCCCGACCCTGGAATAATACAGTGCCAGTTTTTCCACATCCTGCATACTCTTTACATCATGATCAGCGATCAGTATCGCATCATAATAATCGTTTTTCAGACCTTCCAGCAATTTTTTCTGGCTGGCACGTTCCTTGATGATCTGTATCTCCGGCCGGATCTCACGAAAACCTGAAAGCACCTGAGACATATAGCTGTTGCATTTGATATGCGGCTGGCATCCCACCGTTATACATCCGCTGAATTTTTTCACAGAATTTTTTGCCCTAAGAAGAACCGTCTCCCATTCGGAAGCCATCTCTGAAAGCGTCTCCGCAAGCATCTGACCCTGGGGTGTCAGTTTTACTCCCTTTGTATTTCTGTCAAAAAGCGCAAGAGCAAGTTCTTCTTCCAGAGAAGCGATCTGCCTGCTGATGTTAGATTGTGATATAAACAAGTTTTTGGCAGCCTTAGTAAAATTCAAGCATGAGGCCACCTCCAAAAAACATCGAACCTGTAAATCTGTCATAACAATTCCTCCAAAACCTTTTCCATAAAATACATATTGCCCAATAATCTTTATATACTACTATAACGAATTTGAAAAATTTTTTCCAGTAGTTTCACAAGATGTTTTTCATTTTTCCATGGAAATTTGCATATATCAGTTTTATATTCCTGCAAATCAGTTTCAGAAAGTCGTTTTTTCTGTTTATCCATTTATTTTTTATTTCAGAAAATGTAGTCTGTGTTTTACAGAGATATTTTTTGTATATTAAAATTATACCAATGTATCCCATGCTTAGTTATTTAAAAACCATGTAAACTGATTTGCAATTTGCATAACTGATTTTTAAAAAGTTCTTATAACAAAAAATCCGCGGGAATATTCCCGCGGATTTTCAATAAGACATTTTAATTTTATAATTTTATTCTTCTTCGTCTTTGATGTTATTCTTTTTCGCACCTGTAAAACAAATAGCGATCAGAATAATTGCCACGCAAAGAAGATATACTGATACGATTGTAATTGCCATAAAGCAAAACCCTCCTTATAACTTCTGACCTTTATGTGTTGCTTTCCAAATTCCGAAAATAATAGCGCAAAGAACAATGCCAATTACATACTGAGTAACAATATCCTGAAGAACCCACATATGTTTTACCTCCTTTATTATGCCTTCTGAGCCTGAGCTGCCTCATTAGCTGCGATTACATCTGCATGAGATTTTTTCCAAGCTTCTTTTCCCGGGAAGATAAGGTGGAATACGATGCCAAGTACTACAGATGCTACCATCGTAGCGTACATGTTCATACTCCAGATGCTTCCGTCCGGAAGATGGAGGATTTTACCCATCGGGCAGAATGTCCAGATACAGTTAATGATGTAAGTAACAATAACGGTTGCCCATGCTGCTTTCTTGCTGACCTTGAAGTTGTATCCAATGATGAATACGACGAAGATCGGCATACCAAATGAGAATACCCATAAGAACAAGTTGAATACGAACTCATGAGCCATAATGATAGCACCCGGAAGAAGCAGAGCTGCTGCAATAATGATGCAGATCTTGTTGATGCGGAGTTTTTTCTTAGCATCAGCATCCGGGCAAGCGCATCCGATTACGATATCGTTTGCAATAACGTTGGAGTTTGCCAGTACAACACCGCCACCTGTTGAAAGTGTAGCTGCCAGAAGAGCAACCATCAGGAATCCGATTGCCGGTACCGGAAGTCCAGCCTGTGCGATAGACGGAACTGCTTCCAGACCATTCGGTCCTACTTTAGAAGCGATAGCCGGAATTGACATTGCTGCAATACCAAGGAAGATCCATGGCAGTGATGACATAATATTGAAAGAGCATCCAAGGAATACACCTTTGCGGCATGCGCTTTCGTCTTTAGCTGCGAAGAATGGCTGCATCATTGTCTGAGATACAGCGCCAGCTGTTGTATGTAATACGATAACCGGGATGATAACGCCGAGCCATACCGGAGGCATTCCCAGTGTTCCTGTCTGTGTCAGAATATTGCTATAACCTGCTGCGTCATAAACCTGTCTTACGCCGTCCCATCCGCCAAGTGCTGACAGATAATGAACTGCGATGATAGCGATTGCAGAGTAAGAAGCCACGATCATAACGATAGCATTGATACAGTTCAGCCAAGCCATCTGTAACATACCACCAAAGAATACATAACATACAATCAGGACGAATCCTAAGATAATAGCACCATAGATGCTTAATTTAATACCACTTGCATTGCACAGTGTATAGATAGCAGTACCTGTAGCTACCAGCTCGGAACATCCGATACCGGTCCAGGTCATTGTCTGGAATCCTGCATGGAACCAACCCATGCGTTTGCCAAAAATTTTTGCGAGTGCTGCCGGTGCGGAAGGCTCGCCGATCTTTTTGTACAGCGGTCCGATCCAGAGCATTGCAATTGGAAGGAATACAGCACCTGCGCCGATTGCCCACCAGCATGCACCAGTACCAATACCGGTAAATGCTGACCAGTCAGTAAATCCACCACCGGCTGCTTTTTCCCAAAGTGACATTGTGTGTCCAGAACCAAGAGGCGCAAGAACGAATGAGAATGTAACCATAACCCATCCAAGTCCGCCACCTGCGTTAGCAAAGTCTTCTGCTGACTTTACTTTTTTCTTTGCGTATACCGCACCCATGATAATCAGGATCGCAAAATACGCAACTGCAATTACTAAAGCCATAAATTTGTTCCCCCTTACTTTAGAATAAGTAAATGTGTTGCCTCTACTCTATGGTTATGTTATTCTGTATAGTCGATATACAGTCAATTAAAATATTAAAAATATATAAAGAAAATTAATGTTTTTTAAAATTATGCAACACTTTTACCAATGCCATGGTATACCAACATTTTACTTTTATGTACTTTGCATTATTTTTGGTTCTTTTATTAAATATTCTTGTACTTTTTCTTGATGTTTTTTATTATCATGTAAATTATATAATATTTTATATTTTTTTTATACTTTTTATATTTATTTAAAAATCTTCATTCAAACTTATATTTGCAATAAAACTGAGGGGAAGTTAAATTTATTTTTATCAAATTTCCTATTAATCAGACCGTTATAAACTCTATTTCAAATCTATAACAGTCTGTATTGTTTGATTTACTTATTTAAATATTAATCTTCTTCATTTTTTGCTGTAAAGAATGGCTGAATACAGCACCTGCTGTAATTCATCCGCCACCTAAAACATTTTTTCACAAAAAACAGGGACATATTACAGCAATGTTTTTTCATTACCATACACATGTCCCTGTCTCTCAGTTCCTTATAATATTTTTAATCCGTGCTTTTCATATCTAAAAAAACACAATTCCTGCAATGCATTATTTATCGTTCTCTTCTCTCTGGCGGATAAAATGTCCGGATTTTCCTCCATCTTTCTCCAGAAGCATGATATCCACGATCTGCATGCCGCGGTCAACTGCTTTACACATATCGTAAATAGTCAGCAGTGCAGCGGAAACAGCGTGCAACGCTTCCATCTCGATACCGGTCTTTCCTGTTGTTTTGACGGATGCAATAGCCTCAATCTCCCATTTGCCCGGATATAACTCAAAATGAATATCCACACCAGTCAGAAGCAGCGGATGGCACATCGGAATGATATCCCACGTCTTTTTCGCAGCCATGACACCGGCTACCTGTGCAACAGCCAGGACATCGCCTTTTTTAATCTTGCCTTCTGTAATCAGTTCAAATGTCGCCTGCTGCATACGGATACGACCGGATGCTACACCGATACGATGCGTATCTGCTTTTTCAGAGACATCTACCATCTTAGCACGTCCCTGATCATTTATATGTGTAAGTTCCATTTCCATAAAACTTTCCTCCTAATAAGTTCATATACTCTTAACGTCTTTTATAATAAATTAGAGAAACAAATTTATTATAAGAGATTTCAGGCATACATACTAATACAGTACTTCCCAGTCTGTCGGAAATTTTGACATACCGATCAGCATATCATCTGTAACTGTCTTACGGGCATCCGGAATGGTATATCCCATTTTGTTCAGATCTTCTTCAATATACTGGATCAGTTTATGATTACCCGGTTTTGCCTGATAAGTTCCAGGCGGAAGCACGCCGTGTTTATCATTTTCACTGTAAAATGCGATATTCTCTGTCTCCGGATCGTGCCAGATACGATAGTATCCCAGTACTTCTCCATCACATTTTACTTCAAAACGCATAATCTTAAATGCAATATATTTTTCAACTTCTTCCCAATGGAAGGTTACGGTCTTTAAATCAGCCATTTTATATTCTCCTATAATCTTTATTTGCCAAATCCGCAGTTCGGGTAAGTACATACATCACAGTTCAGGCAAAGACCGCCTTCTCCCAGTCTGCAGATATCTTCCCTTGTCATGATGTCATCTGCCATTGCGCGCGGCAGTACCAGATCAAAGATGGTACGTTTTGCATACATAACGCATCCCGGCAATCCCATGACCGGAATCGTCTTTCCGTCTTTTTCATAATAAGCAAGCATCATCATTGCACCCGGAAGTACCGGAGCTCCATAAGATACAACCCTTGCTCCTGTATTTGCAATCGCGCCCGGTGTGCAGTCATCCGGATCTACGCTCATGCCGCCGGTGCATACAACCATATCTGCTCCCTGCTCGATAAATGCAAGGATTGCTTCTGTAATATGAGCTTTCTCATCATCCACATAGGTCTGTCCAAGTACTTCTGTCGGGAACTCTGCCAGCTTATCTTTGATGACCGGTCCAAAAGTATCTTTGATGCGTCCTTTGAACACTTCGCTTCCTGTCGTAACGATTCCGACTTTTTTCTTTTTATATGGAAGAATATTGAATATCGGCTGATCATTTCCTACCTTGCTTACAGCTTCCATTTTCTCTTTTTCAATAACAAGAGGAATGATACGGGTTCCAGCCAGTTTGTCACCGACTTTTACCATGGTATCTCCGTGTCTGGATGCGATCATCATCTGTTCAAAATTATTGACAGCAAGCAGACGTTCTCTGTTGATTTTTAATACGCCATCTGCATCAGCAATCAGTTCGATTTTTCCCTCTTTTACATCAGAGCCATGCATGTGATTGCCCTTACACATGCTGTATAATACCTGTGCAGCCTCGTTTTCATGAAGCATTGTATCATCATTTTCCCAAACATAGAGATGCTCTTTTCCTACGGAAAGCAGTACCGGAATATCCTCTTCTGTCACTACATGTCCCTTACGAAAGACCGCATCCTTTGTCACACCTCTGATGATCTGTGTGATATCCTGACAAAGAACATGTCCTACTGCATCTTCTGTTCTGATCAGTTTCATACCCAAAAACCTCCATTTAATCTAAACCAATTCTTCTTTCGACTTGCATACGCTTTTCCACTCCATATACAGAGTCGCTTAGGTTAGATTATAACAGTCTGGGATTCCATTGGCAATCCTAAGAACTCTCTCACATATGCTAAATCATAATAACTGCAACAGCCGCATCCAGTATCTTTCTTGCCTGCTCCGGCGTATTTTCAGAGATTACCTTACTGACCATGTCATATCCAAGCTTTTCTATATAATCGACGCTGTAATAACTGGAAGCATTCAGAAGTTCTTCACATCTCTGTTCATCCGCGCACAGAACTTTTACGCAGCTCTCCCGGAAAATACGCGTAGCATTATTCAAAAGATCCAGACTTCCAAGAAGGTTATCCGCAATAAGAGGTAAAAATGCATTCAGTTCAAATTCGCCTCTGGATGCGGCCATAGAAACTGCATTGTCATTGGCCATGACCTGAATCGATGTCTGAATAACCATTTCCGGGATTACCGGATTGACTTTTCCCGGCATGATCGTGCTGCCCTGCTGCATAGCCTTCAAACGGATCTCTCCAAATCCACCATGTGGCCCGGAATTCATCAAGCGAAAATCTCCGGCGATTTTGGACAGATTAACTGCAAGCGCTTTCAGCAATCCTGATACTTCTACAAACACATCATTATTCTGTGTGATATCCATAGGATATTCTGCTGATGCAAGACCGATTCCCGTACTTTTCCTTAATTCCTCAATGATTCCAAACCTGTATTTTCTGGATGCCGTATCAGAAAGTCCTACTGCAGTACCTCCAATATTTACCTGACGAAGCCGCTCTTCAATTTTATAGATCCTCCACCGGTCTCTGGCAATTGCCTGTGCGTATGCGCCAAATTCCTCACCCAGCGTGATTTCCACTGCATCCATAAGTTCGGTCCTTCCCAGTTTTCGGATCTCACTGTATGCATTTTCTTTCTGTTGTAATGCTTCCTGCAATTTTGCACATTCATCGCTGAGTACTCTTAATTTCTCGATTGCTGCAATACGAAGCGCCGTAGGATACACGTCATTGGTAGACTGTCCACGGTTAACATCGTTCAATGGATGAATTTTTTCATATGCTCCGGGCTTCTCTCCCAAAATGATTAAAGCCAGATTTGCCAGTACTTCATTTGCATTCATATTTGTAGAAGTTCCTGCCCCGCCCTGCAGGGATTCCAGGGAAAAATACTGATCATATTTCCCGGAAAGCACCTTATCACAGGCCTGTATTAGCGCCTCATAAATATCTGGTCGGATACCCATTTTTTTATAGGTTACAGCTGCTGCCCGTTTTACTTTTACGATTGCATATATAAGACTTTTATTTGTTTTTTTATAATGAAGCGAAAAGTTCTCGATCGCCCGCAGGGTGTTAATTCCACGCAGATCGCTCTCACTGATCTGCATACTTCCTAAAATATCTGATTCTGTTCTCATAATCATTCCTATACTACTTCTCTGATTCAGGATTATTTCCTCTCTGAATCAGATCTTCCTGTTGATGTCATCCTGCATCTGGTCTGCCATTTGTCTTTAACGCTGACAACTGCCAGATTCAGCCTTCTTTCCGTTACTACTCTTCCAGCTCCTGCAGCAGATATGGGAAAATCTGAATGCTCCGTTTCAGGATTCCCTGCATATACGCGATGATAATGCCATAATTTGTAAAAGGCACATTCTGATCCATGGCACACTTCATGCGATATCTCATTTCCCGTTCATTTAACATACATCCACCGCAATGAATGACCAGCGCATACGGAGAAAGATCTTCCGGAAATTCTGTTCCTGAACTGGTCGCAATCTCAATCTTCTTTCCTGTATAATTTTTCAGCCAGCGCGGAATCTTCACGCTTCCAATATCATCGCACTGCCGGTGATGGGTACAGCCTTCAGATATCAGCACCTTATCTCCATCCTGAAGGTTTTCAATAGCCGCAACACCATGTACTGCAGCATCCAGGAATCCTTTATACCGCGCCATAAGAATCGAAAACGAAGTAAGCGGCACATCATCCGGAACATCTGCTGATACTTTTGCAAATACCTGACTGTCCGTAATGACCATAGACGGCTTCTTTCCCAGATGTTCTAACGTCTCACGCAATTCGTATTCTTTTACAACAATGGCTGTGGCATCGGCCTCCAGAATATCACGGATTGTCTGCTGCTGCGGCAGGATCAGGCGACCTTTTGGCGCAGCTTTGTCAATCGGAACCACCAGAACTACAAAATCCGACGGGGTAATCAGATCTCCTACAATCTGCAACTTCATCTCATCCGTTGGAGCCAGTTTTCCGATATGTTCTTTCAGTTCCCATATTCCCGTTCCCTGCATGGCACTGACATATTGCTCATTCTGATAAACTTCAGGTATCTTCTCCAGTAAATCCGTTTTATTATACACAATGATATAAGGAATCTCTTTTTCTTTGAATATTTTTATCAGCTCCCGATCGCAGGACTTTAATCCCTCTGTAACATCTACGATCAAAACAGCGATATCAGTCTTATTCAGCACCTGTTTTGTCTTTCTGACACGCAGTTCTCCCAGTGCCCCCTCATCATCAAATCCAGGTGTATCAATGATCATGACCGGACCAATTGGCAGTAATTCCATCGATTTATAGACTGGATCTGTCGTCGTTCCTTTTGTATCAGATACAACTGCCAGTTCCTGTCCTGTTACTGCATTTACAACACTTGATTTGCCTGCATTTCTTCTTCCGAAAAAACCAATATGTACCCGATTTGCTGCGGGTGTATTATTTAATCCCATGTTTTTCTCCTCCGTCTCTTTTTACGAATATCTGAATTTTCTACTGTAAGACACTTCTCACTGTTTTTATCATTTTTTGTATTCAGCTGCATATTCCTCATCTTGACTGTTCACATATATTCTCAGTTCTACTTATAATATACTTATCATCTCATCTGCCATTTTTCTCAATATAGCAATCAGTATATCATATTTTTTTCAAAGATTCTTATTCTTTGTACACGAAATCTACTTTTATTTTTGTGCACAACAGCACAATTTAATCTGTTTTTCCATATAAAATAATTTCTTTAATGTGTGTATATGGCATGATAACATCTGTTCTTTCAAAAATTTTATCTCTAAAAAATAAAAAATGCCCTGAACTTCCTACTAAGAATAGAAATAGTTCAGGACATCTTATTATGGGATAAGATATAATTCCTTTTGTTTAAGTATTTGTTTAAGCAATTGATGGCAAGTTTAATTTATGCCTGTTTAATCTTTTTGATCTCTTCGATCAGAAGCGGCAATACTTTCATGACATCTCCTACAATGCCTACATCTGCCACATCAAAGATTGCCGCATCTTCATCTTTGTTAATGGCAATGATATAACCAGAACCGATCATACCGGATACATGCTGTGTTGCACCGGAAATACCACAGGCGATATAAAGCTTCGGCGCTACAATCTTGCCTGACTGTCCTACCTGATGGGATCGACCGATCCATTCTTCTTCGATTGCCGGTCTGGTAGCGCCTACAACACCACCACATACATCAGCCAGTTCCTGTACAAGAGCAAAATTTTCTTTGCTTCCCATACCACGACCACCGGATACGATAACATCTGCTTCTTCCAGGTTTACAGTCTCTGCTACTTCTTTTACAATGTTTGCAATCTTTGTAAATACCGACTCTTCCGGAATTGTTACGGTTTCTGTTATAATCTCTCCGGTCTTTCCAGACTCAATCTCTTTTGCAAAAGAACCGCCACGAACGGTTGCTACTACCGGAAGTGTTTTCAAAACGACATCATTTAAAATATTTCCACCGTATACCGGACAGGTAAGTATGTACTTTTCTCCATCTGCAACAATGTTCATAACATCAACGGCACAACCTGCATCAAATTTCTTTGCAGTCAGCGGTGCAATATCTTTGCCTTCCTGTGTAGCTGCTGCCAATACCACTGCCGGTGTATATTTTTCCACCAGTTTTGCAAGCATCGCTGCACGCACTTCAGCACGTTTTTCTTCTGTTTTTACAATAACTGCTTTATCTGCGCCGGCCTCAATTGCTGTTTTTGCCGCTTCTTCCGGCTCTTTTTCCAGTACTGCTGCGATAACTTCCTCGCCTTTTGCATGTGCCAGCTCTTTTGCTTTTGCCAGAATCTCAAGTGCCGGACCTGCAGGAGCGCCATCTGCAGTCTCAACATATACTAAAATATTTTTTCCTTCTGTCAGACTCATTTTTACGACCTCCTACAATACTTTGGCATCTGTGATAAGTGCCATTGCCTGAGCAACTGCCTCTTCCGGTGTCTCAGCTTTAATCTTTACGCCGGCCTGACGTTTTGCCGGTGCATATACTTTTATAACTTCCATAGATGATACAGGAAGTTCTCCTGCTTCCAGTTCTGCAATTGGTTTCTTTCTTGCAGCCATTTTACTCTTAATCGTCGGGTATCTCGGATCATAATTTGGCTTCTGAACTGTTACGACACATGGTGTGGAAGCTTCAATCTCATTGTATCCAATCTCTGTTTCCTGACGGATTACAGCTTTGCCATCTGCGGTTTCCACTGCGATTACATTGGCAACTGCCGGAACATTCAACTCATCTGCCAGCAAAAGACCTGTCTGGCTCGCTGCATAATCCGTAGATTCTTTTCCGCAGAATATGATATCAAAAGTTTTGCCTTCTGCTTCTTCTATATCTTTTTTAGCTTTTGCGAGAAGTTTTGCTACTGCAGCGCTGTCAAGGCTTTCCGCATCCTCACATTTTACAAGGTATGCATGGTCTGCACCTACTGCAAGACAGTTTTTCAGGGAATTTTTTACACTGTCATCGCCAATGGATACAACAGTTACTTCTCCTTCCACTGCTTCTTTTAAACGTACGGCCATCTCTTCTGCATAGGTATCAAATGCATTGACAACAGGTGTAACGTCATCCAGCGCCGGTTTTCCTGTAGCTTCATTCAGGGAAATTTCTACAGAATCATCCGGAACCTGTTTAATACATACTAATATTTCCATAATGATTTCTCCTTGTTGCTCTATGATTGCCTTTCCTGTGTTACTTTTTAGTTTGCGTGGAAAGGCTTTTTACTGCTATTGCAGTTGTAGATATGCCCAATATTTTCTTATTCCTGAAAAATACTGAGCATATCCCTTTGGTTTATTTACCAATTCAACTTATTTACCGATCACGCTGTTGGAGATGACAATTCTCTGTACTTCATTGGTACCCTCAAAGATCTGGAAGATTTTAGCATCTCTTAAAAGTTTTTCTACCGGATATTCACGGCTGTATCCGTAACCACCAAACATCTGAATTGCTTCGGAAGCAACTTCCATTGCAATATCGGAAGCATAACATTTTGCGATAGCAGACTCTTTTGTATACGGAAGTCCAAGATCCATTTTTGTCAGTGAATGGGCTACCATCTGACGTGCTACCTCTGTCTTGATTTCCATATCAGCTACTTTGAATTTTAATGCCTGATTTTTGATGATCGGTTTACCAAACTGAATTCTCTCTTTGCCATATGCGATTGCTTCGTTGATACCTCTCTGTGCGATACCGGTTGCTACGCATCCCATCCAGGTACGAGCCTGATCCAGTGTTTCCATTGCGATATTAAATCCTCTTCCTTCTTCACCAATCAGGTTGGAAGCCGGGATTCTGACATCTTCCAGAACAACATCGCATGTATTGGAAGTACGAATACCCATTTTATTTTCTTCTTTACCTGTACTTAATCCCGGTGTTCCTTTCTCTACGAAGAACATGGACATGCCTTTGACGCCTTTTGTTTTATCGGTCATAGCTGTTACACAGTAGAAAGAAGCAATACCACCATTTGTGATAAAGCATTTTCTGCCATTTAATACATACTCATCGCCATCTTTGACAGCTGTTGTCTTTCCTGCACTTGCATCAGAACCAGCTCCTGGCTCAGTCAGACAGAATGCGCCGAATCCGCCTTCCAGAATCAGATCACATGCTCTCTGTTTTAACTCTTCAGAACCTGCGATCAGAACTGGCTTCATTCCAAGTCCGCTGGCAGAAATCGTAGTTGCAAAACCTGCATCAGCGATTGCCATCTGCTCGATCAGTGCAGCCACATCTACACGGGAAAGTCCAGGTCCGCCGTACTCTTCCGGTACTTCCAGTGCCTGATAACCCTGCTCGATTGCTTTATCATAAATCTCTTTCGGCCATTCGCCTGAAACATCATATGCCTTACACTGTTCTACAACTTCTTTATCGCAGAAATTTTTTACATCCTGTAACAGATCCTGTGCTTCTTCAGAAATTAAATATGCCATTGTTTTTTCCTCCTGTTTATTCGATGTTTTTTTTAAAGTTTATAGCAGATTTTGCCTGGATTTAAGATCATCTTCGGATCAAATACCTCTTTGATTCCTTTCATCAGTCTCATGCTGGTATCCCCTGCAAACGCTGCCAGATAATCCATCTTACCATGACCGATTCCGTGTTCGCCGGAAATCAGTCCACCGCACTCTGCTGCTTTTTTATAAATGATATCCATGAAATCAGCCACCTGTTTTTTAAATTCGGCTTCATCCATTTCATTTGCACACGCATAAATATGTAAATTGCCATCGCCTGCATGACCAAAACTCTTGATCTTAAAGTCATAATTGGACTCCAGAGATTTTACGAAAGTAAGATATGGGGCAATCTCAGTAACTGGTACAACGACATCGCATTCATCCAGAAGCTTGGTCTCTGCTTCAATTGCTTCCAAGAAAGAACTTCTTGCTGCCCATGCATCTTTCTTTTTCGCCGGAGTATCTGCGATCAGTACATCGATTGCGCCAGCTTCCAAAACAACTTCTGCTGCTTTCTCTGTGATTTCTTCCAGAGATTCCATATCATCGCCATCAAAGGTTACCAGCAGGTAGGCGCCAATGTCAGTTCCTTCCAGTTTCTGTGGGAATACGCTCTTTCCAAGATAACGCTCGGATGCAAGAACAATTTCTTTTTCCATAAATTCGATTGCCTGTGGCTGCAGATGCTCCATGGAGAATTTCGGAACAGTTGCGATACAATCCTCGAGGTTTTCGTAAGGAATGATCAGGCTGATGGTCTCTTTCGGAGCCGGAATCAGTTTCAATGTCAGTTCTGTAATGATACCCAGTGTTCCCTCTGATCCGATCATCAGATTTAACAGGCTGTATCCGGTAGATGTTTTGGAAACGGTTGCACCCAGTTTTACGATTTCTCCGGTAGGAAGTACTACTGTCATTGCTCTGACATAATCTCTAGTACAGCCATACTTTACAGCTCTCATGCCACCTGCATTGGTAGATACATTTCCGCCGAGAGTTGCAAATTTTTCACCCGGATCTGGCGGATATAAAAGTCCCTGCTTCTGTGCATCCTCAGCCAGCTGGTTAAGCAGAACGCCTGCCTGTACATGTACAACGAAGTTTTCTTTGTCATATTCCAGAATCTTATTCATCTTGGACATATCAATCATGACACCGCCATGGAGTGCTACAGCTGCACCGGTAAGTCCGGTTCCTGCACCTCTCGGAATTACAGGAATGCTGTTTTCATAACACAGCTTCATGATTGCTGAAATATCCTCTGTTGTAGTAGCTTCAATCAATACACTTGGAGCTCCTTTGCCATAGATTGGCATCTCATCATGGGCATAATCATCATTGATCTCATCTCCCACAAATACTTTGCCCGGAACAATCTTTTTAAATTCTTCCACAAGTTCCGGTGTTACTTCATTGTAACTGAACTCTGCCATCTTCTTAATCCTCCTTAAATCATGTTCTCTATAGGTATGGCTGATTCCTACGAATTGCCCTTTTTCTGTCCACTGAATTTTTATCGCATGCATTGGTACTACCACTTGTTTTAAAAAAATATATCAATTTTTTTCTGCTTTATGGCATAAGATTTCTCCAGTTCCAACTATCATTCCGCAGATTTTCAGCTAGTTGAATAGTGTCCAAATATTCATGAAATCTATGTACCATTTTCATTCTCGAAATTGGTTCTACCATTTTTGTTCCTCTTAATTATAGTACCCTGAAATTAAATCGTCAATATTTATTTACAAAATTTGTCAATTATTTTTTCTACTTAAGTGAAAAGTTTATTTCCACTTCGGACAATTATTTTCCTGAAAATTTTTCGGCGGGAACTGCTCCCTGTTGCAGTTGCACTGAATACTTAATCGCTTTGCATTTTCTTCCAAAACCTCTTTACCAAAGTTTTTGTTTTCTTTTCTTCGATCTAAATAAACATTGATATTTTTCTACAATTTTCTAACTTTTTCTTCCTATTTGCAAAATTTTATGATAAACTTTTTATATATTAAATAAATAGGATGTCAATTCGCACAATCTATCAGTTTAACGGTAACAGTTGTTATAGAAAATCCATTACGTTTATGAATATGCAAATAACAGCTTTTTATCGAAGATTCGCGTTTGCTACCATATGCAGCGTAAAATATCTTATGTTTTTCTGATAGTAGCGAATCAACACGAAATGGAGGAAAATTATGAAAAAGAAACTTGTTAGCTTATTGTTATGTGGAATTATGGCTGCTTCTGCACTGACATTTACCGGATGTGGAAACAATAGTGATGCAGACCAGAATACACCTGCTACAACAACAGAAGCAAGTGCTGAACCAGAAGCAGATGTCAGTGCTACAGCAGAAGCAGAAAAAGAAGCTACAAATCTCCCATCCGAGTCCGGTATCACTTCTGTTTCTGAATTTCTCGCAACTGATGAAATGAAAGCAGCTTATGATGAATTAAAATCTTCTCTTAACGATCAGGGTTTAGATTTCAAATTGGAAGGAACTGACAACACTCTGACTTATATATATGCATATCGGGAGACAAATATCGATAAAAAGGCAACTGCTGCTGCACTTGCTGATGCAAAAGACAGCACAGTAAATAATCTGAAAACAGCCTATGATTCACTCAAAGGAGCAGGTATTACAGATCCAGTCGTAGAAGCGCGTTTCCTGGCTGCTGACGGCGATGTGATTTACAGTGTATCATATCCGGAAAAATAAAATAATACGATTCGTAAATTAATTTCTGCGAAAGCTATTTTTATAAGCCATATCAGTTCCCTGACTGATATGGCTTATAATATATTTTACTTTATATCGCAACAGAACAATCCTGTTTACAGACTTTTTACAGTCAAAAACAGAACCGCTACCTAAGATACTTCTTTAAAATATCATAGGTAACGGTTCTGTTTTTCATTATTCAAATCAATACCAGCTCTTGACATTAAAAGGTTATGTCAAACGCAACTATCTTTTTACGAATATCATACTGATACCTGCTTTAATAACTTTCCAGCAATCTTATGCCTTCTGCTCTTTTGGAAGAATCAGATTCAATAAAACTGCCACACAGGTAGCGATAACGACTGGTGTTTTTCCAAATACAGTTGTTACCCATGCCGGGAACATTGCCAATGATGCAGATGCCTGTGTCACGCCTACACCCAGGGCAACAGACAGACCAACAACGGTTGTGTTTCTGAAGTTCATCTGCTGTGAAGTGATCAGACGGATACCAGTCATAGCAATGGATGCAAATACGGAGATTGTAGCGCCACCCAGCACACAATGCGGAATCGTGGTCAGTAAACCGGAAAATTTCGGAACCAGTCCGGCGATCAGAAGAATCGCTGCCGCCATTCCCAGTACGACTCTGTTGATAACTTTTGTCGTGGTTACGATACCTACGTTCTGGCTATAGGAAGCCGTTGGAAGTCCGCCCAGGAAAGCGCCTATAATATTCATGCACCCATATCCTACGATCGCGCCTTTTAATTCCTGATCCGTCGGTTCACGATCCATACTTCCTGTTGTAGTTGCTGTAAAATCTCCGATTGCCTGAATCGCATTAATTGCAAACAATAAACCGATTGCGATACAACTTGAAGGTTCAAATTTGATGCCAAAATGCATGATCTGCGGAATCTGAAAAACTTTTGCCTGTGCAACAGCTGCCAGATCTACCATTCCAAATGGAATTGACACGATATATCCAACGATAATACCGATCAGGATAGATGCCAATTTTAAAAATCCTTTTGTAAAATGATTCAGAAAAATTACTACCGCCAGTGTAATAAATGCCACCAGCCAATTTGACCAGTGACCATAAGTGTCATTGGATGTTCCTCCCGCCATATAGTTTACGGCAGTCGGATACAAAGAAAGACCTATCGTAAATACAACCGTGCCTGTAACAAGAGGCGGAAATACTTTTCGTATCTTGTCAATAAAAAATCCAATAATCGCCGCTATAATACCACCGATAATCTGTGCGCCAAAAATCGCTGCAATTCCAAAATCCCCAGCGATTGCCTGCATGCTTGCCACATACGCAAAACTTGCACCCATGATGACCGGTAATCCAGCTCCCAGACGGAATCCTTGTTTCTTTCCAATCGGAAACAACTGCAAAAATGTGGATAGTGCAGATACGACCAGTGATGACTGTATCAACATGACACGATTTGTGCTGTCCAGTCCTGCTACACCTGCTACAATAATTGCCGGCGTTACACATCCCACAATCATTGCTACAACATGCTGCAATGCCAGCGGCACTGCCTGATCAAACTTTGGAATGCCGTTTAATTCAAAAATAGATGCTCTGCTTTTCTTACTCTGATTCATCTTTTTGAATCTTCCTCCTCTTTTTTCTTGTAATGTTCTTCCGGATTCTTCTTTTTTAATAATCCATCAGTTATTTTTTGACTCTTTGATCAAATTCTGTACATAACAAAAGAGAAATAAATACCAGATAAAGCTGATATTTATTTCTCTTTTAATTATAACAGGGACAGAAGGACTCGAACCCTCGACATTTGGTTTTGGAGACCAACGTTCTACCAACTGAACTATATCCCTATTTATGAAAGTATTTTGTACCTTCAAAACTTCATACAGGTTAATCAAATGCCGTCACTATGCTATTTCTCACTTTCGTTTTACAAGGAAGTTCGATTCACTAAATTCGACCTTCGCCTTACGGCTCGCTCTCATTAAGTTCCTTCGAACGACCATCGCACTAACCTCGAACGGCGTCTTACGACTTGTTCTCACTAAGTGCTCTTGGTCAAGCCCTCGGACGATTAGTATCAGTCAGCTCCATGCATCGCTGCACTTCCACCCCTGACCTATCTACCTCATACTCTCTAAGGGTCCTTACAACTTTCGTTGGGACATCTCATCTTGGGGGGGGCTTCACGCTTAGATGCCTTCAGCGTTTATCCCTTCCAGACTTGGCTACCCAGCTATGCCATTGGTATGACAACTGGTGCACCAGCGGTCTGTCCAGCCCGGTCCTCTCGTACTAAGGCCAGCTCCCCTCAGATATCCTACGCCCGCGCCGGATAGGGACCGAACTGTCTCACGACGTTCTGAACCCAGCTCGCGTACCGC
>USRX01000015.1 GCA_900557275.1 uncultured Roseburia sp.
TCCTCTGTCTGAGCTTTGCTCATACCTTTCTTGATACCATGGTTGATACATGGAGCGTAAGCAATGATCAGAGACGGTCCCGGATATGCCTCAGCCTCAGCGATTGCTTTTACGCACTGGTTATAATCAGCACCCATAGCAACCTGAGCAACATATACATAACCGTAACTCATTGCGATACTTGCAAGATCTTTCTTCTTGGTCTCTTTACCAGCTGCTGCAAACTGTGCAGTTGCACCTACCGGTGTAGATTTGGAAGACTGTCCACCTGTATTGGAGTAAACCTCAGTATCGAATACCATGACATTGATATCCTGTCCGCTTGCAAGTACATGGTCAACGCCGCCGAATCCGATATCATAAGCCCAACCATCTCCACCGAAGATCCACTGGGATTTCTTAGCAAGGAACTGTTTGTCTTTCAGAATTTCCTGTGCATTCTCGCATCCACAAGCTTCCAGAGCTGCAACCAGCTTGTCTGTAGCAGGTCCGTTCTCAACACCGTTTCCGAAAGTATCCAGCCATTCCTGACCAGCTGCTTTTACATCAGCATTTTTGCCATTTGCTACAACATTTTCAACTTTCTCTTTCAATGCTCCACGGATTGCATTGTTTGCAAGAAGCATACCATAACCAAACTCTGCTGCATCCTCGAACAGGGAGTTTGACCATGCCGGTCCTTTTCCTTCCGGTGTTACAGTGTAAGGTGTAGATGGTGAGGAGTTACCCCAGATAGAGGAGCATCCTGTTGCATTTGCAATATACATTCTGTCACCAAAGAGCTGTGTGATCAGTTTTGCATACGGAGTCTCGCCACATCCAGCACAAGCGCCTGAGAACTCAAGCAGCGGCTGTTTGAACTGAGAACCTTTTACCGTATTCATCTTGAATTTCTCGATGACATCTGCTTTTTCCGGTAATGTTACTGCATAATCGAAGTATTTCTGCTGATCTGCATTCTCTTCGAAGTTCTTCATTGTGATTGCTTTGTCTTTTGCAAGGCAGACATTTACGCAGGAACCACATCCCGTACAGTCATAAGCAGATACAACGATTGCAAATTTCTTGTCTGTTCCGCGAAGATCCATTGTCTGCATTCCTTCCGGAGCTGCAGCTACTTCAGCCTCGGTCATGGCAACCGGACGGATAACTGCATGCGGGCAGACATAAGAGCATACGTTACATCCAAGACATTTTGTTGCATCCCATACCGGAACGTCTACTGCGATACCACGTTTCTCGTATGCAGCAGAACCAGATGGTGTAGAACCGTCTTCGTAAGTTTTTACAACAGATACCGGTACGGTATTTCCTTCCTGTGCGTTTACTTTCTTCTGGATGTTGTTTACGAAATCTACAACGTCCTGACGGCTTCCTGTTGCCAGTGCGCCTTCCATATTTGTATCTTCTGCGGTCTTCCAGCTTTCCGGTACATCAATCTTAACGATTGCGTTTGCACCTGCATCGATTGCATCGTAGTTCATCTGTACGATCTTATCGCCTTTTCTTCCGTAAGTAGCTTTTGCAGCTGCTTTCATCAGTTCATTTGCTTTGTCAGACGGAATGATCTCAGCCAGTTTGAAGAATGCAGACTGCAGTACGGTATTGATACGTCCGCCAAGTCCGATCTCTTTACCGATCTTGATACCATCGATTGTGTAGAACTGAATGTTGTTTTCAGCGATATAACGTTTTGCCTGTCCCGGAAGATGCTCTTCCAGACCTGCCATATCCCATGAGCAGTTCAGAAGGAATGTACCACCTGGTACCAGATCCTGAACCATGTTGTATTTTTTTACGTATGCCGGGCAATGACATGCAACAAAGTTTGCTTTGTTGATCAGGTATGTGGAACGAATCGGGGATTTACCGAAACGTAAGTGGGAAATTGTAACACCACCTGATTTTTTAGAGTCATAGTCAAAATATGCCTGTGCATACATGTCTGTGTTGTCACCAATGATCTTGATGGAGTTTTTATTAGCACCTACCGTACCATCTGCACCAAGTCCCCAGAACTTGCAGCTGATCGTACCTTCCGGAGTTGTAACCGGATGCTCTTTAACTTCGAGTGAAAGATTTGTAACATCATCAATGATACCGATTGTGAATCTCGGTTTTTCTGTATTGTTGTATACAGCGATGATCTGACCTGGTGTAGTATCTTTAGAACCAAGACCATAACGTCCGGAGAAGATCTCAACCTGATCAAATTTTGTACCTTTTAATGCTGCAACTACGTCAAGGTACAGCGGCTCGCCAAGAGAACCTGGCTCTTTTGTTCTGTCAAGTACAGAAATTTTCTTAACAGTATCCGGTATTGCATCGATCAGTGCAGATGCGCAGAACGGTCTGTACAGACGAACTTTTACAAGACCTACTTTCTGTCCTTTTGCTGTCAGATAATCAATTGTCTCATCGATTGTCTCACATACAGAACCCATTGCGATGATGATATGCTCAGCATCAGCAGCTCCGTAGTAGTTGAACAGTTTGTAATCTGTTCCGATCTTGGCATTTACTTTATCCATGTAATCCTGAACGATTGCCGGCATAGCGTCGTATGTGCCGTTGCAGGACTCTCTTGTCTGGAAGAACAGATCCGGGTTCTGAGCTGATCCCATCTCACGCGGATGTGTCGGGTTCAGGCAGTTGTCACGGTATGCTCTGATGGCATCCTGATCTACCATGTCTTTCAGATCTTCGTAATCCCATGTCTCGATCTTCTGGATCTCATGAGAAGTACGGAATCCGTCGAAGAAGTTGATGAACGGAAGTCTTCCTTTGATTGCGGAGCAATGTGCAACCGGAGTCAGATCCATAACTTCCTGTACGGATGATTCGCAAAGCATTGCACATCCGGTCTGACGACATGCATATACGTCAGAATGATCGCCAAAAATATTCAGCGCATGAGTAGCTACACAACGTGCAGATACGTTAAATACGCCCGGAAGTCCTTCTCCGGCTACTTTATAAAGATTCGGGATCATCAGTAACAGACCCTGAGAAGCGGTATAAGTTGTTGTCAGTGCTCCTGCTGCAAGAGAACCGTGTACAGTACCTGCTGCACCAGCCTCAGACTGCATCTCTGTAATCTTTACTGTCTGTCCAAAAATGTTTTTTCTTCCCTGTGTTGCCCACTCATCTGTAGCTTCAGCCATAACAGATGATGGTGTGATCGGGTAGATTGCAGCAACATCTGTGTATGCATAAGAAGCATGTGCTGCTGCATGGTTACCATCCATGGTTTTCATAGAACGTTTCATACAAAAGTCCCTCCTGTTTGTTTACTCGTGTTGACCCTTTTTACGGGTCAGAATAGGTTGTCAAATTCTTAACAGTTCCTACTCCCTATCATACTACTCCAGTGTGAAAAAGCAACGACATTATAACACAATTTTGCACTTTTTTGAATACACCTTTCCTGTAAAAATACGGTTTATTTCAGATTTTTTTCAGAAACCCAGGGTTTTCTAAAAACTTTTCAAAAAAACGCTTTTCTGTCTTTTCTTTTTCTCCGTCATAAACGGTCACTTTTTCAAAATTGGTCCTACAAAATTTGATATTTTTTTAACTGTTTCAGGAGTTTTCAACGATAGTCATTGCTAATATAAAACCCTGTTACCCACGCTTTTCATACCTGAATCAGTCTTTTCCCTTCCCGAAATCGTCTTTTCCGAATTTTCCCCTTGAAAATTTATTATTATAAGGTAAAATAAGTTAGGTTATACCTGTATTCGGATCAATGAATGCAGGCAGCCGATATCAAATAGAATTTCAAACAATCATCGTATATTAATTAAGGAAAGGATTTTACTTTTATGATCAGTGCAAACAACATTACACTGCGTCTCGGTAAAAAAGCTTTATTCGAAGACGTAAATATCAAATTTACCGAGGGCAACTGCTATGGTCTGATCGGTGCAAACGGTGCCGGAAAATCTACATTTTTAAAGATTCTGACCGGGCAGCTGGAACCGACCAACGGAGATGTCTCCATTACCCCTGGTCAGCGTCTCTCCTTCTTACAGCAGGATCACTTCAAATATGACGCATTTACCGTTCTGGATACAGTTATCATGGGCAACAAACGCCTGTATGACATTATGAAAGAGAAAGATGCCATCTACATGAAAGAGGATTTCACCGATGCAGACGGTATCCGTGCCAGCGAACTGGAAGCAGAATTTGCCGACATGGACGGATGGAATGCAGAATCCGATGCCGCTACCCTGTTAAACGGACTTGGTGTAGAGACAGATCTGCACTACAGCATGATGGCTGACCTGACCGGTCCGCAGAAAGTCAAAGTACTTCTGGCACAGGCACTGTTCGGAAACCCGGACATCCTTCTTCTGGATGAGCCGACCAACAACCTGGATCTGGACGCGATCGCATGGCTGGAAGAATTCTTGATCAACTTTGACAATACTGTCATCGTAGTATCCCACGACCGTTATTTCCTGAATAAAGTATGTACCCACATCGCTGATATTGATTATGCAAAGATTCAGTTATATGCCGGAAACTATGACTTCTGGTACGAGTCCAGTCAGCTGATGATCAAGCAGATGAAGGAAGCCAACAAAAAGAAAGAAGAGAAAATCAAAGAGTTACAGGAATTCATCTCCCGTTTCTCCGCAAATGCTTCCAAATCAAAACAGGCTACATCAAGAAAGAAAGCGCTGGAGAAAATTCAGCTGGACGAGATCAAACCCTCCAGCAGAAAATATCCCTACATCGACTTTCGCCCGGAGCGTGAAATCGGAAATGAAGTCCTTTCTGTTGAAAATCTCTCAAAGACAATCGACGGAGTAAAAGTGCTGGACAACATTTCTTTCATTATCGGAAGAGAAGACAAGGTTGCTTTCGTAGGTGGTAATGAACAGGCAAAAACCGTACTGTTCAAAATTCTGACCGGCGAAATGGAACCGGATGAGGGAAGCTACAAATGGGGCGTAACTACAAGCCAGTCCTATTTTCCGAAAGACAATACCGAAATCTTCGATACAGACATGATCATCGTAGACTGGCTGACCCAGTTCTCCGAGATTAAAGATGCCACTTATGTCCGTGGATTTCTTGGAAGAATGCTTTTCCCGGGCGAGGATGGTGTAAAAAAAATGCGCGT
Source organism: uncultured Roseburia sp. (assembly GCA_900557275.1). The sequence goes on from USRX01000015.1 coordinate 5,135, forward strand.
ACTCTCCGGTGGTGAAAAAGTCCGTGTACTCTTCTCCCGTATGATGATTGAAGCATCTAACGTACTGATTCTGGACGAGCCGACCGATCATCTGGATATGGAATCTATTACCGCACTGAACAATGGTCTGATCAAATTCCCGGGTGTCATCCTTTTTGCATCCCGTGACCATCAGATCGTACAGACGACAGCAAACCGTATCATGGAAATCCTTCCAAACGGTTCCCTGATTGATAAGATCACAACTTACGACGAATATCTGGAAAGTGATGAAATGGCAAGAAAACGTCAGGTATACACCACTTCCGCAGATGAATCTGAAGACAACTAAACGTTTTTTAATATGCAAAATAACAGACAGCGTAAAGCGGACTTCGCCTTACGCTGTCTGATTATAAACAGATCTGGCAGTCTATATTGTATAGGAAAGATTCTAATACATCCTGCCATGAAGGAGGCTTTTTATGGAACAACTGAACAACCAAAATAATTCCAGCCAATTACACACAGCTTCTGACACTGCCAAACACTGCCGGATTGCTGTGATTACTGGTGCCTCCAGTGGACTTGGACAGGAATACTGCCGCTATCTGGATCAGAAGGAACAGTTGGAAGAACTCTGGATCATCGCAAGACGACAGGAACGACTGGTGGAACTGGCTGATACATTATCCACGCACTGCCGTATCTTTGCGCTGGATCTGTCCCTGGAGACATCCTTCACAGAACTGGAACGGCAACTCGCTGCGCACGCACCAGATATCCGGTTTCTGATCAATGCCGCCGGTTTTGGCAAACAGGGAAATTACGCAGACATCCCACGCCGGGAACAGGACACCATGGTTCTGTTAAACTGTAAGGCCATGATGGATGTCACTCTTATTTGTCTGCCTTATATGCAGCGTGGCGCACGCATCCTGCAGATCTCTTCTGTAGCTTCTTTTCAGCCGATGCAGCAGTTAAATGTATATGCCGCTTCCAAAGCGTTTGTCAGCAGTTATTCCCGCGCCCTGCGTTGGGAACTGTTTCCACGACATATCAATCTGACCTGTGTATGTCCTTACTGGATCAGGGATACGGAATTTATCGCCACCACCCAGACCGGCACCAGCCGTCCCACAGCGGTGCATCACTTTCCACTGTCTACCACATCCAGCCGCGTGGTAAAACAGTCCATGCTCCACAACCGGATGTGGCTGCCATTCTCCTGTCCGGGCATCTTTGCTCCGATCTTCCGGATATGGTCAAAATTTGCCCCCCATGAGCTGGCAATGCTGGTATGGGAAGGATTACGCAGAATTTAGATTTTTTAACTTTTAAACTTGTCAATAAAAGAACGGTAATTTTATGGACGTATGATTTCTAACCATAAGCACTTATAACATCTATATAGATAACCTGTTTTTATAATTGTAAAGGCACGATTTTTAACCATAATACATTTATGATAAAAACCGTGCCTTTACTTATATATACTTTTTGTATACTTCGCTATTGATATATCATCTTTTTATATACGCTCTGTCTTATTTTTGAATCTGAAGCAATTTCTCCTTCAGCTCATTTTCCAGTCTCTGAATCTCTACTTCTGCATCCTGACGTTTCTGGCGCCCATCTTTCTGGATCTGCATTACTTCATCCAGTGTGGAGATCAGCGTCTCATTGGTATTCTTTAATGTCTCAAGCTCTACAATGCCGCGCTCGGATTCTTTCGCTGTCTCGATGGACGCCGTCTTGAGCGTTGCAGCATTTTTCTTTAACAGCTCATTGGTCATATCAGAAACCTCTCGCTGCGCTTTTGCCGCCTGTGTGGAGTGTGCAATGCCAAGAGCAAGCACCATCTGGCTCTTCCACAGCGGAATCGTATTTACAATGGTAGACTGGATCTTTTCTGCCATCATTGTATCGTTGTTCTGAACCAGCCGGATCTGCGGCGCTGTCTGAATGGAAATCGTCCGTGTCAGCTCCAGATCATACAGTTTTTTCTCGAATCTGGTACATTTGTCTTCCAGATCTCTGGCTGCCTGTGCATCCTCCGGCAGACCGGAAGCCTGTGCTTTCTGGATTAGCTGCTGCAGTTCTCCATCCCTCACTTCCTGCAGTTTCTCTTTACCTGCAAGAATATACATGGACAATTCTTTGAAGTATGTAAGGTTGGTGTCATACATCTTGTCCAGCATAGCAATATCTTTCAGAAGCTGTACCTGATGTCCTTCCAGAACATCACAGATCTTATTGACATTGACTTCTGCCTTGTCATATTTCGCTTTCATAGCTGTCACACGATTGGAAGAACGTTTGAACAGGCCTTTGATACCTTTCTCCTCTTCCTCCACATCAAAGCTTTTCAGCTCTACCACTACACTGCTGAGAAGATCTCCCACTTCCCCCATATCCTTTGTACGGACATTCTTAAGCGCAGACTCGGAAAAATCTGCCATTTTTTTCTGTGTTCCAGCTCCGTACTGCAAGATCATCTGGGAATTGTTCAGATCGATCTGGGAAGCAAACTGTGCCACCTGCTGTCTCTCCTGCGGACTCAGTTCTCCTTCTCCCGCAAAACTTTTCTGAATCTCTTCTTTTGTCTGCGGCTGTGCAGTAGCTGCCATCGTACTTCCAAAAGGATCCAGTGTCAGTGTCGGCGCCGGTGTCTGTTCAAATTCTCTTTCTTCACTCATTGTAAAACCTCCTGCTTAGTTTTCATTTTATTACCGTCTGAAATTTGAGCCATCATCTTTCAGCCCTTCCTGTGCCAGCATCGTGTTCAAAACACTGATGTCTGAAGATACATCCCATGCCGTATCCCGGAACAGGCTGTCCAGCAGTTTCTCAAATGCTGCATTTAACGTATCCAACGTCTGCTCGATCTCATGCTTTGAATTTGCAATATTTTCCCCTGGAATATTCTGTGAATCCAGCTCTGTATATGCATGCAGCAGCTTCATCGTAGTAGGAAGATAATACTTCATCAGTTTTTCAATCTCATCTACCTGCTCCGGATGCTGACGGATACGGTCAAATATCCTGCCGGTCAGTCCCTCCATACGGGAAATCTTTGCAGACATCGCTTCTCCTGGAATCAGATCATTATAACGTCTCAGTTCCTGAAGCATATGTTCGCCATCTTCTAATACCATCTGTGCCTTTGGATTGGATGCGCCAAATGCAGCATTTTCCCGTCTCCGTGCCTGTTCTTTTTCCTGGATCTGCTTATTCTGCTCTTTCAGCTGACAGTATTCCTGATACATCTCATCGGTAAGCATCAGACACTGCTGGGCATCGTCCAAATGTCCTTCTAAAAACCAGTGTTTCTGAATCATCCAGATAACATCCTTACGCACTGTATCCTGTGTCAGACGCGCCCCGGAAGCCAGATCTGTCAGATTGCTGTATGTCTTGTCCTTCAAAAGAGCTATATATTTATGAAAATGCCCCACACGCTGGATCCGTTTGCCGCCATATCCCATACAGATAATTGCGACCACAACAAACACTGCTGCCACGATCGTAAGCACACGCCCCGTGATCGCTGCTGCCGGTGCCGCTGCCATGGCAATGACTACAATTCCGGAAGCCAGCATTATGCCAAAAATGATCGCCAGAACGATACCAAAGATCAATGCCACCATTCCGGCCACATTCAACCCCCGTTCTTTGATAAACAGACGTTTTGCAGGAACCGGTTTCTTTGTCTTCTGTCCGTTGTTTATCCACGGATCAGTCACACTCTTTACGATATTTTGCACATATTCGCTTCCCTGATTGACCGCATTGGCAATATTTTCATTCAGTTCCCTGAAGTTCTGTGAATCTACCGCATCCTCTACAAGCGTGCGGATCCGTTCACCAAGGCCTTCCATTCCATTTCCTTCCATGTTAATTCTCCTGTTTCCCAGCTGTTTCTACAGCTACAATTTAACTCCTGTCACTTGCCGATTTCGTTCTGATATATACGGCTCTCCGCCTGTAAGATATACAAAAGATGCAAAATCAACTATGCTTCGTGCTCTCATATATCATAGCAGACATCTGTTGTCCGTGCAATCACTAGACAACCGTCTTCTCACACTTTACCATAAAGAATTCGACATTCTTTCCTTTTTTATTTTAATAAAAATTATACTGATAACCATCTGCTTTTTTATAGAACCATTACACTCCATCATTCAGACAAAGAAAGCCTCCCATATTGCCTCGTTTTCCATGGGTTGCACGATGCGAAAACAAAAGCTGTCCATTACAGCAGGTACAAATGTCCGTCACAGACAGATGCTCCGGCAGAACACCTGCCTCCAGCAATACAATCTCATTTGCTTTCCAGAGATCCAGCTTATATTTACCATTTCCTTCATCCCGCAAAATATCAAAACCATGATCTGGAAACTCATGATAGAACCGTATCGCCACATCCAGGCTGATTTCATAACAATCCTGACAGATGGAGGGACCAATCGCGCAGAGTACATCTTCCGGCTTTGTTCCATAGGCCTCTGCCATCGCATCCAGAGTTACTTTTCCCATACGTCCTACTGTTCCTCTCCAGCCGGAGTGACTCATTCCAATCGCTTTATGTACCGGATCCACAAAATACAATGGTGTACAGTCTGCGAAAAAAGTAGACAGCACCAATCCCGGAACGTTCGTGATCAATCCATCTACATCCTGATAATCCATCGGTTTCATCAGACCTTTGCCGGCATCTGTTTCTGTGACCACACGCACATTTGTGGTATGGGTCTGATCCGCTAATACAAAACGGTCAAGCTCTACCCCCATTGCGCTGGCAAGGATCTTGTAATTTTCCATCACATCCTCATCTCTGTCCCCTCTGGTAAAACTCAGATTCAGGGAACGGAAAATTTCCTGACTGACACCGCCTTCCCGGGTAGTAAAACAATGTTTTACCAAACCATTTTCTTCAAGAAGCGGAAAATACAGTAACGGAACCCGCTGTCCATTTATCCCGAGTGGTTCTTTTATTTTTATCACATCTTCTCTGCTTCGTCTTTTCCTTATAAATCTCATATCTTTTCCTTTTCATCATGACAGATAAATGATACTTTTCCATCCACATGCAGATTTTAAATTTTCTTACCTGTCGACTCCTTCTGTATGTCGTCTTCTGTCTGTACAGCATTCTGAGCCAAATATCTTTGAAACACTTTTCCTAACTTTCTTCTTTAAGTAAAAAAAGGCTACAATACGACGCGTTTCTTTGTGCCCTCCTACTGTGCCTAAATCACAAAAACAAAAAAGCATGTGATAGACGATTCTTGTTTTTGACTTGTCTGCAGCAAGGATATTGAGCGCGTATACAACTGCAGCCAATCGTATCTTATTGTGTCATATAATATTTTTCATAACACCCCAATCTGTAGCTATCGGTTGTGCAACACTCTGAACAGTTGCTATATCATGACAAATCTGTTTCAAAGTACGGATAAGCCTACAGTAATACACAATATGATCGATTTTCAAAAACAAGCCCGTTTCATCTGTCACAAGCTTTTTCTCACTTTTATTGTACTGTCTCTATCACTGACGAACAATATGTGCCCTTAATTGTGCCCTTATTTATTTCTGCAAAATACTGTTACAGCGTTTTCGGAATTCCGCTGTACTCTCTGCCGTGCTGAATACCTCTTCATCTTCAATCAGACTGTCCAGATAATCCTGAAAAGCCCGGAACACCCCCGGCTCTTCTATAACCACGATTCCCATTGGAAATTCTTTTGCCACTGACAAAAAAACTACCGTACATGGCTCGTAAAGTTCAATATTTAACGCATATCGCATTTCTTCATGTTCTTCCTGGTGTTTCAGCAAATACGATTTTCTCTTTTTATGCATGCCTTCCAGATATCCATCCACCATAAGTTTACGCAGCTCCTGTGGAACTTCCGGAACATATTTTCCATATATTTCCGGCAAATGTCCTGTACACAGAAACTCTTCCATTCCCCAAAATCCATATATGGTCTTTCTGTCATTCTGTGTATCCGGCACGATATTATCATAGAGCCCCATATATTTTGCATACATCTCATTTTCTGACTCCGAAAAATATTCACGAACCGGAGCTATCAGTTCAGCTACACAGGGAGTCGTCTCGTAAGACATCAGAAATTTTTCCGGACGGATCCTGGTGGAATAATATTCTAGACCCCGCTCTGCATTTCCCATACAGGCAAGCAGCTTCCGATACCCTTCTTTCTGACGTTCAAGCTCACAGATACAGCTGTATGCCAGTTTTTCATCTTCTATGAGTACTCCGCGTTTTTCATCGCCAGAAATCAGAACAATATTTTTCTCCGTCACAATATAATGTGGCCATAATGCATAGGAAAGCTCCAAACTTGAAGTCTTTGCATAAAAATAATAGACTTCATAATCCCCGGTATAAGACAATGCAAAAGGAAAAATCGTCCGAAGCATGTGGATATTTTTCAACGCCCCTGCCTGCACGCTACTGGATGCTTCCGTACGCTCCATTCTGACCAGCTGCCTGCAGGAAGCTTTTTTCCCCGTACTGCTCTCTTCATAAACAATCTGTTCCAATGCCACTGACACCAATCCGAACATATCCATATAGATTTTTCCCGGCTGTTCTTCTTCGTAGACCTGACAGATAATAAACTGAAGCGCATCCCTGATATCAGACTCGATCAGAAGATCATGTACCGTCCTGTTTTTACCCATTTCTGACAGCCGTTCAAAACGTATGCTTTTATAATGAGGCGTCTTCAGATACTGATTTCTTAAAAATCGGAAATCTTCTAACAGCTGACGTACCTCCTGACGACATTCATATGCATTGCGCCCCATTTTTTCAATACTGTAAAGACGCATCAGCTGCTCTTTTTCTGATTGATTTAATATCAGATATTCACACATAGTTTCCAGAAACTGTTTACCGGGCAGACGTTTTCCCTGTACCATTTTCTGAAGCGTTGTACGATCCAATCCCGATTTTTTTGACATCTGATAAACATTTGTCTGACTTTTTTCAATGTACTCCCGACATTTGTCACTGAATTCTGACATATAATTCCCCTTATCATCTTCGCATTCTCTGCGGTATCACATGTTCTTGCATATAATATTTCCGCAATAGTATCATCATACATCATTTTCAGTTTTTAATACAGTAACATTTTGCAAAAAGCATCCAAATATATCAATTTTCCTGTCCGATATAAGTTCCACAAGTTTCTGACACTCCGCATTATGCACAGTTTTGCTCATAATTGCTGCTGCCTTGTCAGTAGAACAGTGTATCCACTATGCATACACCATAACATCCATCTGTTCCAATTAATTTTCTGTTTAAAAAAACTGTCCACAGTAGGGAAACGCATCTTTATACAACTGAACCGTTTCTCCCTGTATAGACACCACATCGAATCGAACCGGTATCTGAATACTGTCATAATTTCTCCACAGATAATACGCTGCGCCATTGGAGATCCGCACCTGCTTTTTGTAGTTTACAGCATCGGAAGGATATCCACAGTCTGACCGGCTGCGATATTTCACTTCCACAAATACCAGATAGTTTCCCTCCCTGGCGATCAGATCGATCTCGCCCAGCCCGCAGCGGAAATTGTGTTCCAGTATCTCATAGCCCTGCGCTTTCAGATAGTCTGCTGCAAGCTGTTCATATGCAGTGCCTATCTGCCTGGTATTCTGTTTCTTTCCATACTGTTTTTTGCCACTTGTATATCTTTCTTCCTTCCCCGCCTCCAGATTATCACACACATATTTTCTGTCTGTTATAATATTTTCTTCATAACCCCTTTTCTTTTCGGGAGTTAATGTACCTTCTGTTGTCTCTCTTTTTCCTGCGTGATCTTCTGAATACTTTTTTCCTATTTCGTTTTCCCTCTGCTTCTTTCTGCTAAACTCATCACGGTTCTCCTGCTGCCTCCTGATATGCCGCATTTCCGGAATCACTGTAAGAATGCTTTCCGGATGCCGTTACCGTCTGGCTTTGCACATTGACTGCATAATAATCCAGCATCCTGCTGTCCGAAAGCGCATTTCCTTCCGAATCGGTTATCTCTTCCTCATAAGAAAACAAATAACATTCCTCATTTTTTGACATGCGGTCATAATTCAGCATCTGACGCTTCACGGCATTTTGTCCATCCTGGACAGTATTCGTTTCTTCTAGGATCACATATGGCATGCCTTTTGCATTATAGGAAAGTACAAAACCTTCTTCTGTTCCTTTCCGGTCTTTGTATAAAAGCTTTGCTGCTTCTTCAATATTCTGCATTTGCTGATCGGTCTCGTTTTCGGAATCAGAAAAAATATCCGAATCTGCATTTCCTGAATTGCCCTGTCCTGTTCCGTCAATATCTGCCCCATCCACACCATATGCATAAACAACCCGGTCTTTTAATGCCTCCCAGGTAGTTGACAGCTTCGGCCAAACATTAACAAACGTAGCATAGTAATCCGGCGTGTCCAGAGATTCCCCATCAATGGCAGTACTCCACCCAAATAGCCGACCAATCAACGACGTTCCATACGTCTCTGTATCCGTGCCAAAAGGAAGTCTCACATAATCGTATTCTGCATCATCATACTGCAGCCTGCACATCAGATAACCTCTGTGGTCTTTAAAATAATCTTCTTTACATGCCTGTTCAATCAGGACAGCCGCATCCTGTGCACAGGATTTCAGTGCTTCCTCACTGTCTGCGATCAGATAAAATCCATTTCCGTTGACAAACATGCTTTCTGACTCTCCCCGAATACCAAGCGAAGATTTTGTCTGCATCCCCTGCTCCCGATAGGTCTTTTCAAAGATATCAGCCGTCAGCTGATCTGTCATATTATCCTGCAACGGGATCTGTGTCGTAATATGCACCTGAATATCCGGATAATCTTCTGGAATATAGCTACGTTCCCCGATCTCACTCTCCACAAGCATGAATTTCATATCATAATGACTTTCCAAAAGCGCCTTCTCCCTCTCGCCATCCCAGGTAAAAGGTTTCCGTAAAAAAGGTCCCACCGGATCACAGTAATAAGTTTCCGTTCCTTTTCTGGCAATTCCATTATATTGATTTACCACGATCACATGATCCTGTACGGTCTCCTTATCCCCATTCCACGCATTTGCTGCAAGTATAACAATCTGTGCTGCGATCAGTACCAAGAGATACAATACAAACGCCACAATTCCAGGACCAGTCCAACCAGTGCGCTGTTTGCGCATCATTCCACGATAATTTGCAAAGACAATCCAGAACAGACCGAAAAACAGTGGCACCATCCACAGAAGTTCCAGCAAAAGAAAAGTTACATATTGCCGATATTCCAGTCCGTGGTTTTGCAAAATCGGCTGTAATGCACGGCAGCCGATTTCCAGAACGGCATATACGATCCACACAATGATCCAGAACCGCTTCCAAAATTTTTGATTCATTGCTCTTACCTCATCCTTTTATCGTCTTTTTAGTATAAGGGATTCATATACTTTTTCCCAATTTGTGTCCATTTTGAACTCTGTCTTATATTTTTTATTGTAACTGATTTCGATTGACTTTGCTACTGTTCAAATTCTTAATAGTTTCTAAAGACCAGATGTGGTATAATGTGTATCAGCGTTGAACAATGCTATATTTACGGCATACATAGCGATATAACGATAGAATATTTTTCAGGAGGACAAAATAGATGGAAATCCCTATTACAGATCCGGAGCAGCTTGAAATGCTCTCCAAACTCATTTCAGAACAGCAGGCAAAGCAGGACGCTTCCAGCGAAAATTCTTCCGAAAAACCGGCAGGATCAACCTTTCAGGAAAGCCCTTTTGATATTCAGAGCATCCTTTCCGGCGCCGTAGAAGCATTAAATGGTTCTGAGAATCTTTCCAAAGACAGCATGTATATTCCGAATCCAATGGATGAACAGTATTTGAATCAGTTCATCAAAGAGGAATCAACAAAGACCGTGCGCCGTTTTGACCTGAACTACCCGGCAAAAGACGGTAAAGATCAGGATATCCGCCTGTATATCGAACTGGAAGAAGATGCCGAAGACCCGTCTTATATCAATTACTGGGTTGGCTGCGAGGAATACACCACAAAGAAATATATCGCTTCCAAACAGACTTCCCTGGAGCAGGAAGATCCGCTGAGCATCGTGCAGGTAAAACATATCAATCTGTATATTCACGAGATTCAGGAAGCAACGAAAGAGGCATAAAAATATATGCCAGGATTGGGCTATACAACCAAAAAGCTCTGAAGAACTAATTTCTTGTCATCTATTAAGATGTTATGAAAATGTTTCTTCAGAGCTTTTTTGCTGCTTTATAATAAATTTGATAAAAATCACACTTCCACAAAATGCCCAATAAAGCTCCGTCTGTGGATCGGTGTCGGCCCATATTTTTTCAGTGCTTCGATATGTGCGGCAGAACCATAGCCTTTATTGGAAGCGAATCCATATTCCGGCATCAGGGCGTCGTATTCTACCATGAGACGGTCTCTGGTCACTTTAGCCACGATGCTCGCCGCTCCGATGGAAATGCTCTTTGCATCGCCTTTGATGATGGGAACCTGTTCGATCTCCACCTCCGGAATAGTTACCGCATCGTTTAAAAGAAGATCTGGCTGTACTTTCAGGTTGCTGATTGCCTGACGCATGGCCTCGTAGGTTGCCTGCAAAATGTTGATCTCGTCAATCCGCTGCGGACTTGCCATACCGATCCCTACGGCTACTGCCTGTTCCATGATCACATCATACAATTCTTCCCGTTTCTTTTCACTGAGCTTTTTAGAATCGTTAATGTATAAAATGTGACATTCTTTCGGTAAGATGACGGCACCTGCCACCACCGGACCTGCCAGTGGGCCACGGCCCACCTCATCAATGCCACAGATAAACGCATGGTCTTCGCCATATGCGCGCTCGTATCGTTTCAGCTTTTCGATACGCTCCATCTCTTTCTGTAACTTTTCCAGACGTTTTTTCGCCTGGCTTACCAGTGTCTGTACACCATTTCTTGTATCTGTCTCATAAGCAGAAATAAAAGAAGGCAGCATCTCCTCTGACGCTGCCTTTAATTCTGCCTTTATGACGCCGATTGTTTTCTCTTCTGCCATAACAGCATCCCTTTCTCGTTCATATCCTTTTTTATTGCGGAAACTCCAGCGTGATCCTTCCGATCCGTCCGCTGCGAAAATCATCGATCACGAGCGCCGCTGCCTTGCTGTAATCGATCTCGCTTCCTTTTTTCATGCAGTTCCGGCTGACTGCGATTGCCTCCAGCACTTTTACTTTATCCTGTGCCTCGTCAATGTCATAACGCTCTTTTAGCATGCCCGGATAATGTTGCTGAAGCAGTTCAATCAGCTCCAGCGACAGCTCATCGATATTCAGTATCTCATCTTTGATGGAACCGATCAGTGCCAGACGAAGTCCCACCATCTGATCATCAAACTTCGGCCAGAGGATTCCCGGCGTATCCAGAAGTTCTACATTTTTATTCAGGCGAATCCACTGTTTTCCCTTTGTGACACCCGGTTTGTTTCCGGTCTTGGCACAGGCTTTTCCTGCAAAGGTATTGATAAAAGTGGATTTTCCCACATTCGGAATACCTACGACCATTGCTCTGACCGGACGATTTTTGATTCCTCTGCGGCGGTCACGCTCGATTTTTTCCTGACAAGCTTCCAAAATTACATTTTGGATCGTCTTCATACCGTTTTTTCTTCTGGCATCGATCTGAACGACATAAAAGCCTTTCTCTTTAAACCATGCAGACCATTCCTGATTCTGCGCTTCAGATGCCAAATCTGCCTTATTTAAAAGGATCAGGCGGGCTTTATTTTTTCCAAGCTCATCAATATCCGGATTTCTGCTGCTTAAAGGAATCCGGGCATCTACAAGCTCGATTACCAGGTCGATCAGTTTGATGTCTTCCTGCATCTGTCTTTTTGCTTTGGTCATATGACCTGGATACCACTGAAAATGCATTTTTCTCTTACCTGCTTTCTATTACATTACTGTATACGTTGAACTACCAATTGTCTAAAGACAGTGGGATTACGGTAACCTTATTTCAAACTATTGCGGTGTATATCATTCCGCAAAATGCTTTTTTCAAACCGCAACCATGCGTTCTGAAAAGTAACCACACCTGAAAGAATTCATGTATCTTCTTTATTTTATACCTGTCTCATGATTTACTTAACTTTGCCCATGCTCCGGTAAGGCGCACTGCGAAACCATACTTTTCCTTTGATATATGATTTCTTTATATTACCAATGTTGGCATATCTGCTGTCTTCACTGCTGTTTCGGTTGTCTCCCAGCACAAAATATTCGTCCTCTCCCAGCGTGATTTCATTTTCTGCCAGACCGGCACTCTCGATCGGTTCTGTATCTTTCTGGTCAAAAGCTTTTCCATTGACGTAGATCTCGCCGTCTGTAATCTGGACTTTGTCTCCTGGAACGCCAACCACACGCTTGATATACAGATGGGTCTTCTCATTTCCATTTGGATAAAATGCGATCACATCATTGGATTTCGGTTCTGTAATCTGGTAGACCAGACGATTGATCAGTACCTTATCCCCATTTTTCAAGGTAGATGCCATGGAATTTCCCGCCACTCTGGTGCTCATGCCAAGGCAGTACACAAAGGAAAATGCCAGTGCGATCACGATAATGATCTCAACTGCCAAGACAGCTGTTTTCTTAACGGTTCCCTGATCTACTTTGCGACGTTTTCTGCGGAAATCCAGTCCGCTGTGTCTTCGGCCGAATCTCATATGTACCTCCACATACCAGATATGGGAGACTTGCCATGCAAATCTCCCATATCCAACACTCGTAAATTGCTATTTCTTATTTTACCAGTTCTTTAACTTTTGCTTTCTTACCTACACGATCTCTCAGGTAGTTCAGTTTTGCACGTCTTACTTTACCACGGCGAATTACTTCTACCTTTTCAACGTTCGGGGAATGCAGCGGCCAAGTTTTCTCAACACCTACACCATTAGAGAATTTACGAACAGTGAAAGTCTCACGGTTGCTTCCACCCTGTTTCTTTAATACAGTTCCTTCGAAAACCTGGATTCTTTCACGGTTTCCCTCTTTAATCTTAGCGTATACTTTTACAGTATCACCAAC
>USRX01000016.1 GCA_900557275.1 uncultured Roseburia sp.
ATGGTAATCTGTATCAGCTGTATCTCCATATCATCCACAATGGTAGCACTGGGCATGTCACCGCTAATGGCATGGCTCAGCGTAGTCATCGGAAACGTGATCGTAATCTTCCCGATTACTCTGAACGCAAAGATCGGAGCAAAATATGGTGTAACGTTCCCGGTCTTCTCACGACTGGTATTTGGTAAAAAGGGATCCCATATACCGACACTGTCCAGGTCGATTGTAGCCTGTGGATGGACATCTGTCAACTGCTGGATCGGCGGAGGGGCCGTAGCAGCGATCCTCGGATGCTTCGCACCGAAGCTCAGTGACATGACAAACACCGTAAAGATGCCAGGCAACCCGGCAACACCGGTAGGCCAGATCGTAGGATTCTTCATCTTTATTGCGATTGCATTCTTAGTAGCATATAACGGACTGGATAAAGTAAAAGTCGTACAGGATATCGGAAGCCCGATCCTGATCGCAGTCATGATCGCATTGTTTGTATATTCTGTAGTAATGCTCCGTCAGACCGGGCATACCATCGGAGATGTCTTCCGTGTACAGAATGATGCAAAACTGATGGGAGCCAACGGAGGATTCTTATTTATCTTCTGTGCAGGATTAACGAGTAACATCTCCTTCTGGGGAACGATGGCACTGAACATCCCGGATTTCGCAAGAACATCCGTAGACCAGAAAGCCCAGAGAAACGGAATGCTGATGGGACTGCCGATCCCGATGGCGATCTGTGCATTCGTAGGAATCATCTTTGCGCAGGCAACGAAATATGCGACCGGAACCGCAAGCTGGGATCCTACAAGCGTACTGTATATGATCGACAATAAGATCGTAGTCATTATCGCGGCAGCAGGCGTACTGATCGGAACACTGACGACCGTAGTAGCAGCGAACATGGTATCCCCGGCAAACGGATTTGCCAATATCAACCCGAAGAAGATCACATACAAACATGGCGTTATCATTACTGTGATCATCGCCATCGTAGTGTTCCAGCCATGGTGGGTATACGGTTCCGCAGCAGGATTTGTATTCGGATTCTTGAACAACTACGGAACGATCATCGCACCGATCGCAGCGTTGTTCATTGCCGACTACTACCTGGTAAAGAAAGGCCGTGTAGATGTTTACGGACTTTATGATGAGAGCGACAAATACACTTACAAAAAGGGATGGAACCTTGCAGCCTATGTATCCTGGATCTGCGCATTCATCCTGCCGCTGACAGGAAATACGGTATGGTCTTACCAGAACGGATCCGGATTGGTTCCGAATGCGATCCAGTACATCGCAGCAAACGGATATATCTTCTCATTTGTAGTAGCATTTGTACTGTATCTGTTATTGATGAAAACTCCACTGGCAGGCGACAGAGTCAGCAATGGAGCGCTTACAGAGGAAGAACTCGGGGCAATCACAGCGAAAGCAAATATGGTGGCTTAATTCTGTAAGATAGATGTATTCACAGAAGTTTCAATATTAAAAAAGGAAGCTTTTCGGGAATGAGTGAAATATGCGGACATGTTTTTTTAACAGAAAGCATGCATATAAAAAAGAAAAACAGAATTTTCAGGAAATCCTGTACGGAAATAAAAATTTAAAACGATCATGAATCATAATGGAAGACTAAGAATCTACAGGTATGTGTTAAAATGCATAAAAAAACTTAAAATATGTGGGAAATATTAATATATATCACAAAAAAGTGAGGCAAAACTATCCGACACGGGGAGAGTTTAGCAAAAAAGGAAAAAGATTTTCTGTAAAAAAATTTAGAAAGCAATTGACTTTACGCACACAGTATGAATTACACTGAAAACAACCTGAGAACAGGTCGGAAACATGATTCTAATATAGGAGGAAAAAATAATGAGTGCAAGAAGAAAAGCAATGTTAAGTTACAAGATGACTACAGCAGATGCAAATGATCCGGAAGGAAGAGTTCCATTTGGACGCCAGTTTGATTTCATAGGAGATGTTGAAACCGAATTAATGATCCTGAACGATGGCGATGAATCTCTTTGTCTGGGTTATACAGATGTAGAACTGTTTGAAGATGCATATGTTGGAGATCAGTTAGACTTTACAGCTGAGATGATCAAAATTGGAAATACTTCCAGAACATGTAGAATCGCTACCTATAAAGTTGCAACACTGGCATCCAGAATGGGCATTGAAGATGCAAAACCGGGAGATATGTATTACTTTGAAGAGCCGAAGCTCATTTCAGAGGGAACCGTTGTACTGGTAGTTAAGAAAGAACTTCAGCGTGGTGAGCAGCCGGACGGTGCAGTTATTGATCCATGGAGAGAGATTGAATATTAAAAACATATTGTGAACGCATTTAGAGATAATGTGCAATTGAAAAGTTTTCTTTGAGTGGTTTCAGATGTACATATAGATCAAGAGGAGGATTTAAAATGTCTAAAGAAGTAACAATGAGATATAGAATGTCAGATAGAGATGTATTTTATGGTGGCGGCGTTGTAAACGGTGCGCGTTCCATTACATATATGGGAGATGTAGCAGACAGACTGATGGCTAAATTATATGGTAATGTCAGCCGTTGCTGCAAAGTACGCAAGATTCGTCTGTTCGTACCATGTCATGCCGGCGACTACATGGAATTTAAAGCAAGATTAAACGAAGAAGTTGATGGAAAAGCAGTGATTGAAGTACGTTCTTTCAAAGTATGTGAACTTCCGGCTAACCCGCCATTCCCGAGTTCTATCGATATGGAAGTAGATCCGCCACTTTCAACAGCTGCAATTTTCGAGTACGAAATTCCGCAGAAATAATAACGAGGGGAGCATTTTAACATGAAAGCATTGGAAGGATTAAAAGTTCTGGATCTTACCAGCGCGCTGAACGGACCATTCTGTACAACGATGCTGGCAGATCATGGAGCAGATGTTATTAAATTTGAGCCTCCAGCAGGGGAACAGTGCAGATCCTGGGGACCGCTGGATGAGAAATCAGGAGAGAGCGGATTTTACGCCTTCCTGAACAGAAATAAAAAAGGATGTACGCTGAATCTGAAAAATGAAAAAGCCCGTGAAATGTTTTATGAGCTGGTAAAAGATGCAGACGCGGTTGTAGAAAATTATCGTCCGGGTGTTACAAAAAAATTAGGTGTGGATTATGAAACGCTGAGAAAGATCAATCCGAGACTGATCTATGCATCTGGATCGGGATTTGGACAGACCGGACCAATCGCTCACAGACCATGTTATGATATCGTTGCACAGTCTATGGGTGGTATGGTAAATCTTACAGGATTTAAAGACACTCCGCCAGTAAAAGTTGGTCCTTCCATTGCTGATCATGTAGCAGGAATCTATCTTTGTGTCGGATTTTTGCTTGCATTGTATCATCGCGAGAAGACCGGCGAAGGTCAGCAGGTAGATGTATCCATGTTAGATACAATTTTTACACTACTGGAGAATTCTATCGTAAAGACAACAATGCAGGGAATTATCCCTCAGCGACAGGGAAATATTGATCCGTCTATTGCTCCGTTTGATATTTATGAAACAACAGATGGATACATTGCACTTGGCGTTGGAAATGATCGTCTGTTCAAGACATTCTGTGATGTTATCGGAAGACCGGATCTTGTGGAAAATCCGTTGTATCTGACAAATGATCTGAGATGTCAGAATTATGAGGAGGGTCTGCAGAAAATCATTCAGGACTGGACGAAACAATATTCCAAATCAGAGCTGGAGAAGATTTTTGATGAAGCCGGAATCCCGTGTGGACCAGTGCTGGATATGAAAGAGGCAATTGAGCATCCGCAGATTCAGGCAAGGGAAATGATGGTTCACTGTGAGCATCCACTGATCGGAGATATGTATTTCCAGGGATGCCCGGTAAAACTCAGCGAAACACCGCCAAGCATCGATACACCGGCACCGCTTCTCGGCCAGCATAACAAAGAAATTTTCCATCTTACAGATGAAGAATATGAGAAGCTGAAAGCGGAGGGAGTGCTGTAGAAAAATACAGGCGGATATAGAAGGAGGACAGTATGGATTTTAAGTTTACGGATGGGCAGCTGATGTTGCAAAAAGTTGCAAAAGATTTTGCAGAAGAGATTATAGAGCCGAGAGCAGAAGAAATTGACCGTACAGGGGAATTCCCAAGAGATATTTTTGATAAAATGTGTGAGGTTGGATTTGCCGGAATCGGCACACCGGTAGAGTATGGCGGAAGCGGAGGAAATGATATTGACAAAGTGCTTGTTGTTTCTGAAGTCGCACAGCGGGATGCGTCCTGTGCGGCAATCTTATCTATTCATACCATTTTTGCATCAGTACTGATGAAATTCGGTACCGAAGAACAGAAGAAAAAATATCTCCCGGAAACAACAAACGGTGGAGCTCTTGGAGCATTTGCATTGACGGAGCCAAATGCAGGTTCTGATGCCGGAAGCGCAAAAACAACAGCAATTCTCGATGAAGAGACCGGTGAATACATATTAAATGGAACAAAATGCTTTATTTCAGGTGGAAGTCAGGCAAAAAATCTTCTTATTTTTGCACTTACAGATCCGTCCAAAGGAACAAAAGGACTGTCCTGTATTCTTGTTGAAAAAGATACACCTGGTTTTTCAGTAGGAAAGATCGAAGATAAGATGGGAATTCATGGTTCAGAGACAGCTGAGCTGATTTTTGATGACTGCAGAGTTCCAAAAGAGAATCTTATCGGAAAAGAAGGTCAGGGCTTCAAAATTGCAATGACAGCATTGGATGGCGCACGAATCGGTGTAGCAGCACAGGCATTGGGAATTGCACAGCGTGCATTGGATGAGAGCGTAAAATATATGAAAGAGCGTATACAGTTTGGAAAACCAATTGCGGCATTACAGGGCTTACAATGGTATATTTCCGACATGGCAACAAAGATTGAGTGTGCGAAATGGATGGTATTCCGTGCTGCATGGCTGAAAGTAGATGGACAGCCATATACAAAAGAGGCAGCTATTGCAAAACTGAATGCATCAGAAACAGCAAACTTTGTTGTAAATAAGGCACTGCAGATACACGGCGGATATGGTTATATGAAAGATTATCCGTTAGAGAGAATGTACAGAGATGCTAAGATCACAGAAATCTATGAAGGAACATCCGAAGTACATAAACTGGTTATCTCCAGATCAGTGCTGAAATAATTGGGAGGAAAAGATATGAATATCATTGTATGTATCAAGCAGGTGCCGAATACAAATGAAGTAAAGATCAATCAGGAAACCGGTACGCTGATTCGAGAAGGTGTAGAAAGTATCATCAATCCGGATGATAAAAATGCGATTGAAGAAGCTCTGAGCTTAAAAGCGCAGACAGGTGGAACAGTAACAATTGTTTCTATGGGACCGCCACAGGCAAAAGGGGCTTTGAAAGAAGCACTTGCAATGGGGGCAGATGAAGCATATCTGTTATCTGATCGTGCGTTTGGAGGATCTGATACATGGGCAACGGCAACGATTATTGCAGCAGCTCTGGAAAAGATTGGAAATTATGATATCGTATTTTGTGGTCGTCAGGCAATTGATGGAGATACTGCACAGGTTGGTCCTGAAATTGCAGAATTCCTCAATATTCCACAGATCACATATGCAAAAAATGTAACAGTAGTGGACGAGCATACCCTTGAGGTTACCAGATATACAGAAGCAGCAGATGTGGTGCTCAAAGTTGCGACGCCGTGTCTGTTGACAGCAATCAAAGAACTGAATACCCCAAGATTTCCATCCGTACAGAGAATTTTAGATGTATATGATGGACCGGATGACAGAATTAAGGTTATTACATTTGATGATCTTGAGATTGATCCGACTCAGATTGGACTGAAAGGTTCACCGACAAACGTACATCGTTCTTTCGTTCCTGTAAAAGATAAACACAGCGAACTGATCGATGGACTGAATGAAAAAGAAAAAGCCGGTACGCTTGTGGATAAGCTTGCTGAGCTGAAACTGATCTAGGAGGTGAACAAACAGTGAGAGCAAAAGTAAATCAGAATATAAATTTAGATGATTACAAAAATGTCTGGGTTATCGCAGAACAGTGGCAGGGCGTTATCGCTCCGGTTACCATTGAGCTGATCGGCGAAGGACGAAAACTGGCAAATGTTCTTGGAAAAGAATTGATGGTAGTTGTAGCCGGATACGATATGGATGCTGAAGTAGAAAAACTTCTCCATTACGGAGTAGATAAGGTATATTACCTGAAACACGAATTGCTGCAGGCATTTTCTACAGATGGATATGTAAAATCCTATGCAGATCTGATCCATGATAAAAAACCGGAAATTGTTCTGGTAGGAGCAAGTTCTCTTGGACGAGATATCGGACCGAGACTGGCTGCAAGAATCGGAACAGGTCTGACAGCAGACTGTACAAAACTGGAAATTGATGAGGAAGATCATAAACTTCTCATGACCCGTCCGGCTTTTGGCGGTAATATGATGGCTACCATTGTCTGCCCGAAGAACAGACCGCAGATGTCTACGGTTCGACCGGGCGTTATGGAAAAAGCTGCATATTCTGAGGAGAAACATGGCGAGATCGAAGTGATCACACCAGCTTTAGAGGCAGCAGATATCCGCACAACGCTGGAAGAAATCGTATCTGATGCACAGAAGAAAGTAAATCTTGTAGATGCTAAGATCGTAGTATCCGGAGGTCGTGGTTTAAAGACACCAGAAGGTTTTGAGATGATACAGGAACTGGCAGATCTGATCGGTGGTGTTGTAGGATCATCCAGAGCTTGTGTAGAGGCAGGATGGATTGATTCCAGTCATCAGGTTGGACAGACAGGTACAACAGTAAGACCGGATCTTTACATTGCATGCGGTATTTCAGGAGCTATCCAGCATCTTGCAGGAATGAGCGAATCCAAATATATCGTAGCAATCAATAAAGATCCAAAAGCACCGATTTTCGAAATCTGCGATTATGGTATTGTAGGAGATCTCAAAAAAGTGATTCCGGCTATGATTGAAGCTATCAAAGCAAAGAAAGATTTTGTTTTAAAATAAAAGTATATAATACTGTTTTATTTATGCGAAGAGCAGAGAAGAACACGTGACTGTATGCTACGTGAATCTGACAGGCATCGCAAAAACTATAGGAAACTCGCTTTGCGGGTTTCTTATAGTTTAAAACAAGAAGGATTGTAAAATTGGATTTAAGAAAAACGTATATGGCAGGCTGAAAAAAGGTATTGCATATTTTTCTAAAATCAGGAGAAAATGACAATATTTTTGATATACATACAGGAAAGTATATATATTTGATAAAATATTGTCAAATATGCTAAATAACGGTATAATGAGTTTCGGCCCATGTGGAGAAGAAGAGATTTTAAAGGTACGAATGTTGGGAAGGAACTAGCCTATGAAAAACAAAAAATATTACTCGATTGGACAGGTGTCGAATATCTGCAAGATACCTATTAAGACATTACGTTATTATGACGAAATGAAGATTTTGATACCAAATGTCCGAAAAGAAACGAGTAATTACCGTTATTATGAAAGAGAACAGCTGACAACAGCATTTATGATCCGTCAGCTCAGACAGCTTGGATTTAACCTGAAAGATATTAAAGAAATCATAAGCCGTGACGGTATGAGCAGTTATACCAGTTATTTGGAAAAGAATCTGGAGGAGATTCAGGCGGAGCGAGACCGTTTGGATAGACTGTATGATGAAAATTTAAGACTGCTTGATCGACTGAAATGCGGAAGTGATTGTCTGGAAGATGAAAAAACAAGAAGAGAACCTGCGGAACTGTTTCATATTGAACAGCTCCCACAGATCGCTTTGTTAAAAGCAAGAGCAGTATGTGAGTCTTATCATAATGAAGAAGTTAATCTGGAACGATGGATTGAAATTTATGAGGATGCAGTCGAACATCATCAGGAAGTATCCGGACCGATACATGTAACATATCATACAGAGATGTTTGGACAGTTTTTTCAGAAAGACTGTGACATTGAGTTTGCTGTTGAGGTAAAGCAACCGGAAACGGAAGCCGAAAATGTTTGCCAGTTTGGTGGTTTTCAGGCAGCTGTTACCACATATTGTGGTCCTTATTCTGATATTTTTAAACGATATATTTCATTAAAACGCTGGATAGACGAACAGGGATATGAAGTTTGCGGAGAAGTAACGGAACGTTTCCTGATATCACCAATTGATACGGTAAACGAAAAAGAGCATGTAACGCAAATCCTTGTGCCAGTTAAAAAACTGAAGTAAGAGAAAGAACCGATTGTTCTGAAATGACTATGAATACAACAGGGTATTCCGTAAAGGAGTACTCTGTATTTTTTTGCATCCTTTGAAAATATAGATGATTAGATCAAAAATAAAAAGTATGTGCAAACTAACCATAAAAGACTCATCAGAAACGGATTTATGTATTTATAAAAAGACAGAGACAAATTTTCAAAACTCTACCATTGTGGAGAGTTTATAAAAAAACACGGAAAATAATTTTAAAATTATGCAAATTATACTTTACTTGCCATTAGGGGCAGGGGTTACAATAAAGTCACTTAATAATTCGGAGGAAATCACTAAGAAAATAAAAGTGAGAAAGAAAAGAGAAAGGATGGTATTGAGACATGAGTAAGACGATTATTTCATCTTATGCCAGCGAATTGGAAAAAGGGTACGATTACAGACTTGCAATGGAAGAGGCTTCCCGATGCCTGCTTTGCCACGATGCACCGTGCAGCCAGGGATGTCCTGCCGGAACAGATCCGGCCAAATTTATTCGTTCCCTTCGTTTCAGAAATATATATGGAGCAGCGGAAACAATTCGTACGAATAACCCGTTTGGCGGAAGCTGTGCGAATATATGTCCATATGGAAATCTTTGCGAAGAAGCCTGCAGCAGATGCGGCATCGACAAGCCGATTCAAATCGGAAAACTGCAGAAATTCCTTGTAGAACAGGAAAAAGCGCTGAACATGAACTTGGTGGAAGCAGGAGAGCCGAATGGTAAGAAAGTTGTCTGTATCGGTGCAGGTCCTGCATCCCTTACCTGTGCAAGAGAACTGGCAGTACAGGGATATGACGTAACTGTTTATGAGGCAAATGACAAAGCTGGCGGCATGCTTACTTATGGTATTCTTCCATCCAGACTTCCACAGGAAATCGTAGATTTTGATGTGGAGCAGATTGAAAAAGCAGGCGTTAAGATTGTATATAACCATAAGATTGATGCAGCTGAACTTGCAAAACTGAAAGAAGAAAATGATGCAGTATTTGTA
Organism: uncultured Roseburia sp.; assembly: GCA_900557275.1. Next base: position 9,292 of record USRX01000016.1, read on the forward strand.
GGTGTAGGTCTTTGGAAATCCAAACCGGTTGATATTCCGGGCGCAGATCTTAAAGGTGTTGTACAGGCAATTGATTACCTGAGAGAAGCCCGTACAGATACAGAAAACTTCCACCCAGGAAGCAATGTCGTAGTTATTGGTGGCGGAGATGTTGCTATGGATTGTGTTTCTACAGCAAAACAGTTAGGAGCAACAGCTACAATTGTATACAGACGTACTATTGAAGAAGCACCTGCAAATATGGATGAAGTAACTGCAGTACAGAATATGGGTGTTCCGATCATTACACAGTTTGCACCGGAAGAGATTCTTGGAGAAGGCGGATATGTAACCGGATTTAAAGCAAAAGGAAGAGATGGATATTCAGAACTGCTTTTGAGGGCAGACAGAGTAGTATTTGCAATTGGTCAGTCACTGGATGAGACATATGAAGGCATAAAAGAAGGCGAAGGAGTGTTCCTTGGCGGAGATATGGCTCATGGAAGAGGACGTACAGCAGTAGAAGCAGTTGCAGATGGCAAAATTGCAGCGTTTAAAATCGCAGAATATCTGAAATAGGAGGCTTAATTATGGCAGCGAAGAAAGACTTATCCATTGATTTTTTAGGAGTGAAATGTGAGAACCCGTTTTTCTTATCATCTTCTCCGGTAGGAAGCAATTATGAGATGTGTGCCAAAGCGCTGGAAACAGGCTGGGCAGGTATTTATTATAAGACAATCGGCGTATTTATCCCGGATGAATGTTCCCCACGTTTTGATAATGTAAAAAAAGAGGGAACACCATGGATTGGATTTAAAAATATGGAGCAGATTTCAGATAAACCATTGGAAGTAAACCTTGGTTATCTGAAAAAACTGAAAGAAGATTATCCGACCAAAGTAATCGTAGCAAGTATCATGGGAAGCAATGATGAGGAATGGGCTTATCTTGCAAAGGCTGTTACAGAAGCAGGCGTTGATCTGATTGAGTGTAACTTCTCCTGTCCACAGATGACATCTTCTACGATGGGATCTGATGTAGGAACCAAACCGGAGCTTGTAAAACATTACTGTGAGATCGTAACAGCAAATACAAATATTCCGGTCATAGCAAAAATGACTCCGAATATTACCAATATGGAGATTCCGGCAATTGCAGCTGTAGAAGGCGGAGCAACCGGACTGGCAGCTATCAACACGATCAAATCTATCAGCCATATTGATCATGAACTGAATGTCGGTATGCCTGTTGTAAATGGTAAATCTTCGGTATCCGGATATTCCGGAGCAGCAGTAAAACCGATTGCTCTTCGTTTTATTTCTGATATGAAACATGATCCGAAATTAGTAGATATTCCGGTAACAGGTATGGGTGGTATCGAGACATGGGAAGATGCCCTTGACTTTATTCTTCTTGGATGTGCGAATCTGCAGGTTACAACAGCAGTAATGCAGTATGGATATCGCATTGTAGAAGACCTGATCAGTGGACTTTCCTTTTACATGGAAACACATGGTATTGATAAATTAGAAGATCTCGTAGGAAAAGCACTCCCGAGTATTATCGGAGCAGATCAGCTGGATCGTTCCTTTATGATCTATCCTGAGTTTGATGAAGACAAATGTGTAGGTTGTGGCAGATGTTATGTATCCTGCTTTGACGGTGGTCATCAGGCAATCGCCTTTAACGGAGAAGACAGAAAACCGGAACTTTTAGAAGATAAATGTGTGGGATGTCATTTATGCTTGAATGTATGTCCGGTTATGAACTGTATTACTCCAGGAAAAGTTGTGATGAAACCAAACAGAGAGGAACATGAGATCATCATGAAGACACATTACAATTAAGTCTAAACCGATAAGGAGAAGGGAGATGTGTTATGTTAAAACAAACACAGAAAGAAGTTGGGGGCGGCATTTATGAGCTGACCCCGGAAGCTACCGAGAGTCTGAAAGATTCCAAGTATTACAATGATGATCTGGCCCCCAGTACAAAAAAGGACAGAACGTGGAAAACCGGAAACTATTTAAACCTGTGGATCGGTATGGTAATCTGTATCAGCTGTATCTCCATATCATCCACAATGGTAGCACTGGGCA
>USRX01000017.1 GCA_900557275.1 uncultured Roseburia sp.
AAGGCTAATAAGAAAGGAACGATACAGATATGAAGAAAAGAAAAGTAAATGCATTGCTTGCAATTGTACTGTCCCTGACGATGATGGTGGGAGTTGCAGGATGTGGAAAAAAGCAGCAGCTTGAGGCTGAAATTGATCCGGGTACACCTGTATCGGAGGTGCAGTTTCCATTAAAGGAAACTGCAGAGCTTTCCTTTATTACAAGTGCACCGGCTACATCAACACAGGATCCGAATGAACGAGTAATTTTTCAGCGAATGGAAGAGCAGACCAATGTTCATATTGACTGGACTTGTTTTGTATCGGATCAGTTCTCTGATAAGAAGAATCTGGCGCTTGCACAATTTGGAAATCTGCCAGATGGATTATTCAATGCCGGAATGAGTGATTATGATCTGCTGCGTTATGCAAAACAGGGGATTATCATTCCGCTGGAAAATCTGATAGATAAATATATGCCGAATTTACAGGCAGTGTTTGAAAAATATCCAGAATACAGGACAATGTGCACCGCACCAGATGGACATATTTATTCCTTCCCATGGATTGAACAGCTTGGTTCTGGGAAAGAAGCCATTCAGGCAATCGGAGATATTCCGTATATTAATAAAAAATGGTTGGATTATCTAGGACTCGAGATTCCGACAACAACAGATGAACTGGAACAGGTATTGATTCAATTCCGTGATCATGCAGATGAGCTTGAAAAAGAATTTTCGATTGAAGGTGCTGTGATTCCAATGTCATTTATCATCAATAATGGTGACCAGGATCCGGCAATTCTGCTCAATGGATTTGGAGAAGGCTATGGAGATACAGGAGATCATTTCGCTGTAACGGACGAAGGAAAAGTTATTTATACAACCGTTCAGGAAGGATACAAAGAAGGAATTGAGTGGTTACATAAACTTGTAACAGAGGATCTGGTCGACCCGGAAGCATTTACACAAGAGTGGTCTACTTATGTCGCCAAAGGAAAGAATCACCGCTATGGTCTCTGCTTTACATGGGATATCGCCAATATTGATAATAATGAAGATTATGTTATGCTGCCGGCTCTGACAGGACCAGATGGTATGCGGAACATTACAAGACAGAATAACAGTGAAACAAGTGGATATGATCGTGGAAGATGTGTTCTTACATCCAGCTGCCGTAACACAGCACTTGCTGCTGCATGGATCGATCAGATGTATGCACCACTTCAGTCACCGCAGAATAACTGGGGAACTTATGGAGAGAAGGATTCCTTTAACATTTTTGAACTGTCTACCAATAAAGATGGTGGAGAAATGCTGAAACACATGGATCTGGGGGATCAGTCTCCGGTAGAAGTACGTGAAGCACAATCTGTAAATGGTCCTCTTGCAGTTCTGAATGAATATTATGACGTCTATGTAACACAGCCAGAGGATGCAAAATGGCGTCTGGACAATATGCATGAAACTTATTTACAGGATATGAACAGTAAATATGTTTATCCAAACGTATTCATGAGCATTGATGATACCAATAAAGTATCTCAGTATGATACAGATATCAAAAAATATGCAGAACAGAAGAAAGCAGACTGGATCCTGAATGGCGGAATTGAAAAAGAGTGGGATTCTTATCTGAAGAAAATGGAACAGTATGGACTTTCTGATTATATTTCAATTAAACAGAAATACTTTGATGAGTATCAGAAGTCGTTGAGTGAAGAAAAATAACGATACAAACAACAGGAGAATTTTCATGAGTGAGATGTTAGAAAAGGCTAGAAAATATGAAGCTGAACAGGGGCTGCAGATAAAAGCAGAGGATCGACCGGCTTTTCATGTGAGTCCATATGTTGGATGGATGAATGATCCAAATGGTTTTTCCTGCTATCAGGGAGAGTATCATTTGTTTTACCAGTATAATCCATATGATACACATTGGAACAGTATGCACTGGGGCCATGTGGTAAGTAAAGATCTGCTTCACTGGGAATATCTTCCGGCAGCTCTGGCACCGGATGAAGATTATGATAAGATAGGATGTTTTTCAGGAAGTGCAATAGAACTGGACGACGGCAGACAGCTGCTGATTTATACTGCTGTAGATCAGGAGACGCTTGAAGATGGAACGGCAAGGGATATTCAGACACAGGCAGTGGCTGTTGGAGATGGAAAAAATTATAAGAAATATGAAAAGAATCCGGTTCTGACAGCTAAAGACTTGCCGGAAGGTGCAAGTAAAGTGGATTTCCGGGATCCAAAGATCTGGAAAGAAAAAGATGGGTACTTCTATTGTGTGATCGGAAGCCGTCCGGCAGATGGAAGTGGACAGATTCTTCTTTATAAAAGTGTAGATGGATTTGAATGGGAATTTGTCAGTGTACTGGCAGAAAATAAAAAACGTTATGGAAAGATGTGGGAGTGTCCGGACTTTTTCGAATTAGATGGAAAACATGTTCTTCTGACAAGTCCACAGGACATGTTGCCGGAAGGACTGGAGTTCCATAATGGAAATGGGACCTTATGTATCATCGGAGAGATGGATCCGGAGACACATACCTTAAAAGAAGAGACAGTACAAAGCGTCGATTATGGAATGGATTATTATGCAATGCAGACTTTGCTTGCACCGGATGGCCGTAGAATTATGATTGCCTGGATGCAGAACTGGGATACGACTGCTCATCGTTGTAATGACTCAAAATGGTTTGCGCAAATGAGTCTGCCGAGAGAAGTGTCTGTCAAAAACGGAAGACTTTATCAGACTCCGATCAAAGAACTCGATGCAATGCGTAAAGACAGAGTTGAGTACAACGATGTAGTAATAGATAATGATGCGATCACATTAGACAAAATCGAAGGACGAACTATAGATATGGAACTTGTGATACGTCCGGAAGATAAAGAAAATGTGTATAAGAAATTTGTATTACGTTTTGCACAAAATGAGAAGTTTTATACAGAATTAAGTTTCCGCCCGGATGAGTCTGTCCTGAAAATTGACAGAAAATTTTCAGGAACCGAACGAGCATTAGTTCATCAGAGAAGGTGTCTGGTAAATGGCGATGCCAATGAATTAAAGCTTCGTGTGATCTTGGATAGATTCAGTGCTGAAATATTTATTAATGACGGTGAGCAGGTTATGTCTGCTGTTATATTTACAGAACAAGAGGCAAAAGGAATTTCATTCTTTGCTGAAGGTGCAGCTAAAATCGATATAGTGAAATACAATCTGGTTTAGGACAAAAATTATATTGAAATTGAAGATGCATGGATAATGATAGGGGATTCCTGAAACGGGAATCCCTTTTGCATATAGGAGCATAGTATCAATGATAGAAGAAATGTCGTTTTTTGCGGCAGAATGGAGAATATGATGAAAAAATATGATGTAGTGGCACTTGGAGAATTGTTAATTGATTTTACAGAAAATGGAAAAAGTAATCAGGGAAACCCACTTTTTGAGGCAAATCCAGGAGGCGCACCCTGCAATGTACTTGCAATGCTGACGAAACTAGGACATAAGACGGCATTCATCGGAAAAGTAGGTGAAGACTTTTTCGGAGAACAGCTGAGAGATGTGATAACAGAAGTAGGGATTGATGCAAAAGGATTATGTACAGACAAGGAAATCCATACAACACTGGCAATGGTGCATACTTATCCGGATGGAGACAGAGATTTCTCATTTTATCGAAATCCGGGAGCAGACATGATGTTGAATAAAACGGAAGTTCAGGCAGAACTTATTAAAGAAACAAAAATCTTCCATTTCGGAACATTGTCTATGACACATGAAGGAGTACGTGAAGCAACAAAAGAAGCAATCCGTATTGCAGAAGAGTCTGGTGCAGTTATTTCTTTTGATCCGAACTTACGTCCACCTCTTTGGAATTCTTTGGATGAGGCAAAGGAACAGGTATTATATGGATTAGCACACTGTCATATTCTGAAAATTTCAGATAATGAGATTCAGTGGCTGACAGGTGAAGAAGATTATACTGCCGGGGTAAACTGGATCAGAGAAAGATATCAGATTCAGTTGATTCTTGTATCTATGGGGAAAGAAGGAAGTCGTGCATACTATAACGGAACGATGGTAGAAGTAAAACCGTTCCTTCAGAAAAATACAATTGAGACAACAGGAGCAGGAGATACATTCTGTGGTTGTGTATTACATTATATTTGTGAACACGGAATGGAAGGTTTAGATGAAAATAAACTAAAGGAAATGTTGACTTTTGCAAATGCAGCAGCATCTGTGATCACAACAAGAAAAGGAGCATTGCGTGTAATGCCGACGAGGGATGAAATTCAGAAAACATGTGAAATGTGAAGATGACATTCTGAAACTTTCTGTTCCGAAGAAAGCACCGAAAGTCGTTGAAGAAAAAGATGGTTATATCGCAATTGAAGGTTAACTTCCATTGCTTATTCTCCCCATATATAGCCGGGATCCGAAAGGATCCCGGCCTTTTTGTGTGAAGAATTATGACTGGACCAGTTCTCTGTCTTTGCCGATAAAGAAAAGGGCAATTGTATCAGGACCGACATGACTTCCGGTGCAGAAGTCGTAAGATGTGTTGATAAAATCACGTATGTTGATTTTTTCTCTTATTTTATCCATGATATAAAGAGAATCTTCGTAAGCGTCGGCATGTGCAATATCGATGATCTGTTCTTCAGGTTTTATAATATTATCACAAACCAGATTGATCAGAGTATTCAGGGCTGCTTTACGTCCACGGACATTTTTATAAGTTACAATATAGCCATCTTTGTTTCCTCTGAGAATAGGCTTGATTTTGAGAACATTTCCGATAGTGGCTATTAATGTGACAAATTGTAACACCAAATTTAAAACATTTCAATAGCTTATGCTGACCAGAATCACGTACCAAATCTTTACGTGCGTTCGACTTGAATTTATACTAAAATAAGAGAATAAATAAGAATCAGGAGCAATAAGAAATGAACCAGAAAGATTTTAAAAACAAAAGTGAGATGCAGATATTCCTGTCATATTTTAGACCACACAGGAAGCTGTTTTTGCTGGATATGGTATGTGCTCTGGCAATAGCAGTAATAGATCTGGCATTTCCGTTTATTTCTAGGTGGTGTATGTACAAGCTGCTGCCGGATAATGCGTGGAGGACATTCTGGACGGTAATGGTCGTTGTGTTCTGTGCGTATATCCTGCGGTCAGTTTTTACCTATATTATTACTTACTGGGGACATAGCTGGAAAAGATGTTGTGGAAGTTTATTATAACCCGCCATATACCAATGGAGGAATTGAGAAATCAACGGCAAATCTTATTGGATATGAGAAAACAAATGAATTGAAACCAGGTGAATCACAGACGGTAACAATTTCTTTTACAGCTGAGGACATGGCTTCTTATGATTACCTGGAAAATGGATGCTACGTGCTGGAAGCAGGAGATTATGAGATCAGTATCAACAGCGATTCTCATAATGTGATCGATTCTGTTACTTATACAGTAGATGAAGATATTGTTTATGATGAGGCAAATCCACGTTCGACAGACTTGACTGCTGCTGTAAATCAATTCGGTTATGCAGACGGACATCTTACCTATTTATCACGTAAAGATGGCTTCAAGAATTATGATGAAACAACAGCTGCACCTGCGAGCACGTCTATGCCGGAGGATTTAAAAGAGGGATTTATTGTAACTTCCAACTATGAAATGCCGGAAATTCCAGATGCCGAAATGCCTGTGACTGGTGCGGATAATGGAATGAAACTGACGGAGCTTCGCGGTGCAGATTATGATGATGAGCGTTGGGAAACACTTCTGGATCAGCTTACAATTGATGAGATGCAGAATATGATCGCCCATGCCGGATTCCAGACTGCAGAAGCAAAAAGCGTTGAAAAAGTTGCTACTGTTGACTGCGATGGACCATCCGCTGTGAGCAATAACTTTACAGGTGCAGGTTCTGTAGGATTCCCGTCAAATGTTATGATCGCCTGCACATGGAATAAGGATTTAGCTCATACATACGGATATGATATGGGAAAAATGGCTACAGAACTTGGTTGCTCTGGATGGTATGCACCATCTATGAACCTTCATAGAAGTGCATTTGGTGGGCGTACATATGAGTACCCGTCAGAGGACCCAATCATTGCAGGAACTATGTCTGCACAGGTTGTAAATGGTGCTGCTGAGAATGGTGTTTATGCATATATGAAACATTTTGCAATGAACGAGCAGGAGACAAACCGTTGGATTATGATCTGCACTTGGTCAAATGAACAGGCAATGCGTGAACTGTATTTGAAACCATTCGAAATCTGTGTAAAAAACAGCAATATTACAGCTACAATGTCTTCCTTTAACTACATTGGAAATGTGTGGGCTGGCGGAAATTACGAACTGCAGACAACGCTTCTCCGTGATGAATGGGGATTCAAAGGCTTTGTAGAAACCGACTATTTTGCTGGTGCATTTAACATGAATGCAGATCAGGTAATCGCAACTGGCGGTTCCTGCTGTTTGTCTACATTTGATGTAGGAACAAACTTTGTTACAGATACATCTGACCCATCCACAGTTCAGTATATGAGAACTGCCTGCAAGAACATTATGTATACTGTTGTGAACAGTAATGCATATGCTGGTGAAACATCTTTAACACTGGCATTGTGGATGAAAATCATGGTTGGTGTGGACGTGGCAGTAGCTGTTATCCTGATTCTTCTGGAAGTAGTTCTGGTGAAGAAATATAAGAAGAGAAAAAGTGTGTTAATTGTTGTTGAGTAATAGATAGTGATGAATTCATGAAGATGCAATGCTGTCTACATTCAACGGAGAAGAGAACAATGTAGCCAATCCGGAGCATCCAACATCTGTACTTCAGATGAGAAATGCCTGCAAAAATGTCATGTATACAGTTGTAAGCAGCTGGGCTTATGATGGAGAACACGAAGAAACAGGTATGGAAAACTGGAAGAAAGCAGGAATTGGTATCGATATTGTAATAGCACTTTTCATGACAGGAATGGAAGTACTGGTAATCAGAGAATATAAGAAAAGAAAGAATGCTGAATAAAGATGAAAGTGGGATGGAAAACAGTTATGAAACAGCAAAAATTGGTTGAAAAGATGACAATAGAAGAAAAGGCAGCGTTCCTCAGTGGAAAAACTGTCTGGCAGACCAGAGAAATTGACCGGCTTTCCATTCCGTCCATCTTTCTTTCAGATGGACCGCATGGAATCAGAAAACAGGCAGGAGTAGGAGACCATCTGGGACTGAATGCATCCTTGAATGCAACTTGTTTTCCCACAGCAGCGACAATAGCTAACAGCTGGAATCAGGACCTGGGGGAAGAAATCGGACAGGCTCTTGGAGAGGAAGCAGCAAGTATGGATGTAAATATCCTGCTTGGTC
>USRX01000018.1 GCA_900557275.1 uncultured Roseburia sp.
TTGGCGTAAAACTGATTTGTCTGATTCTTGGAGCAGTAGGAATTGCCAATATGTGGCTTGCAATTTTTGCAGATGTAGGTGTAATGATTCTGGCTGTATTAAATGCGATTCGGGCATTGTTTGTAAAGAAAGATTAAAGATGATTCTGGACTCGAAGAAATGTGGAATCGTTTTAAGTGTGTAAACTATTTTGTTGATGATCTTTCGTGGGGAGAAGTATCGGAAACAATAGTAGATAATATTGAAAAAATTTCTTTTTTTAGCGACCAGGTTTCCTGAATCAGTGATGAAAAGGGAATAAAAGACAGGAACAAGTTTTGAAGAAAAATCCTCTAAGAGATAGTGAAATACCTATTGTCTTAGAGGATTTTTGCTGAGAAATTTTAATATTAAAGAGTTTGTTTTTCCTCTTTGACATTAAAGCTATGGAGACAAGGTTATACCGTTTGTATGATGAGATTGAAGGCGTGGAGAACAGTATAGAAGAAGTCAAGAACCGCCTGTTGAATATCCGGCAACAGAAAATATCAGAAGAAAACGTCTATCAATTTCTTTTATATTTTGATAAACTATATGATAAGTTCACCGACCTGGAGAAGAAAGAATTTCTTAACAGTTTTGTAGAACAGGTGGACATTTATGAGCAGGAGCAGCCGGATGGCAGATTCCTGAAGCACATAAAGTTCCGTTTTCCGGTGTATTTTGGAGACAGGGAGACACAGGAACTTTGTTGGGACAACAAAAGTACCGTTGGACGATGGTTTTGATACAACGGGTATAAGCAGGAGACGATAATGTTAATGCTGCGTTAAGTTTGGGAGCAGGGGAACAGTTTGAAATAAGGCTACCGCAATCCCACTGGCTTTAGACGGTAATATTTTTCTTGTATACCGTTAGGTATGAGTGTATAATAAAAGTAGTTTTTCGTATAAGTTTAAAAGTGGTAATATGATGATCGGCAAATTGAATGAAAGTCGGCGACACAAAGCTACAGAGCCTGTAAAATGGCAGCCGGCTGCAATAATAGTATGCGCTGTCCTCCTGACAGTGCTATTTTATTTTTCAGATAATGGGAGGTAAGATGAAAAAGAGAAAAATTATTAACTTGTCGTGATCGAACAGATGGCTGCAGAACAGAATATACGGATTGTGTTGGAGAAAAAAGAAGGTGCGCACTGTAATCTTATTGGAAGTCCGGGACACGTGAAACGGATTCTGATGAATATTCTGTCCAATGCGGTAAAATATAACAGAGAAAACGGATGTCATTGCAATGACAGCAAATGCGTTCACTGAGGACAGGCTCAGATCAAAAGAAGCGGGAATGGATGAACATATTGCAAAACCTGTTGATGTAAAACGGTTAATGAGAGTAATTAGTGAATTAGTGGAAAAGAATTCCGGAAGGGGGAGTCGTGTTGAAAAAGAAAACATGGAATAAAGTGTTTTGTGTGCTTTTTGTAATGGTAACAGTCATATCGCTTCTGTCAGGCTGTGGTGGAAATCGTGCGGAGAAAGAAGATGCAGAAACGATCACGGTGTATTTATGGAGCACAAATCTGTATGAAAAATATGCGTCATACATCCAGAAACAGCTTCCGGATATCAACATTGAATTTGTAGTAGGCAATAATGATCTCGATTTCTACCGGTTTCTGAATGAAAACGGTGGATTGCCGGATGTTATAACCTGTTGCCGTTTTTCATTGCATGACGCAAGTCCGCTCAAAGACAGTTTGATGGATCTTTCTACAACCAATGAGGCAGGCGCTGTCTATAACACATACATCAGCAATTTTATGAATGAGGATGGCAGCGTGAATTGGCTTCCTGTGTGTGCGGATGTACATGGATTTGTAGTGAACAAAGACCTTTTTGAAAAGTATGATATTCCTCTGCCAACAGATTACGAAAGCTTTGTTTTTGCGTGCCGGGCATTTGATGAGGTAGGCATCCGTGGGTTTACGGCAGACTATTTTTATGATTATACGTGTATGGAGACATTGCAGGGACTGTCTGCATCAGAGTTGTCTTCAGCAGCCGGACGCGAGTGGCGTACTGATTACAGTGCCCCGGATAATACAGCAAGAGTAGGCCTGGACAGTACAGTCTGGCCAGAGGCTTTTGAACGTATGGAACAGTTCATTCAGGATACAGGGTTGAGCCGGGACGATCTGGAGATGAATTATGATGATGTAGTCGATATGTATAAAAGCGGTAAGCTTGCAATGTACTTCGGCAGTTCTTATGGTGTGAAAATGTTTCAGGATCAGGGCATTAACACAACATTTTTGCCGTTTTTTCAACAGAATGGCGAAAAGTGGCTGATGACTACACCATATTTCCAGGTGGCGCTGAACCGTGATCTGACACAGGATGAGACACGCAGGCAGAAAGCATTGAAAGTGCTGAACGTAATGCTTTCAGAGGATGCCCAGAATCAGATTATTTATGATGGCCAGGATTTGCTGAGCTACAGTCAGGATGTAGATATTCATCTTACAGAATATCTGAAAGATGTCAAACCTGTAATCGAAGAAAACCATATGTATATCCGGATCGCGTCAAATGACTTTTTTGATGTTTCCAAGGATGTAGTTTCCAAGATGATTTCGGGAGAATACGATGCAGGGCAGGCTTATCAGTCATTTAATACCCAGCTTCTTGAGGAGGAATCCGCTTCTGAGAATATCGTGTTGGATTCACAGAAATCTTACTCCAATCGCTTTCATACCAGCGGTGGGAATGCAGCGTATTCTGTTATGGCAAATACTTTGCGGGGCATTTATGGGTCGGATGTGCTGATTGCAACAGGAAACAGCTTTACGGGAAATGTGTTGAAAGCTGGCTATACGGAAAAAATGGCGGGCGACATGATCATGCCAAATGGTCTGTCGGCTTACAGTTGCAAGATGAGCGGAGCGGAACTAAAAGAGACGGTAACAAATTTTGTAGAAGGTTATCAGGGTGGCTTTACCCCGTTTAACCGCGGTTCTCTGCCTGTGTTTAGTGGGATTTCTGTGGAAATCAGGGAAACAGATGATGGTTATACACTGAGCAAAGTCACAAAGGATGGAAAACAAATTCAGGACAATGATACTTTTACGGTAACCTGCCTGGCAACACCACAACACATGGATGTTTATCCGGCAGACGAAAATATTGTGTTTGATGGAGGAGATATCTCAGTGAAAGATACATGGATTGGATATATTTCTGATGGTAATGCCATTCTTGCAGAGCCTGAAGACTACATGGTGCTGAGGTAAGAAGAATGGATATTGAAAATCATAATACAAACAGAGAGAAACATGTCATGAGAAAACGATTAAAGATAGCTGTCTGTATTGTTTTCTGTATTGGGCTTGTTTTAGCTGTGTTCCGATATTTTGAGTTTGTGTCAAAAACTGTTTATGAGGAAAGTGTATCTCATTTAACGGAAGTATTTCATCAGTCTAATAATGTGTTGGGGGAACTGACAAATAAGAATCTGACTTATCTTCACATGTGGGGAGAGTATCTGCAGAACACTTCCAGTGAAAGCGAAATTCGTGATTATATAGAGAAAGCGCAGGAAGAGGCAGGCTTTTTATATTTCTACTTTCTGTCAGCTGACGGTAACTATAAGATGGCAACAGGTGAAACCGGATATCTTGGGTTGCAGGGAAATCTGGAAGATGAGATCTGGCAGGGCAACGATATCATAACAAATGCATCAGTTCCAGGGAGTTCCCAGATGCTTGTTTTTGCCAGCCCAGAGTCTCATGGAAGTTATCAGGGATTTGAATATGACGCAATTGCCATTGCTTATGAAAATTCTGATATAGTAAATGTACTGGATATTTCTGCTTTTCATGGGAATGCAAAGAGTTATGTTGTTCATCCGGATGGTCGAGTTGTGATCGATCATTCTTTTGAGTCATGGGGAAATATGTATAATTTTTTCGGCATTCTAAGAGAGCATTCCAGTATGTCTGAAAAAGAGATCCTTGATCTTTCAGAGAAATTTAAAGAGGGACGTACAGATGCGCTGCTGATAAATCTGGATGGAAACGATTATTATCTGGTTTGTGAAAAATCGAAAATACAGGACTGGATATTTCTTGGACTTGTCCGGGCTGATATCGTCAATGCCAGTATGAATAATCTGCAGCTAAGCACGATCTTCCTTGTGGGGGCAGTAGTGTTCTGTATTGCTGCTTTTCTTGTTGGATTTATTCTCCAGAAGAACAGGGCAAGACTGAAGAGAAAGGATACGGAGATCCAGTACAGGGATGAGTTGTTTCAAAAGCTGTCAATGAATGTGGATGACGTCTTTTTGATGCTGGATGCGAAGACATATAAGGCAGATTACATCAGCCCTAATGTGGAAAAATTGCTGGGCCTTACAGTAGAACAGATCCGAAAGGATAGTTGTGTTTTGGGCAATCTGCATGCCGGGGATTCTGAAGATCCGAAGAAGAATTATCTGAAGGAGATTCAGGTTCAGGAACAGCAGGAATGGGATTTTGAATATGTTCATCAGAAAACAGGGGAACGACGATGGTTTCATATTGTTGCAATGGGCAGTGAGGTAAACGGAAATAAGAAATACATCGTGGTTATGTCAGATCGTACCTCTGATAAAAAAATGAATCAGGCACTCTTTGATGCGGTTCGTGCTGCGGAGAATGCCAATCGGGCAAAGAGTACGTTCCTTTCCAATATGTCTCATGATATCCGGACGCCAATGAATGCTATTATTGGTTTTACTACACTGGCTGTAAGCAATATTGACAATAAGAAAAGGGTCAGAGATTATCTTGGCAAGATCCTTTCATCCAGCAACCATTTGCTTTCACTTATCAATGATATACTGGATATGAGTCGTATTGAAAGTGGAAAGATCCATCTGGAAGAAACAGAGGTCAGCCTGTCAGAGGTATTGCACGATCTGAAGATGATTATCAGTGGGCAGATTCATGCGAAGCAGCTGGATCTTTATATGGATGCCATGGATGTTACGGATGAGAATGTCTATTGTGATAAGACGCGTCTGAACCAGGTGCTGCTGAATCTTTTGTCCAATGCGATTAAGTTTACTCCGGCAGGTGGAACAGTTTCAGTCCGGCTTAAACAGTTTCCGGGAACACAGACAGGTTACGAGTTGTATGAGATTCGGGTAAAAGATAACGGAATCGGTATGAGTCCGGAATTTGTGCAAAAGCTGTTTTCTCCTTTTGAACGGGAGCGGACTTCTACAGTCAGCAGGACGCAGGGCACGGGACTTGGCATGGCCATTACCAAGAATATCGTGAGTATGATGGGAGGAACTATTGAAGTTCAGACAGAACAGGGCAAAGGTACCGAATTTATTGTCCGGCTGGAATTGAGGGTTCAGCCCGGGTGCCGACATATAGAGAAGATTGAAGAGTTGGAGGGTCTTAAGGCATTGGTTGTCGACGATGATTTTAATGCCTGTGACAGTGTGACAAAGATGCTTGTACAGGTTGGGATGCGTTCGGAATGGACGCTTTCCGGCAAGGAGGCTGTTCTCCGGGCAAGGCAGTCTGTGGAACTTGGTGATGCATTCCATGCTTATATTATCGACTGGCGTTTGCCGGATATGAATGGCATTGAAGTTGCCCGTCAGATTCGCAGTCTTGGTAATGATGCGCCGATTATTATCCTGACGGCTTATGACTGGTCAGATATTGAAACAGAAGCCAGAAAAGCAGGGGTAACTGCATTCTGTGCGAAGCCTATATTTATGTCAGATATCAGAGAGACCTTGATGTCTGCTATTGGTCAGAAACAGACGGAGGCAGATGACAATATTCTTCCGGCAGTAAGTTCTGATTTCAGTGGCAGACGGATATTGCTTGTGGAAGATAATGAATTGAACAGTGAAATTGCGTCGGAAATCCTTACCGAATATGGTTTCCAGGTTGATACAGCAGGAAATGGAGCAGAGGCAGTAGAGAAAGTTAAGAATTCAGCGCCGGGCGATTATGATCTGGTGCTTATGGATGTTCAGATGCCTGTAATGAACGGATATGA
>USRX01000019.1 GCA_900557275.1 uncultured Roseburia sp.
CATGATTGACGAACGGCGAATGTTGATCATAAGCCGCTTTTGCTTATGATATAATGAGTGCAAGAGAGCCGACATGCTCGCATGATTGGCGAGCGGCGAATGGCGATCATAAGCTGATTTTGCTTATGATATATTAAAAAAGCTAAAAGTAAAAAGATTAGGAAAGAAGAGAAAATATGAAATATGATTTTGACCGCGTGATCGATCGGAGAGATACCGCCTGTGAGAAATATAGTTTTCTGAAAAAACATGGTCTGGACGAAGATGTACTCCCTATGTGGGTGGCGGATATGGATTTTGAGACTGTTCCGGAAATAAAGGAAAGACTTCGACAGATTACAGAACATGGCATCTATGGATATACAGGAAGAACAGATGCTTATAATGAAGCTGTAATCTCCTGGTTTTCCAGAAGATTTCAGTGGAAGATCGAAGATCGTTGGATCATTAGTACACCGGGTGTGGTATTTGCACTGGCCACAGCAGTCCGTACTTATACAGAACCTGGGGATGGCATATTGATCCAACAACCGGTCTATTATCCGTTTGAACGAGTGATCGGCAGGAATGGAAGAGTGCCTGTTATCAGTCGTCTGATCGGAGGAACAGAGCAATATGAAATGGATTTTATTGATATGGAACGTAAGATCCGGGAGCAGAATGTCAAAATGATGATCCTGTGCAGCCCACACAATCCGGTAGGACGCGTCTGGAAAAAAGAGGAACTGGAGCAGCTGGGGACTTTGTGTGAAACATATGGTGTGACCGTTGTGGTAGATGAAATTCACTGTGATTTTGTGAGAAAAGGCTATAAGCATGTGCCGTTTGGAACATTGGAACATTTTGGAAAAAAGGCTGTGATCTGCACGGCACCGAGTAAGACCTTTAATCTGGCGGGATTGCAAGCTTCCAATATCATTATCGCAGATCCGGTCCTGCGGCGAAAATTTGTGACAGAGCTGAATGCCCAGGGCATGTTCGGCGCAGGGCTGTACGGACTGGCTGCCTGCCAGACTGCCTATGAGACCGGGGAGGAATGGCTGGAGCAGCTTCTGGATTATCTGGAAGGAAATTATCAGTATATCAAAACGTATCTTCAGGAGAAACTTCCCAAAGTACGTCTGACAGAATTGCAGGGAACCTATCTGATCTGGATGGATTTCCGTGCGTATGGTTACACCGATCAGGAGCTGAACCGGGTCATGCAGAAAGAAGCAAAGCTCTGGCTGGATGATGGTCCCATGTTCGGACAGGGCGGCAGTGGATTTATGCGGCTGAACCTGGCTGCACCGAAGAGTTTGGTGGAAGATGCCATGGAACGGCTGTATCATGCGTTCGGTCAGCTGTAAGTGGAAGCTTGATAAGTGCAAAAGGAACAGGGAGGACTATGTATCTGTGATTCTCAAGGCAACATCGGAGTATTAAAGAAATTTTTTAGGGTGTGTATGTTTATTTCTTATAAAAAAGCGGCATGAACAGCAGAGTAATTGTAAAAAATAGAAAAAAACAGGGTGTCAAGAAAAAATGCTTGACACCTGTTTGCGTTTTGTGGTAATCTATCTCAGGTGATAAGCGATGGAAAAAATTGCACAGCAGGGTTTTCTCTATGATTTCTATGGAGAACTGCTTACAGAGCATCAGAAACAGGTTTATGAGGATGTGGTATTAAATGACATGTCCTTGAGTGAGATCGCACAGGAATTTGGAATCAGCAGACAGGGTGTACATGATCTGATCAAGCGCTGCGATAAGATACTTCGTGGTTATGAAGAAAAATTACATCTTGTGGAGCGGTTTCTCCGGAGCAGAGAACGGATTGCCCGGATCTGTGAGCTGACAGATCATTATCAGGGAAATGTGGAGGCTACCATGGATGAGATTCGGTCGATCTCCCACGAAATGTTGGAGGAGTTATAAGCATGGCATTTGACAGTTTATCAGAAAAACTGCAGAACGTATTCAAAAACCTGAGAAAAAAAGGCCGTCTGACAGAAGAAGATGTTAAGACAGCCCTGAAAGAAGTCAAAATGGCACTTCTGGAGGCCGATGTTAATTTCAAGGTAGTTAAGAAATTTATCAAGGCTGTACAGGAACGTGCAATTGGCGCTGATGTTATGAACGGTCTGAATCCGGGACAGATGGTCATCAAGATCGTAAACGAAGAGATGGTCAACCTGATGGGTTCAGAGACAACTGAGATTCAGTTGAAACCGGGAATCGCCATTACAGTCATCATGATGGTAGGCCTTCAGGGTGCAGGTAAGACTACCACCACAGCAAAGCTTGCCGGTAAGTTAAAACAGAAAGGCAAGAAACCATTGCTGGTAGCCTGTGACGTATATCGTCCGGCAGCGATCCAGCAGTTGCAGGTCAACGGAGAGAAACAGGGTGTGGAAGTATTTTCCATGGGAGATTCTCACAAACCTGTCAACATTGCGAAAGCAGCAGTGGAGCATGCATCCAAAAACGGAATGAATGTAGTCATTCTGGATACAGCCGGTCGTCTTCATGTAGATGAAGATATGATGGGCGAGCTGAAAGAGATCAAAGAGAATGTAGATGTGTCTCAGACCATTCTGGTGGTAGACGCCATGACAGGTCAGGATGCAGTCAATGTGGCAAGTACCTTTGATGAAAAGATCGGTATTGACGGTGTCATCCTTACAAAGTTGGATGGCGATACCCGAGGCGGTGCGGCATTATCAATCCGTGCAGTTACCGGTAAACCGATCCTGTATGCCGGCATGGGTGAGAAACTTTCCGACCTGGAACAGTTCTACCCGGATCGTATGGCATCCCGTATCCTTGGTATGGGAGATGTGCTTACTCTGATCGAGAAAGCGCAGGAAGAACTGGACGAGAGCAAGGCAGCAGATATGGAGAAACGTCTCCGGAAAGCGCAGTTTTCTTTCGATGATTATCTGGAGTCCATGAACCAGATGAAAAAAATGGGTGGACTGACCAGCATTCTTGGCATGATGCCGGGAATGGGCGGCGCACAGATGAAACAGATTGAAGATGCGATGGATGATAAGAAGATGGCTCGGATCGAGGCGATCATCTATTCCATGACTCCGGCAGAGCGAAGCGGGGATGCAGCATTGAATCCCAGCAGAAAGATACGAATTGCCAAAGGCGCAGGCGTAGAAGTGGCAGAAGTCAACCGTCTGGTCAAACAGTTTGAACAGGCCCGCAAGATGATGAAACAGATGGGCGGACTGGGAAAAGGCAAACGTGGTAAATTCGGTGGTTTTGGAGGATTAGGGGGAATGAAACTTCCCTTTTAACCTATAGAGTGCATAAGAAACGCACGGGGGCGGCGTTGTAACAAAGCCCCCACAGATAAAATCGAGGAGGTGAAAACAGATGGCAGTAAAAATCAGATTAAGAAGAATGGGACAGAAAAAAGCTCCTTTCTATAGAATCGTAGTTGCAGATTCCAGATCCCCGAGAGATGGAAGATTCATCGAAGAGATTGGATATTATGATCCGACTCAGGAACCGTCAGAGATTCGTGTAGATGAAGAAGCTGCTAAAAAATGGCTTGCAAACGGTGCACAGCCGACTCAGACAGTAGAAAAGATCTTCAAAACAGCTGGTATCGAAAAATAAGATTAGTGAGGTAAAGTGATGAAAGAATTAGTAGAAGTAATTGCAAGATCACTAGTCGATTACCCGGAAGAGGTTGCTGTGACAGAGACAGAGAAAGAAAAAGCTGTCGTTCTGGAACTTCATGTAGCGCAGTCTGACATGGGTAAGGTAATCGGTAAGCAGGGAAGAATTGCGAAAGCAATCCGTGCGGTAGTTAAAGCAGCCGCATCAAAAGAAGACAAAAAAGTAATTGTTGAGATCGTACAGTAGTAGATTATAACAATGAAGCTTATGAGAAGGGATATAGGTTACTATATCCCTTTATTCATAATGATGATTTTGGCTTTTATATATTGGTGGAAAATAATCTGCTGTATATCATCAATAAGAAATATATTGTAGTAGAAATAAGAAAACGTTTTGGACAAAGTAAGTAAACTCTGATGTCAAAATTTTATATAGATACAAGAAACAGGATAAGTCAGGTTAATAATAACAGGAGAAGATAAATGGAAGATGTTTTTCAGGTAGGAGTTATATCCACTACCCATGGAATCGCCGGAGAAGTAAAAGTATTTCCTACCACGGATGATATGAACCGTTTTAAGAAGCTGAAAGAAGTCATTCTTGATACCGGAAAAGAGACACAGTTGCTGCATATCCAGCAGGTTCGTTTTTTCAAAAATATGGTCATCGTGAAATTCAAAGAATTTCAAAGCATCAATGATGTGGAGCGTCTGCGGGGAAAAAGTCTCTATGTGACGAGAGAAAATGCTGTGAAACTGCAGAAGGACGAGTATTTTATTGCAGATATGATAGGCATTCAGGTTGTATCGGATGAAGGCGAAGACCTTGGCATCCTGCAGGATGTGATGCAGACTGGGGCAAATGATGTTTACGTTGTGGAAAAAGACGGAGAGGAACTGCTGATCCCGGCGATCAAAGACTGCATCCTTTCTGTGAATGTAGAAGAAGGAAAAATGGAAGTACATCTGCTTCCGGGATTGAGATAGGTATGAATTTTCATATATTAACATTATTTCCGGATATGATCCGGCAGGGATTGAATACAAGCATTATCGGAAGAGCAGTAGAGAACGGTCTGCTTTCTGTCAATGCAGTCAATATCCGGGATTATACGCTGGACAAACATAAAAAAGTAGATGATTATCCCTATGGCGGTGGTGCGGGCATGGTCATGCAGGCACAGCCGGTGTATGATGCCTGGCGTTCTGTGATGGAACAGATCGGTTATCATCCGAGATGTGTGTATCTGACGCCGCAGGGCAGGACGTTTAATCAGGATATGGCAAAAGATTTTGCAAAAGAAAAAGATTTGATCTTCCTGTGCGGTCATTATGAAGGTGTGGATGAACGTGTCTTAGAGGAGATTGTTACAGATTTTGTATCCATCGGCGATTATGTGCTGACCGGGGGAGAACTTCCAGCGATGGTCATGGCAGATGCAATCTCCCGTATGGTTCCGGGGGTGCTGACCAATGCAGAATCCGGTACCGGAGAATCCTTTGAAGGAAGCCTGTTGGAATATCCTCAGTACAGCCGGCCCCCGGTATGGAGAGACCGGGAAGTGCCGAAAGTCCTTTTGTCCGGAGATCATAAAAAAGTAGAAGCATGGCGCCATGAGCAGTCTGTTCTGAGGACGCTTGAGCATCGACCGGATCTGCTGGAGCATGCCAAGCTGGATCGTCAGGATGTAAAGAAAATCTTATCACATTTGAATGTTGAAAAATGATAATCAGTGGGAGTTGCTATATGATAAATGAGGAAGAAGGTAGTTTTCAATATAATCAGGACAATGAAGGCTGCCAGTCAGTGCATTAACGATATTATAGTAATTTTTACCTGTTACCGTTGTCATAGAATAACTAGGTAAGGTTTCAAGTAACACAAATAAAATCATCAGGAACAGACAATAAGAATCTACAAAAAAAGCATTGTTTTTAGTGAAAAAAGTTCTTGCATATCTATTGCAAATATGATAAAATTTTAAATCGTGAGAAAAGAAGAGATGGTCCTCTGTTACAGAATGTCATGTATTAAGAACATCCAAATATAGGAGGTCACAAAATGAACGCAACAGAAATTATCAAAAACATTGAGGCTGAACAGCTCAAAGCAGAAGCACCGGAGTTCCGTGTTGGTGATACTGTAAAAGTATACGCTAAGATTAAAGAGGGAAACCGTGAAAGAA
>USRX01000020.1 GCA_900557275.1 uncultured Roseburia sp.
CCAGAAGTTCCTCTTTCATCAGCTGATACAGCGGTTTCAGGTATCTGTCTGCACAAGTTTATGATCCAGTTCGCCATAGTCTTTGTGGAAAGATCAAGATCATATCTGGCAAACTCTCTTTCCTGACGTGCCAGAGGCATTCCATTTACATATTTAACGTTCATGATACCGGCGACAAGGGAAGGCGTAGCGATACTTCCACGGATCAGGGAAGGTTCTTTTTCCGGACGTTTCATGGACCCGCATTCCGGGCAGCTGTATACATAAGTGATCTCTTCTTCAACCTCAAACTTTGCAGGTACAAAGCGCAGGCGTTTTACGGTCTCCTTTGTTACTACATTGTATTTTTTTCCGCATTCCGGACAGTAACGGGTTTCCCCTTCCAGTTTATAGGTCCTGATCTCAACGGTCTCAAAATTGGAAAGATCTTCTTCCTTCTTTCCTTTTCTTTTTTACGTTTATAAGAGGATGACCGGATCTCTTCAAAAAGTTCCTCTGTTTCCGCATCCGCATTGGCTTCTGCCTCATTGAACAGGTTCATCTGTTCATAGTCTTCGGCATACTTTTCACTGGATGCCCCAAACTGTTTTCTCTGCGCAAGGGTAAGACGGTCAGAGAGCATGGCATTTAAGAATTCGAGTTCTTTCTGTTTATCCTTCAGCAGCCGGATCTCTGTATCCTTCTTCTTTGTCTGTTCCTGTACGATCTTCATCAATGAGATCAGATCTTCACGGCTCATGTTATTCAGCTGTTTATCTGTAAAGATCGGTTCCATGTCCTGTCCTCCCTGCTTTAGCGTTATAAAAAGTATATCATGGTTCCAGCTGTTTTCCTATAAAAAACTGCGTTTCCGGATATAGGAAATACGCTGGGAAATGCCCTGTTTTTCATGATTTTTACGGGATTGACAGCTCCGCTGTCTTATGCTTACAGGATGATCTTTGGATGGTGTTCCTCAAATGCACCCCCTGGGATTTAAAGAGAGCCCGTCACACAGCCAGTGGATCTCTTTCAGAGTCACCTGACGGAGTTCATCTGGAGTATCCGGCCATTGAAAAGCATTACGGTCGAGCCGTTTCATCAGGCTCCAGAATCCGGATCCGTCTCATTGAAGGATCTTTATAGAAGTACGCCGACGGTTGCAGAACGCAAACATGCAGCGTGAGCATGGGTCGAGGTGAAATTTTAATTTGATGATAGCCGCCAGACCATTGTAACTTTTTCTCAGATCAGTGACACCACAGGAGAGATATACCGTTGTCCCTCCTGCCAGGTCAAGCATGGCGCTGCAGGAATCCCAGTATAGATTCCATCAGTTCCGGTCTGCAGGAATCAGATATTTCAATACGGATACTGTCTGAAATAAAAATACGCACCGATGAAGATTCCTCAGAGAGCAGCTTTCTGGCAGCTTCCTGTTCAGATGGAAGTCTGACAAAGACCATATCCTGTTCAGATTCGGATGCCGGCTCTTCTTTTGCAAATCTGCGGATCCAATATCCCATCGTAGATAAAGGGATACCGTTTTCTGTACACCATTGTTTACATGTTTGTCCACTGGTCTGGTATTGTTGGATACGGTCAGACCAGAGTTTTGCTTTTTCTTCTTTATTCATAGTGATATAGAATACCTCCTGAGTTTTAAGGAGATTGTAGCAGAATAAAAAACAAAAAAACAGATACGGATGATTACCTACTTACCTTGTAAAGGGCTTCCAGCGTTATCAGCCGAACTTCACCTCGCTCTTGTGCCTGAAGAAGTCCATCTGTGAATCCGCCTTTCGAGAAGATATAGTAGTGATAGTTGTTGCCCTTTCCAAAAACTGAGGCATAATCCCGAATCAAATCGAGTTCATCCACACCGATTTTCTCATTCCGGTATTTGCATGAACCGATGATATAGTCTTTGCCCTCAACAGGAGTTCCGACGATATCAATCTGTATCTGCTTTTTCTTCTTCGGGTCTGTCCCCCACCACTGGCCGATTTCACTCAGCTCAATAGGAAGGCTATCCGAATAATAGAGCAGGTAATCCTGACACATCTTCTCATAAATTAGACCCATGTAATCAGGAAGATACTGCTTTACAGCGTGTGGATATGTCTTTGCAATTCTGCCAGAGTCAATGGCACTCATATTGATTGGCACAAACCGATACCAGAAACGGAAGAAGTTATCAGCCAGCAGATAGATGGTTTTCTTACCCGGTTTTTCTGTAATCGGTGTTTCTTTCTTCGCAATGCCAAGGTCGATCAGCGTTTTCAGGTACTTCGATACGACCGAGTTTTCCTCGCCGACCTTCATCTTGATATCGTTCATTCGGGAAGCACCTTCTGCAATCGCTTTAATGATTGCATTATAAATGGCCGGCTCCCGGAGTTCCTGCTTCAGTAAGTTCCCCGGTTCCTCATACAGATAGCTGGAGCGGTCAAAGAAATTATCCAACAGAGCTTCATCCACACTATCTCGCACATCCAACTTATTGATATAGTGGGGAACTCCTCCCGTGATCCCATAAATCAGGGAATTGTCTTCTGCAGACAGATTTGGGTGGAACACAGCGGTTTCTTTATAGTCTAGCGGCTCAATCTTAAACTGGCCAGTACGTCTGCCATACAACGGACTTTCCTTTCCAAGCACCTGACTCTCCATGAAGCTCATAGAGGAGCCGCAAAGAATCAGGTACATCTTGGACTCTGTCCATTTGTGGTCGATGATGTGCTGCAGCATCGCTGAAATAGCTGGTTTTGCTTTTGCAAGATAAGGATACTCATCAATGACAAAGACAATCCTCTTTTCCTTTGAAAGTGCTGTCAGCTCATCCAAAGCTGCATCATAGGACCTGAACTCCGGTGCAGACTCCATATCCGGCCGCTCAAAACTCATAATCGACTTTGAGAGAGCTTCCAGATTTTCCTTTCCTGTCGTGTTCAATGCAGAAAAGAAAATGGTAGGCTTATCTTTGCAGAACTCGTTGATCAGTGCCGTTTTACCAACACGCCGTCTGCCGTAGATGACAATGCACTCAAACTTATCACCTGCATACCGTTTATTCAGTTTCCGCAGCTCATCCTCACGGCAATAGAATTGACTCATCTGCTTACCTCCAATAATTATACTCGTGAGTTAGTAACTCGTAAGTTACTTCTTTACGAGTATAATAAATCAGATAGTCTGCAAAGTCAAGTAAAATAAGTCGAATCTTTAGAATCGATCGAAGTCCGACTGACTTGCCAGCTCTTTGTACGAATAGCCGTCATTCTGCCGCTCCGTGAACATATCATTGACCAACCCGATGGTCAGCAGGTCGAGGTCGGCAATGCTGATACCGAGCTGTACACAGGTAAGTAGGTAATCATCCGTATATTGACATTTTATAAAAGCCATCTGATACTGTTCCTGGCTGTCTGCCAGATTCTCTATCAGATGGCTTTGTATTATTTTTTAGTTTAGTACGGCAGTATTCCGGAAGATCCTCTGACCATGGAAGCAGTTTCTTTAATTCTTCCTCTTTAGGAAAAGCTTCCTTTTTTCTGAGTTCATCCAATATATAGGTCAGATATGCGTATGGTTTCAGATGCTCTGGTAACTCAGTTGTCGAGTAGTTCACTACGATGCATATATAAGTCTTTCAAATGATAAATCTCATATATTTTTGTAACCGCATTGGTAAGAGATGTTTCGTGCAGTGGATAATACTGCTTATATAATTTTTCCGGTTTTACAATGTCAATTATTTCAGAAGACCAAAGCCTGTACTTCCATTGCAGAGTAATATAACAGTCAGACATCCATTCCAGAATAAATTCATCATAAGTATTACTTATTTCTGCATTTAAATCTACAGTAATTCCCATATTTCCCATAATCTGTTTCGGAGTTTTACATAAATACAGGGGATTCCCCATATCCATATATCTACGATAATCACTTTTCATATATTTATAGATTATGCCAAAACAGTCAGAACAGTTTCGAGCTATCAATTTAAATAAATATCTTCCAGATAGTTTTGCACTGTTCAGGTAACCTGAATCATATGCCGGATTATTCATAAAAATCGCCCTCCTGATGATAGAGTAAAAATTTCCCCATAGCAGTTCTCACCGTAATTCCCGGAACTTCGAATCCTTCCAGCAAAATTGCACGGTTTCTTGCAGAAAAAAATTGATTTACTTCTCTGCGAGCGTGAAAATCAGCTGTTACATCTGATTCGTCTTTGTATACCTGCCATGCATCTTTCCATTCAATCTGTTTAAATGCTTTTTGTGATTTCAAAAATATCTGATTACCAAGAGAACCTTTATAGAAAAGTTTCTTTATTTCTTCAATATTGATCTGATTTAGCAAAAAAGCTTCTATGACCTGTGTATAACTGTCATCTGCACGATAGCCTTTGATAATATCAAAATCTGCTGTAGAAATACGGTACATTTCTACAATCCGCGAACCTGTGATTTCAGCACTCTCCAGGCTTGTTCCCCTGTTGGCAATGACCTCTGCGATCCAGGCTAAGATACCATAATCGTTCAGATCCATTATTTTCAGACCAGAAGTATTCAAAATATACCGGTTAACAAAAGAGTATTCCGGATCACCATTTAAAACAGCCCAGCTTTTTGCACGGTCTTTATATTCAGTGGTATAAAATCCATTTCCATAATCATTATCTGTTTTTCCACCCTGATAAATTGGTTCTTTTAAAATATGATCAGAACCATGATAAACAATTACATTCTCATATGCTGTATCAGAGTCCATAATATTAACATGACTTTTCACTTTATACCCTCCTTAAATTTACTTTTCAGCTGATTTTATTATAACATTGTTCTAACATCTATGTCAGTATAAAGATTTCGACACAAAGCGTTTGATTTTTACCGACAAAAATGGAAGTGGTAAAACAAGTATATTAGATATAGT